>NZ_JBFBBS010000078.1:11868-13783 GCF_040682835.1 Streptomyces sp. NPDC051104 | reverse complement strand
CAGCACGACAGGGCTCCCCGATCAGCCCCGATACGCCTGAGCCACACGTTCCAGCGACGACAAACATGGCATCACGTCACATACCGCCCTCTGAGTGCTCTGCCTCCTCCTCGACGCCGTAGGAGGCTGAGATCCGAGAGCCTTTCGGGACATTGCAGGTTCCAGTGCCCGGCCCGGACGGATCACGCATCTGGGGCCACCCGCCCCCGTCATCTGACGATGGCGGGTGATAGCTATGTGCTCCATGGACACTGAGCAGGCTTACTCCGAAGACCTGGCCATGCTTCGGGCGGCCTTTGACACTGGGGAGCCCTTGGGCTGGGAGGCAGTTCGCGCCTTCGAGACGGAACACGGGATCACACTGCCTGAGCCCTACCGGACCTGCGTCGCCGAGATAGCTGACGGCTGCGGCTCCGGTCCGCCAGACTACGGCCTGGTGCCGCTGGCCGAGCTGCCCGATGACTGGGGCGACGATCGCCCAGTCCGGGAGCTAGCCAAGCCGTTCCCGCTGACGAAGATGTGGCTGTGGGAGGAGGACGACCTCCCGGACGAGGAACTCGGCCCGATGCTGGATCCAGTCTTCGACCACGGGTCGATCGTGTTGGGTACCGACGGCTGTGGCATGTACTGGCACCTGATCGTCGCTGGCCCTCACCGTGGACACGTCTGGAGCATCTGCGGCGAGGGTGCCGCACCGTTTGGATCGGAGTTCGGCTTCACCACCGGAGAGTCCGGCTTCGCCGGCTGGGTCCGTCACTGGGTCGAGGGCAAGCCCTGGTCTGACGCGCCGTGACCTGGAGAGGCGGCTTGTGGTGGTCCGAGGCACCCTTTGCCGTGATCACCGCTTCTCGCGACATTACCGATGGTGCAGGCTCCACTGACCACCGCATTAGGAGTTCATTCTTGGCTACATGCGCGCTGCCGCGTTGCTACTCCAAGGGCTCAAGGCAGTCCTCCTGCTACCGCCAGGGTCCCCATGCGTACGGCTCTGTTGCCGTCATCTTCTGCCGTCAGGAACCCGGTTGTTGATGTCAGCCACGGATGTCAGCCCGGCCGGCCAGGCTAGGCGCTGCTCGCCCCCGACGTCTCGGCCCGCCCTCGCCGCAGCCCGACTGATAGTCACTAGATCAGCTTCTCGACCTGGAAGCCAAGACGCTTCAACCAGGCGACTGCGTGATCCTTGCCGCCGCTGAACTCGCCGGGCGCCAGCGGACGGCCCTGATCCCACTTGTGCGCCACTCCGGCGATCGCCTTCGAGTCGTACTCCCGCCCCTCATGCACGAGGACGTACGAACGGGCCTTGCCGAAGTGGTACGTCTCCAGGAACGCCTCGCGGCCCAACTCGTCGTGCTCGGCGATTGCCTTGAGTACGGACGCCCGTGTGATTGCTCCTCTATGCATGGCCAAAGGCTACGGCCGGCCACTGACACGCGTGGCTGGCGTAGCGACTTTGGGCGAAGTCCCCGTCAGTTGTCCCGGCGGGGGCTTCGAGCTGCGTGGACCTGAGGGGATTTGAACCCCTGGCCCCCTCGATGCGAACTATGGGCACTAAGGCCGTTGAGGTTGCTTGGGCTGGTCACGGGAGCTATAGCGGTCCCGAGCGGCCACCTACGGCCGGTGGGGTTGCTGTACTTCCGTGCTGTACCGCATCGCCGTCTTGCTGGATGAGTCCAGCTTCGCCGACAGTGCGGACAACTTGCTGAACTGCTCCAGCCCGGCCGACTTCGCCAACCGCGCACTCAGCGACTCGAACTTGGCCGACCGCGCCGCCATCTGACCGAACGGCTTCAGTGACGCCGCTTCCATCGCCCCCTTGCCAAGCGAGTCCAACCCGGCCGACGCCACCGCCGCCTTGCCAAGCGAGTCCAACCCGGCCGACGCCACCGTCACCTTGGCGAACGAGTCCAGCTTCGCC
>NZ_JBFBBS010000078.1:0-11769 GCF_040682835.1 Streptomyces sp. NPDC051104 | reverse complement strand
CGACAGTGCGGACAACTTGCTGAACTGCTCCAGCCCGGCCGGCTTCGCCAACCGCGCACTCAGCGACTCGAACTTGGCCGACCGCGCCGCCATCTGACCGAACAGCTTCAGGGACGCCGCTTCCATCGCCCCCTTGCCAAGCGAGTCCAACCCGGCCGACGCCACCGCCGCCTTGCCAAGCGAGTCCAGCTTCGCCGACAGTGCGGACAACTTGCTGAACTGCTCCAGCCCGGCCGGCTTCGCCAACCGCGCACTCAGCGACTCGAACTTGGCCGACCGCGCCGCCATCTTGGCAAACGCCTCCAGCGTCTGGCTCGGCTCGGTGGCGTCGCCCCGGTGAACAGCCCCAGCAGGCCGACGAGCGGTTCGCTTAGAAGTGAGCTGCATGAGCGCAACGTGGTACGAGATACCTTCGCGTAGGGCGAGTTGACGCGCCCTCTTCTTGAGTCCGGTGCTGCCCTTCTTGGCCACAGTCGATTCCAAACTCGGTGAACCCCACGCCCTCACCGGATCTTGGCTGTTGCCAGGGGTGAGCGGAATGAGCGTGGGACCCGAGGGGACCTTCACCGTTTGCGCTACCTGTGGCGTGGGCACAAGCAACTGCGGTATCGGCGCACACGACTTGCCGTGTACCGCACTGTAGCTGATCTCGTACGCCAAGAGAAGCGACCCCGCGCGAACACGGCTCCGGAGGGCCTTTCGGGCTCCGACGTTCGCGCAGGTCAGGGACCTGTGGGCGACAAACGGTGCACGCGCCGTCCACAGGTAGTCCATGGGCATCGTGTAGGTACCCTGCGGAGCGGAAAGGGCCGCCGGGGCCAGCAGTGCAGGGAGCACGGTTCCGCTGAAGCCTGTGCCCACCTGCGGCGTTGCTGGGTCTGACTGTCCAGCAGGGCAGCGTACTCGCATTGGCGAGTACGTCCCGGCAGTGCTGGCTGAGTCAGCGGCTGTGCGCACTGGGCGGACTGGCAAGAGGGAGCCTGCTCCCAGAGTTGGCACCCAGCCGCCAGAGGTTGCGGAATGATGCGCGGCCGACTCTCTTGCCTGCCAGGCAAGATCACGATTTCAGCACGGGTGTCATTTCGTGTAGAGAGCATGGATATTCTGCGTCCGGACCCGGTTCCTTGTGCGTTCCGGTACCCGTTCGGGCTGAGGGGAGGCTGGCGTGGGGATCCTCTGGCGTGATGCAGTCGGTTGATGAGGAGTCAGCCGTCGCAGGGAGCAGCCTTTGCGCTCGGTGCGGCGAAGGTCTTACTGCACCTCGGCCATCGTTGCTGGAACGTACGCGTCAGGGCGCTCTGGCCAGTGCTGCGCTCGGCGCCTGCCATGCTCCGAGCGCAGGGCAGCTGAGGTCGTCCACCGCCAGGTTGAACCCCGGTTGCCTAACTGACGGTTCAGTTGCGGCATGAAGTCCCCCCGGGTACGGAAAAGGATGCTGGCTTTTTGGCAGTCTTCGGTCGGGGAAGGGCGCGGGCAGTGATGCGCCAGTAAACCGTAAGGGCGGCGAACAGGCGCATATGCCTATCGCGTGAGGGGCCCCGTGAGTAGCGTTGGTTGGGGTGGACGGGTGGCAGGGGCGTCCGCCGTGGTGGGGAGGGCTGGGGTGCCGGGGGAGCGGGAGCCCGTGTCCGCAGCTGTAGATGGGCACGCGGCTTTGGGTGGGGAAGCTGGAAAGGTTAGATGAGGTCTGAGCACAAGCAGTTGCGCGAGGTGCTCTCTACAGGGTCCTTCGGTGCGGGCAATGCGCTGCGGAGCACCGTCCTGTACGTCGACGCCGAGGTAGAAGCATCCGGTCTAACCTCAAGAAAGAGTCACATGCCCGGCCGGAGGGAGTCAGCCAGGGTGACGGAGGGACGCTCGCCAGTCAGGCTCGGCCTGGCGGACGGTCCTGACCAAGCGGTCGAATGGGCTCCGTGGATCGGATCGTTCATCGTGCTTGGCTCGAGGCTCCGTGGCTTCATTCCGAAGCTCGATGGACGGCAGTTGGTGCTTGCCATCTCGGTTCCGCAGCGCGACTACGCGGCCGCGCTCATTGCCACTGGCTGGATGTTGTCCAGCCCAGCGCCCGAGCTTGCTCCTCCGATTGATGCCTTCCGGGCGGCATCCCAGGGGACGTACCTCCGGGCGGTGACGAGCAACCGTATTCACACCGGCGCGTTCACGTGGCTTCAAGCCGGTCCCGAGGATCTGCGGGTCCTCGTCGCCGGCAAAGTGCTGCCAGTCGCGCGATACAAGGCAGTATTCGAGCTCGACTCAGCGGTGGAGTCTTTGCACTCAGTGCTGCCGGCCCCGGGTTTCCTGGCGCAGTTCGTTGGTGTGTCAGAGTCGTGGGCGGAGCGGATGGCCGCTCCGCCGTCGGACCTCGTTCTCGTTGGCACCGACAAGTGGCTACGGGAGGACCTGGCGGCGTGTATCGGCAAAGCTGGGGATCCGAAGGATGTGCCGTGCCCGTTGTCGAACTACGTGCTGCCCGTCGAGAAGGGAGCGGCGACGTGGTCGACTCAGGTTGTGTCGGCCCCGAAACTGGCGGATGAGCCGCACCTCGTCGAGCGGCGCCAAGCCGCCATCCTCGATGGCTATGGTGCGATCAAGTATCTCAACGACATTTCTGCGCCGATCGTGGTCTGTGTGATCGACCGGTCGGTTGCGGATGAGTCCGCCGCGGAGACGATAATGGAAGCCCGGAGTTCCAACAGCCGCCCGGTCAGCCTGGAAAATGAGCTGTATTGGCGGCCGCCCGGCGGCGTCGAGGCGCTTGCGTTCACGGTGGCGCTATGAGCAGGGTGCATGACGTCATCAGGCGGTACAAAGCTTCCGTCGAAGTCGTACGCTACGGCGTTGAAATCTTCGTCGTCGGGGATCCGGCGGGTGCGCGTCTCAACGCTGCGGTTCGCCGACTCACTTACACCGTCAAGGAAAACGGCAGCGACGTTTGGGGCGACCTACTGCGTGCGGCGAACGCCCTGCGCTGGCGCCGTATGATGCAGCCGCAGCCTGGCGGGTTCCACCCGGCCGTCACCGAGGCCGCCAGCGCGGTCGTCCGCGAGGCGCACATGCTCCGCGGCGCAGTGGCAGACGAAGTGCTCCTAGAGGAGATCGCCGCAGCCGCCGAAGGCGTGCGCCAGACCGATTCGCCGGTCGGCCGCGAGCTCTGGCGCTCGATCGAAGAGGCAGACCCTTCTATCTGTGCCGTGGTAGCCAGCAGCAATCGGGCCCGGGCAGGATTGCAGGAGTGGCTTAACTCGCTCTCCGTTCCTGTGCTGCTACCCGGCGAGCTCGGTGATGTGAGCGAGCGTGTTGAGCAGTTGTACGTCGCAGGGCCGCCGTCCTTTTTCCCGACGTCGCTAGTGACGGCGCCGGCGGCGGACGAGCTGACCTTCCTCATGCCGGCATGGTTCGGCCATCGAGCGATTCCGGTGTCGCGGCTCGCCGACCATGCCGATGGTGCGATGAAGGCCAGGGCCACGGAGCGGACCGTTGGCGATCTCAGCGAGCCGGAGTCGCATCTCTCCGACGATGAGTTGACAGAGGACACCTACTATCCGCAGCCCGTGTGGCGCGGGCGCATTTCTGGTGACCGTGAGCCGGAGCGCGACGAAGTCGAGGCGTGGAAGGTCCTGCTCGCCGGAAATCTCGCTATCTGGCTGGATGATGGCGACCGCATCCGGGCGCTTGACCCGCGTCAGCCTGAGGGCGAACGGGTTACGTACGCCGCCGTAGAGGATGTCGTGCCGGGAACGTACCTGGTGCTGCGTGATGGAGCGACGGAACAGGGTGCGATGTACGAGGCTGCGCTGCATCTCCTGGGGCCGCGCGCTGGGGCGATCGAGGCGACGCAGCGCGTGTGGAAGGCGGCGTTGGAGGCACGGCTCGCGAGTAGGGGCGCGAGAGCGAGCATCGTGGAGCTGCGAGCACGGGGCGTCAGGTCGGCGGCGCGCGTCCGGGCGTGGACTGAGGCAACGCTCATCAGCCCGAAGCATGAGCATGATCTGGTCCTCTTGCTTGAGTGGTTGGGACTGTCTGTGGAGCCCTCGCGTCAGAACGCGATGGAGCTGCGCCGGGCGGTTTACCGCGCGAGCGCGGATCTGCGCGAAGAACTGGAGGACGCAGTGAGTCGGGCTGACCTGGCGGCCCTGGAACGTGACGGCCACATGAGCCTGGGCATCGAGCGCGCGGGCTTCCGGAGCATGGTGGTCGCACGGGTGCAGGCGCGTTCCCCTTACACAGAAATCGTGCCGCGCCTGCACACGCGGACCCCCGTCTCCGATCGGAGCGGCGAATGGCTCGAGTGATTCCTTCGTACTTCCCGGCGAGGACGCCGCCGGGGGAACAGGCGCTGTACAAGGCACTCGCCGAGTCCGACGGCACCGACGGCTGGATCGTGCTGCACTCGCTTGGGATTGCCGAGCATGTGAAGAAGCCAGAGGGGGAAGCCGACTTCATCGTCATCGTGCCAGAACACGGAATTCTGGTCATCGAAGTGAAGTCACACCTGACGTTCGACTATCGGGACGGAGTGTGGAAGCTCGGCAACGACGCCCCGACTGTGCGAGGTCCGTTCAAGCAGGCGAGCGACGCCATGCACAGCCTGCGCAAGTACCTGTTGAAGAAGAAGGTCAACCTTAGCTCGATCCCGGTGCTCAGCGCCGCCTGGTTCACCGCCGTGCGCGCGCGGACGATGCTTCCAGAGTCGCCCGAGTGGCACGACTGGCAGGTGCTTGATTCCGAGGACCTCAAGAACGGCGTTGCGGCTGCGGTCACGCGCACGATCAAGGCAGGCACTACTCACCTCGACAAGACCACCCATGTCGCGTACGGCGGGGTCGGTCCCGATACGGCGACAGCCCAACGGGTCGCGTTCCTGCTGCGGCCTCAGTTCGAGGTGGGGGTGGTCGCCGGCGATCTCAGGCACGCCCGCCTGGACCAGCTCATCCACTTCGTTGAACAGCAGTACGAGGCCCTCGACTCCATGGCCGACAACCATGCGGTGCTCTTCACCGGGCCGGCCGGGTCGGGCAAGACTCTCCTGGCTATGGAGGCGGCGCGGCGTGAGCTTGCTCAGGGGCGTCAGGGCCGCTTGCTCTGCTTCAACCGTCTGCTCGGTAGGCGGCTAATGGCCGACATGCCCGAGGACCCGAACCTGGAGGTCGGCACCCTGCATCGCCAGCTGCTGGCAGTGGCCGGGGTGAAGCCGCCAGCCGATCCACCGGCCGAGTTCTGGACCGAGGAGCTGCCAGAACGAGCTATGGACAGCATCGTTGCGATGGGCGACGACGCGGCGGTGGACTTCCTCGTGATCGACGAGGTCCAAGACCTCCTCAGCGAGCCGTATCTCGATGTTCTTGACCTGATGGTCAAAGGGGGGCTCCGGTCGGGGCGTGTGCTGCTGTTCGGGGACTTTGAGCGGCAGGTGATCTACGACGATGGTGCGGGCCGGGAACTGCTTGGCATGCGGATGCCACGTTTGCCGAGCTGTCGGCTGACCATGAATTGCCGCAACCTGCCACGCATCGGTCACAGCGTCAACGTCTTCAGTCGCCTCGAGCCTGGCTACAGGAAGTTCCGCCGCGGCGACGACGGCATGAACCCCGGATGGTTGAAATACGAGGCCGGAACTGACCAGACGCCACTGCTGCTGGAGGCGATCCGGCAGCTCCGGGAAGACCACTACCGGCTGGACGAGATCGTGGTGCTCAGCCCACTGGCGGAAGGGTCAGTCGCGGTGTCCACGACCGATCAGTGGCTCCGGCAGATCCTGCGACCGGCTACCGGCCAGGCGCGGAGAAAGGGTGAAGTGCAGTACGCCACGATTCAGGCTTTCAAGGGCCTTGAGGCGCCGGCGGTCGTGGTCACAGATCTCGACCGGAAGCTCGTGCCCAACTTCGAGTCGGTCATGTACGTCGGGCTCACCAGGGCAACCGACCGGCTGTATGGAGTTATTGAGGCTGACACACTACGCGCAGGTATGGAGGGCGAACTGTGACCGGTGAGGATGCGCGCCGCATCGTCGAGGCCGCGGTGCGCCGCGAGCTGTTCGGACCGGGACCGGGCGAGCAGCCGCTTGGCGCCCCGATTGACTGCTCGGGGCCACGGTACAGGTTCGCGACCAAAGAGGAGAGCAACGGGCAGTTCCATGACCGCGACACCCTTGAGGAGGTGCTGACGCGTTCCGATCCACTGCGGCGGTACGGCGTGGGTGTCCTCTCCAGCGGAGGGAGCGCCGGGGGCACGGGCATCGACGAGCACCCAGTCGTGATCGACGGCGCTCCCCAGAGCGAGGAAAACCCCGATCAGCCGCCGGTCGAAGTGAAGGGGCACGCTGCCTGGGACGAGGTTGACTCGGACGACTTCGACCTCTCCGATGCCAACCGGCGGAAGCCCTCCGCGATGGCGCTCTCGTTCAAGGTCAGGGTGCCGTCACACGGTTCTCTCCGCGTGCGCGTTACCGGCGCGTACTACGACCGGGTCGTCGTGACGATCCCCGGTGTCTCGGATCTCGACTGGTGGGTGCGCCGACCGTTCGAGCTCGACGCGACAGTGTCTGGCGCCACGCTTCTAAAAGAAGTGCACAGGATCAAGGTCGTGCCAACAGCGCCGTTGGTGAATGAGCCGAAGCTTGCTCCCGCCAAGGTGCCGACGCTCAGTGTCTTCAGCCGGACGGTGCCGGGCGAGCCTGATGCGGACCTCCGACTCGTCACCCTTGCTGTGACCAACGAGGTGCCCGGTACGGGACCGGGCAGTGCCTTCTTCCAGATGGGGTTCAAAGCAACCGCGCAGGGAGGTCTCCGGATCGAGCCCTACCCGGACGTCGAACAACCCGATAGTGACGAAGAAGAGGAGTCAATCGCGCTGCTTTACCGCGAGCGTCTCACGTACGCGATCGGTCACGGCTGCGCCGCAGCTTGGGAGGAATCCGAGCCCGTTACCTGGGTCGAGGCGGACGCCATGCCCGCGTACGAAGTCGCGAGCCTGACGCCCGACGTCTACGAGGTGCATCAGGACGGAAGCCGGACCCCAGTCAGCGTCAGCATGGCCGAGCTCGCGAAGCAGGCCCCCGAAGGCGATGCCCAGGTCGGGAAGGTGCTCAGGCTGTACCGCGAATGGATCGAAGGGCGGGAGGCCTCGATCCACGATCTCGACAAGCGCTTCCACCCGGCGGCATTGCGGCACATGCGGCTCTGCCGCGAGGCGCTCAAGCGGATGGAAGAGGGTTGGCAGCTGGTTCTGCATGATCCTCTGGCGGCGCGTGCCTTCCAGCTCGCCAACTTCGCGATGCTCTATCAGCAGGTCCGCTCTCGCCTTGACACCCGCGAGGTCGTCAAAGACGCGCAGGACGTCTACCGTCCTGTCGGCGCGCATCCGGACGCCGAGCCCGGACTCCGTGACGGTCTGTGGCGTGCTTTTCAGGTCGCGTTCGTACTGGCGAGCCTGCCAGAGCTCGTCGACCCGACGCACGCGAAGCGGTCCGTCGTCGACCTGATCTTCTTCCCGACCGGTGGCGGAAAGACCGAGGCCTACCTGGGCGCTTCGGCGATCTCGCTCATCGCCCGCCGTCTGCGCAACCCGGCCGACGCCGGCACCGACACCCTGATGCGGTACACGCTCCGGCTCCTGACCGCCCAGCAGTTCCTTCGGGCGTCATCCCTGATCTGCGTGCTTGAGGACATGCGCTCCGAGAACGAGGAAGAGCTCGGCAAGGCGCCCTTCGGCATCGGCGTCTGGCTCGGGGGCGACTCAACGCCGAACACGTGGAAGAGCGCCGAGACGAGCCTTAAGAAGCTGCGTTCGGATTCCAACGCGCCGAACCGATTCCTGCTCCTCAAGTGCCCGTGGTGCGGCACAAAGATGGGACCGGTGCGGCGCGCCAAGAAGGGGCAGGACACACCGGGGTACGTATGGTCAGGCAACCGCTTCGTACTCAAGTGCATCGATGAGCTCTGCCGCTTCAGCGGACGCGGGGGACTGCCAGTGCATGTCGTCGACGAAGACATTTACGAATCAAGGCCGTCCATCGTGATCGGCACCGTCGACAAGTTCGCGACCATGGCGTGGCGGCCCGAGGCCCGCAACCTGTTCGGGCTCGGCGAGGATGGCGAGCGTCTGTACTCGCCCCCGGGCCTCATCATCCAGGACGAGCTGCACCTGATCTCCGGCCCGCTCGGGTCCATGGTCGGCCTCTACGAGCCGGTGATCGACGACCTGGCTACCGATCGCCGCGGAGAGAAGCCGATCCCGGCGAAGATCATCGCCTCGACCGCGACCGTCCGGCGCTACGAAGACCAGATCAAGGGACTGTTCGGTCGCACCGAAGTGGCGCTGTTCCCGCCGCACGGGCTGACCGAGGGGCATTCGTTCTTCGCCGAGCCCGCAACACTGGAGGATGGAACGCCCGCCCCCGGCCGGAGGTACCTAGGGGTCATGAGCGCCTCGCTCGGCTCGACGCAGACCGTGCAGGTCCGCGTCGCCGCCGCGACGCTTCAGGCCGGACCGCAGATCCCGGACGAGGCAGACCGCGACGGTTATTGGACGAACCTCAACTTCCTGAACAGCCTGAGAGAGCTAGGCAACACGGTCTCGCTGCTGGAGTCCGACGTGCCCGACTATCTCGTCGGCCTGCAGCGCCGTGATGGCATTACGCCGCGCTGGCCCCGCAACGCGATGGAACTGACGTCGCGCCGACGTAGCGACGAGATCCCCAAGGCGATCGAGCAGCTGCAGCAGAAGCTCCCCTCGCCGGACTGCATCGACATCTGTCTCGCATCCAACATCATCGAGGTCGGTGTCGACGTGTCCCGCCTCGGCCTCATGACGATCGTGGGCCAGCCGAAGACGACCGCCCAGTACATCCAGGTCAGCGGCCGTGTCGGCCGCGATCCGCGAGCGCCTGGCCTCGTCATCACGATCTACGGCGCCGCGAAGCCGCGCGACCGAAGCCACTACGAGCGGTTTCGGACGTACCACCAGCAGTTGTACGCCCAGGTCGAACCGACATCCGTCACGCCGTTTGCCGAGCCTGTGCTGAAGCGCGCGCTCCACGCCGCGGCGATCTCCCACATGCGGCAGCTGGATCCCGGCCTCGAGCCCTATCCCTTTCCCAAAGCTGAATACGACGCGGCGATCGCGCTCTTGCGCCAGCGCGCCGAACTTGCCGACCCTGAGGAGATCGCCATCTTTGATCACTGGGCCGCAGAACGGGCCCGTCAGTGGGGCCTGGGTGAGCGGACGGCGTGGGCCGCGAGCACCTTCTTTAACGGCGACCCAAAGCAGGGCCTGATGCGCCCGGCCGGAGAGCTCGCCGATCCCGACAATAAGACGATCACCTGGGACACGCCCATGAGCATGCGCAGCGTCGACGCGGAGTGCCGACTGGAGATCACGCGGGCGTACGTCAAGGATGACCTGGCAGGGGAGGACCGCGAGGCATGAGTAGCGGAAGCATCCGGCGGGCACAGCTTGTGGCGCCGTTCGGCGTGGGCGCGATGAGCGTGCTCGTTGACGGCACGTCGGTGATTACGGCCGGTCTAGATCACTGGTACCCGAAGGATGACCCTAATCTCGCGCTGGAGGACTTCGTCGTCCATGACTGGCGCCTTGAAGCTCGTCTCAAGGTGGCCGGGTTCCGGCTGCCACCGGACTTCCGGTCGGCTGGAAGTGGCAAGGACCAGCGCAACGTCAAGCTGACAGTTCCCGTCCTGCGGTTCCCCCGCTGGTGCTTTTGCATGTACTGCAAGCGACTCAAGCTGACGACGCTGAGCTTCCAGGATGTCGTTCGCTGCGAGGATCGTGTCCACGAGGGGCGTCGTGGCAGCGGTCCGCGTATGTCACAGGTGCCGTTCGTGGCCATCTGCGAGGACGGACACGTCGACGACTTCCCATTCGACAAGTGGGTGCACCGGTCCAAGAACCCGGATTGCACTGGAGTGCTGCGGCTGTTCTCTACCGGCGGCGGAGGCCTTGAAGGACAGGTTGTCCGCTGCGGTTACGACGACAAGGGCAAGCACGACGAACGGCTGGGGTGTGGGGCGTCCCGCACGTTGCAGGGCATCACGATGGGCGGCCGTCGTGGTGACGACGGCCTGGAAAGTACCGTCCTCACCGAGGACCTGGCCGGACGCAGCGACCCCTACCACTGCTCGGGGGCCCGGCCGTGGCTCCACGAAGCGGACGGTCCGTGCGACAAGCCTGTCCGTGGCGCCCTCCGAGCTGCCGGCAACGTCTACTTCCCGCGGGTCGAGTCATCGATCTTCCTGCCACAGCAGGAGGGTGCCGTAACCGACGCCATGCGGGAGCTCCTGAAGCGGGCTGACGTCGGCGCGGTCATGAACATCGTCCACTCGTTCGCAGGTGCCGACGCGACCCCCGCGATGCTGCGGAAGCAGCTGCCGCCCGAGCTCTTCGACTCGTACAGCGACGATCAACTTCTCGCCATGTATCGCGACCTGCACGGCATCGGTGCCGACGACGAGGGCGGGGCAGACGGCTCGGACGACCTGACGAGCGACGACATCTGGCGCTATCCCGAGTTCAAAAGGATCCGCGAGACCCCCGATGACGACGCCCTGCGCGCGACCGACCCCGGTATCCACTCGGATCTGTGTTCGCACATAGCCCGGGTGAGAAGCGTGACAGTCCTCCAAGAGACGCGGGCCCTGCGGGGCTTCACGCGAGGACGCGACAGTGAGCTCAAGCTGCCGGTAGGCAAGGCCATGCTCCGCCGCCGCGCATTGCCGCCGGATTGGGACTGGCTCCCGGCTTATGTGGTGAAGGGTGAGGGCATCTACCTGGAGCTCGACCCCGACCGGCTCGCTAGTTGGGAGGCTCGGGACGAAGTCCAGAAGCGCGCCGACCTGATTGCGCAACGCTACTCGCAAGTGATCACGGATCGGGGAGGGCGTCCCCGAGACCTCCGCCCAGGGTTCGTCATGCTGCACACGCTCGGACACCTGCTGATCAACGAGCTCGTATTCACCAGCGGCTACAGCTCAGCATCGTTGCGGGAGCGTCTCTACGTATCGCAACAGAGTGGGCGTGACATGGCCGGCCTGCTGATCTATACCGCAGCCGGCGATTCTGAGGGCACCATGGGAGGCCTTGTCCGGATGGCCCGGCAAGAGCACTTGCGAGCCGTCTTCGCGTCCGCCTTGAGCGATGCACGCTGGTGCTCGACGGATCCGGTGTGTATGGATGCAGGGGAGAAGGGACAAGGCCCCGACTCGTGCAATCTGGCCGCCTGTCATGGCTGCGCACTGCTGCCTGAGACGAGCTGCGAGGAGTTCAACCGTTTCCTCGACCGCGGCTTGGTAATCGGTACGTTCGATGAGCCAACCCTGGGGTTCTTCTCAGACTTTTCCCTGTAGCCGCGTTGTTCACCTGCGTGAAGCACCTGCGGTGAATGTGCCTCGCGGGCGACGTGGTGACGCCCGACGTCGTCATTACGTGATCACTGTCATGGTGTTGCACTCCGCCGCATTCGGCTGAACAAGTAACAAGATCCCGTAATCGGCTAATTAGCTGGGTGCGGGATCTTTGACAACAGTGGACCCGGGGCCGTTCCCCGTTGTTCCCCGAAGGATCTGGCACACGTCTGGCACGCACGGACCTTGGGCAGCCACAGACTGCCGCAACTCAATACCAGAAGACGCTGACTCCGATCCGGGGCATGAGGCCGCTTCACTCCGGAAGCTGTCAAGTCAAATGAGACAGTTTGAGGTTATGAGTTCTGTTTCTGAGCTTCTGTCTCGGGCCGGGGTTCGTTGATCCACACGGCGG
>NZ_JBFBBS010000077.1:0-14247 GCF_040682835.1 Streptomyces sp. NPDC051104 | reverse complement strand
CTGGCCAACCTGGCCGCCCGCACCCTCAGCGAGTTGGAGACTCTGCTCCGCAGACGGCTCAAGGCGCTGCAGTACCGGCACGGCATCCTCGGCGGGTTCCTCGCCGGGACGGGCCTCGCCCTCGACAGACCGGACGGACCCTAATACGCCGAGGTCAGTAACGGCCCGAACTGGCCCCACTTCGGGGCTGGTGCAGCGATTGTTCCGGCTTGAAGTGGCCCCGGCTTCCGGTCGGCTCCGGCCCCAGCTTCGCCGGGTCGCTGTGCTGGGCGACTCGCTGTGGGAGAGAATGCCGGGCATGACGACTTGAAGAGCACCGGCCGGGCGGCAGCACTGGCGCAAGGTCGGGGCCTGGGACACGGTCTCCGACGGGGACCGCCGGATCTGTGCCGCCTGCGGAACGCCGGTCCGCTCGTACCAGTACCGAATTCATCCGCCCGAGTCCTCCGTGTTCGAGCGGTGCATCGGACTCGCCTGGTGTTCCGGTTGCCGGATCTACTCCGGCAACATGGTGCACGTCCCACGAAAGCAGGTCCTGGTCGACGCCCTCGCTTCGCTTCCTCGCGAACAACGGGAGAGGCTTGCACGTTCGGAAACACGGCTGATTGAGTTCCTGGACCGCCAGGCCCGAGGCAGCAGCGATTAGATTCCTCTGGCCAGATGGCCTCGGTGCTACTTCTTTGTCTGCTGCTGCCTGGCCCTGGTCTGGGCGAGGCGGTAGGACTCGGTGCCGGTCTCGATGATGGTGCCGTTGAAGGTGAGTCGGTCGACGATGGCCGCGCAGAGCCTGGGGTCGGTGAACGTCTTGGTCCAGCCTCCGAACGATTCGTTCGAGGCGATGGCCACGCTGTTCTTTTCCTCCCGCTCGGTCAAAACCTGGAACAGCATCTCGGCTCCGCGGCGGTCGAGTTCGAGGTAGCCCAGTTCGTCGATGCAGAGCAGGTCGACGCGCCCGTAGCGGGCGATGGTCTTGGTCAGCTGTTTCTCGTCGGCGGCTTCGACGAGTTCGTTGACGAGCTTTGCGGCGAGCGCGTAGCGGACCCGGAAGCCGGCCATCGCTGCGGCAGAACCGAGGCCGATCAGCAGATGGGACTTGCCGGTGCCGGAGTCACCGATCAAGCAGAGCGGCTCGCCCTTCTTGACCCATTCGCAGGTGGCGAGGTTGTTGATCAAGGCCGGGGTGACGTTCCGGTTGGCCGTGTAGTCGAAGTCCGAGAGCCACTTCGGGCGTGGGAAGCCGGCCGCGCGGATCCGGCGCTCGGACCGGCGGCGGTCCCGGTCCTCGCACTCGGCCATCAGCAGCTCGGCGAGGAACCCGCGGTAAGACAGGTGCTCGCGCTCGGCGCGGGCGACGGTGTCTGCGAACTGGGCCCGCATCGTCGGCAGCCGCAGGACCCGGCAGGCGGTGTCGATCGCGGCGTCAAAGGCGGGCTCGGTCAGGGTGTGGTGCGGGCCGGTCATCGGGTTTCCCTTCCAGGACGGTGCAAAAGCTGGTCCCAGCGTTCGAGGGCGGGCAGCGGCCGCTGGTCGGCGGGAAGGCGGGTGGCCCGGCGCTCGGTCAGGCTGGGCAGCGGCAGGTCCGGCGGGGCGACCGGCTCGGGCAGGACGGTGGTGGCGGTGACGGTCGGGGACCGGCCCTCGGTCTCGGCGGCCTTGCGGGCCTCCAGCGCGACCACGTCGCGGTGCAGGCGCCGACCGCGAGCGCGGCACGGATCCCGGCGACCACGTCGCGGTGCTGCAGGTGGCGGTGCAGCAGCAGGACCTGGACCAGGGCCTTGGTGCCCTCGGACTCCCCGAGCGTGCGTTTGGCCGTGGACCAGAGCGCTTCGTGGGCGGGGTGAAGGTGCCCTCGCGGCGAGCCTGATCGAGCGCCTCGGAGCCGGCCAGGGCGCCGGGCTTGGCCAGCAGGACTTCCAGGAAGTGGTCCAGCACCACCCGTTCGGCACCCTTGGTCGTCAGGCGGGGGTGTGTCAATGGACACTGGCTTCTCCCCGATGACGGACCGATCACATCCCCACTGGTGGACAGCAGATCTCCCCGCCGACGGACAGGCTGTTTCCCCAGGCGAGAGCTAGTTCAAGGGGACCACCCCCTCTCCTGCGGTGGCCTGGGTGAGCCGGAAGCTGTCACCTTGGGTGACGACGACGTGGGCGTGGTGGAGAAGCCGGTCGACGGTCGCGGTGGCGAGGGTCTTGGGCATGATCTCTTCGAATCCGGCCGGGTGGAGGTTGCTCGAGACCGCGAGTGAGCGTTTTTCGTATGCGGCATCGACCAGGCGGTAGAAGCCCTCGGCGGCGTCCGGGGAGACCGGGAGGAGTCCGATGTCGTCGACGATGACGAGGTCGGCCCGCATGATCCTGGACATGGCCTTGGCCATGGAGTCGTCCGCGCGGTGGCGCCGCACCAGCGCGCCGAGGTCTTCGATGGTGAACCAGCAGGTGGTCATTCCGGCCTCGATGGCCGCGTGGCCGAGCGCTTCGCACCAGTGGCTCTTGCCCGTGCCGGAGGGCCCCACGATGCAGAGATTCTCCCGCCGTGAGATCCACTCCAGGGTGCGCAAAGCGGTCTGGGTCGCGGTGGGGATGGAGGACTTCGTCTCGTCCCACACCTCGAAGGTCTTCCTGGCGGGGACGGGTCCCCGAGGCCGTCCTCGGACTGCTCGGACGCCGCCGTTCCGCACTGCACGGCGCCGGTCCCGTGCCACGCCGCGTCGCCGCCCTGCTCGCCGAGCCGCACACCTACTCCCCGCCGCTGAACTACCCGATCCTGCCCCTGGCCGCAGCCGCCGCCGTGGTCGGCGCCAGCGCCCTAGGCGCCTTCGCCGCCGCCCACGACCTGCACCTCGTCCTCAAACTCGCCGGCGCCGGCGGACCGGAACAAGCCCGCCGAAGCCCCAGACGACCAGGAAGGACCCGCCGGTGCCGACCACCACCCCACGCCCCGAACAACAGTCGGAGCGCGCCCGGCTGTGACCCCTATACGCGGCGGGCTTCACCACCGCGTTCGGCGCCCACAGCGTCGCGGCGAACCTGGGCCGCTTCACCACCGGCCACCACCAGTCGCTCCTGGTCCTGGGCGGCCTGCTCGCCCTGTACGACGGCGCCGAGGTCCTCCTCAAACCCGTCTTCGGAACCCTGGCCGACAAGGTCGGCCCCCGCCCGGTACTGCTGGGCGGACTGCTCGCATTCGCCGCGGCCTCGGCCCTGTTCGCCTTCGCCGACAACACCTCACTGCTGTGGGCGGCCCGTCTGGGCCAGGGCGCGGCAGCCTCCGCCTTCTCCCCTGCCGCCTCCGCCCTGGTCGCCCGCCTCAACCCCGCCGCCAGGCACGGCCGGGCGTTCGGCTCCTACGGCTTTTACAAGAGCATCGGCTACACCGTCGGCCCGCTGCTCGGCGGGGCGTTGGTGGCCGGCGACGGACTGCCACTGCTGTTCACCGCCATGACCGCGCTGGCCGCAGTCGTCGCCGCCTGGGCGGTCGTTGCCGTCCCCATCGTGCCGCCGCTGCCCAAGTCCCGGCAGACGGTGCTCGACCTCGCCAAACGGCTCGGCCAGGGCAGTTTCCTGCGCCCGACCGCCGCATTGGCACTGGCCACCGCGGCCCTGTCGGCCGGCGTGGGCTTCCTGCCGGTCACCGGCGCCGCTGCCCACCTCGGGCCGGTTGCCACCGGGGCAGCCGTCTCCCTGCTCGCGGTCTGCGCGGCGCTGGTCCAGCCGCGGGCCGGAGCCACCCTCGACCACGGGCGCATTACCACCACGACGGGAATCAGCACCGGGCTTGCGGTCACCGCCGCCGGACTCGCCGCGGCGATCCCGCCAGCCCCTGGCAGCGCGGCTCGAACGAGAACACCAACGGCCTGCTGCGGCAGTACTTCCCCAAGGGCACCAACCTCTCGGTCCACGGCCGCCAGCATCTGGACGCCGTCACTGCCGAACTCAATGGCCGACCACGCAAAACGCTCGACTGGGATATCCCAGCCGAGCGCCTGCATAGACTGATCGCTGCCTGACCAACCGACCACGTGTTGCGACGATCATTGAATTCCAAGGGCCGCGCGCCGATAGCGGGCGTTGAGGGACTCGATGGCGTTGGTGGTGTAGACGACCTGCCGGATCGCGTCGGGCAGGCCGAGGAAGGGCACGAACTCGCTCCAGGCCCGCTCCCAGGTTCCCGTGATCGATGGGTAGCGCTTGCCCCAGGTGGCGTCGAAGTCGGCGAGCCGTTGCCGGGCCTCTTCCTCGTTGACGGCGGTGTAGACGGGCTTGAGGTCGCGGGCGACCTCGGCCCAGTCGCGGCGGGAGGTACAGCGCAGGCTGGCGCGGATGAGGTGGACGACGCAGGTCTGCACGACAGTCTTGGGCCAGACGGTGTTCACGGCGTCGGGCAGGGCGCTCAGCCCGTCGCAGACCAGCATCAGTACATCGCGGACGCCTCTGTTCTTGATCTTCGGTCAGGACGGTCTGCCAGTACTTGGCGCCCTCCCCCGCCGTCCCCGGCCCACAGGCCGAGGATCTCGCGGTAGCCGTCCGCGGTGACCGCGAGCGGACGGTCGAGGCCGTGGTCGGCGGCTTGAGTTCCTGCACGATCAGCTCTGTGTCTCCTCGCTGCACGATGTTTCTCCGTCTGAAGCAGGCGACATCGTGACCCGCGCGCCGGACGCCAAGGACCGTCGCAAGAACGCCATCGCCCTTTCACCGAGCGGGGAACAGATCCCTCTCCGCCCCCGCGGAGGAGCAACTCTCCAGGTCAGCCTGGCTGGCGCCGAGGAGAAGCTCAGCCAGCTCGATCGGGGCCACGGGCAGCATACGGCCGTGGACCTTGGCATCCCCACCATGCGTGGTGATCGATGATCCCACGAAGGTGGGCTGTCGCATGGCCCTCAACCAAGATCGAGAACGGGTTTAAAGAAGCGTGCGTCAAACGCCCTTCAGAACACGATCAAGTGCCGCCCGGCCTGCAGGTCCCCAGTGCGGCTTGCCGCCGGGAAGGCCCCGATCTCCGTTCTGCCCCATGAGCATCAGGAAGAGGCTCTTCATAGCGGCCAGCCCGCAGGCGCGCCGGATCGCCGCCTCGTCTGCATGCGCATACATGTCGAAGAACCGTGAGACCGTACCCGCGGGCAGCAGCACCCAAGCGGCGGCGAGGTCCCACGCCGGATCGCCGGCGAACATGTCGCCGAAGTCGACGATGCCCGAGAGCCTTCCGTCCGAGACGACGACGTTCGCGGGATGGAGGTCGCCGTGCACCCACACCGGCGGGCCCTCCCACGCGTGGGCTGCAACGGCGTCGTCCCAGACGGCCCGGACGTCGGCAGCGATGTCGTCGGGGACAACGGCCTGGAAGAAGTGGTCGAAGCCCTCCGTGCAGTCGCTGGGATGGGCACCGCGGTCCGTAGCGATCGGCGCCTCGGCGGGCGCCTCCACATGGAGCGCCCGGAGGAAGCCCGCCAGCGCGTCGGCCGCGTGGTCGCCGCGGCTGATCGAGCCGTGGTCCAGCGGCTCGCCGGGAACCCACGTCATCACGGTCCAGTGCTTGGGGAAGCGCTCGGACGGTTCGCCGAACCGCACCGGGAGCGGCACCGGGAGCGGCAAGCGCGGGGCCAGCACCGGTAGCCACCGCCGCTCCTTCAGCTGGAGCTCCGGGGTGGGGTCCATGCGCTGCATGCGCACGGCCAACTCGTCCCCGAGGCGCCACATTTGGTTGCCCCAGCCGCCCGCCACCTCCCGGATGGCCAGCCCTGCAAGGTCTGGATGTTGCTCCTGCAGCAGGTCGCGGACCAGGTCTGCGGTGATCTCGGTGTCGGTCATGCGAAGTCACAGTACTGAGGCGGCAGGCGAAGCAGTTCTCGCTCTCCGGAACATCTCGCTGTGGTCCCTCTGGCATCACCAATTCGGTTTCAAAGAGTTGCAGATCAGCAGGGCCCCGGCGTTCTCGTGGCTGGTCCGGTTCTGTGATGGTTCGCGACCCTGGCTGCTCGGCGGTTTGTGATGGTTCGCCGGATCGGTGAGTGCGAGCGACACTGCGGGAACCTCAGGGTTATGAGATGCGAGCAGGCATGATCACCACAGCACTGACTCGACCATGGTGAGAACTGCACCACCAGGCGGGACGCGACCTCACGCCGCGCCGCCTCCGCGCCTAATGCAACCTATGGTTGCGCGTTGTGGCTTCGTGGCCTAAGGTGCAACTACTGGTTGCGGATTCGGGGAGAGGCCCATGGAGTACGGCACCATTGAGCGCGAGATCCACATCGACGCCACCCCCGAGGTGGTCTACGAAGTCATCACGAAGCCTGAGCACATCGCGCACTGGTGGGGCTTCGACGCGTCGTTCCCGGCCGTGCCCGGCGACGGGCGGATGACCCGGCGCCGGCGGGACGGGCGTGGATCGGTCGTCGTGCCGGTCCTCGTCGTCGAGGCGGACGCTCCGCGGCGATTCGTATTCCGCTGGGTCCAGCCAGAGGGTCAGCCGGCGACGCCGCAGAACTCGTTCCTCGTGACGTTCGAGCTGGTGCCTGCCGACGGCGGGACGCTGCTGCGCCTGACCGAGGCCGGCTTCCGGGAGATCGGCTGGGAGGCCGCACAGCTCGAGGCGTACTACCGCGACCACAGCGCCGGCTGGGACGAGCACCTCCCGAGCCTGGCGGCGTACGCGGCCGGTCTGGTGCGAGCGTGACCCCGACGATCGACGACGAGCTGTGGGCGGCCCTCGGTGACCCGACCAGGCGCCGCCTGCTGGACCTGTTGCTGGCCAACGGCTCCGGCACGGCGACGAGCCTGAGTGGCCGCATGCCGGTGACGCGTCAGGCGGTCGCGAAGCACCTGAGCGTCCTGGAGCGCGCCGAACTGGTCGTGCCTCGCAAGGACGGCCGCGAGGTGCGTTACGTCGTCAACGAAGCGCAGTTCGCCCGCGCCGTCGAGCAGCTGGCCTCCGTCGGCGCGGCGTGGGATGCGCGACTGCGTCGCATCAAGACGATCGCCGAGTCGATCCAGGCGCTGCGATCGATGGATTGACTACTAACGGACCGTCTTGCAGTTCGTGCATACCGGTCGGCGTGAGCCCGTCGAATTCATGGCGCAACTGCAGCACGGAATGGGCGAGCGTGCAGTCCCGAAGGCCCCGAGCCGAACGCTCCTTCTCGAGAAACCAGTAGCCCCGATCGCCAAGGGCGAGACGGGCCGGAATGAAAGGAATCCATCGAATGACCGACACTGCACAACCCTCTGCAACGCAAGCGGAAGCGAGCGCGGACTATCAGAGGACGATCCGCGTGAAGGCATCTCCTGGAGCGCTGTTCGATGCGCTCACCACCGTCTCCGGCCTAACCGCCTGGTGGACCCGTGCCACGGGATCCTGCGACGCCGGCGGCGAACTCAAGTTCTTCTTCGACTCCCCCGAACCGCTCCTGATGCATGTCGATCAGGCAACGCGGCCAACATCGGTGCAATGGACCGTAAACGCATGCAGCTTCCTTCCAGACTGGGTGGGAACGCGTCCGACCTTCACCATCACCCCGGTCGATGGCGACGCGTCTGAACTCCAGTTCCGCCACCACGGTCTCACAACAGAGCTGGACTGCATCGAGCAGTGCACTCGCGGCTGGGACCACTTCCTCGCGAGCCTGCGTGAGTACGTCGAAGTCGGCCGCGGCATGCCTCGCGGAAGCGACGCAGATAAAGCCCGCCGCATGTAGGGCACAACCCGGGGTAGTTCCGGTTTGATACTGTAAGTCCGGGTTATTGTGCGGGTGCCGCGTCGATTTGCCAAGCGGGCGCGGCCCCTGATGATCTTCCAGTTCTCTACGCTGAAGGATCGTCACAGGAGTCGCGCCCGTGTCTGCATCATCGCTGACCATCCCCTGCCTTGACCAGCTCGCCGACCTGGCGCGGTGGGAGGCAGAGCTCGCAGCCAACCCGGTCGCGGTAGAGTCGGCCCTGATGGCCAGGCTTCGGAGCGTGCCGGATCGCCGCGCTCAGCGAGGGCTCCGGCACCCGCTGTTGGTGATCCTGGTGCTGGCGGCGTGCGCGACGCTGGTGGTGGGTGGCGACTCGGTGGCGGCGATCTGGCAGTGGGCGGCACGTTCGCCGCAGGACAAGCTCGCCCGCATCGGTGCCCGCCGCGATCCGTTGACTGGCCGGTTCGAGGTTCCCAGCGAGCGCACCTTCCGCCGGGTGCTCGCGGATCTGGACACCGACGCCCTGGACGCCGCGACCTGCGGCTACGCGGCGGACGTCGTACGCGGGACGGCCCCGCTCCCCGAGGTCCCGCGCACTCCTGGCCCCGTGGAGCGCGAGGAGCGGCGCACCGCCCAGCACGCGGCCGAGCGTCCGGTGCCGCCCGGCCTGCTGCCCGCGGCGGCCGTGGACGGTAAGGCCCTGCGCGGCGCACGCACCGAGCAGGGCAGGGTTTTCCTGGTCGGGGCGATCGGCCACGAGACCGGCGTGGTGCTGGGCCAGCGGCAGGTCGCCGACAAGCGCGGCGAAGGCCCCGCCGCCCGCGAGCTGCTGGCCTCGCTGGAGGTGTCCGGCATGGTGCTGACCCTGGACGCGCTGCACACCACCAAGAAGACCGCCCGCCTGATCACCGACGAGCTGCACGCCCACTACGTCCTGATCTTGAAGGGGAACCAGCCGCTGGCCCGCGCCGCGGCCCAGGCCCTGCTGGTCGGCCCCGACGCCGACTGGGTGCAGACCACGGACATCGACGAGGACCGCGGCCACGGCCGCACCGAGCGCCGCACGATCCGCACCGCCCCCGCCGACGACACGATCTTCCCCGGCGCGGCCCAGGCCTTCCGCCTGCGCCGCGACAGCGGCGACCTCGACGGCGCCTGGACCAGCAAAAAGATCGTCTTCGGTGTCACCAGCCTGCCCACGCGCTCGCCGGCCCCGAGCACCTCAACCATTACGAGAGGGCGCACTGGTCGGTGGAGAACCGGCTCCACTGGGTCCGCGACGTCACCTTCCACGAGGACAACTCCCAGGTCAGGACCGGTACCGCGCCCCGAGCCCTGGCCGGCTTCCGCAACCTGGGCATCAGCACGTTCCGCCTGGCCGGACGAGCCAACATCGCCCACGCCCGCCGCGATCTCCTCAACCACAACGACGCCTTCGCCGTCTACGGCATCTGATCAACTACCACGAAGTCGGACACAACGGAATAACGCCGGGGCCGTGCAACCCAGGCGCCCTCGAACGCCTCACCACCGCCGTGCTCATCGAGATGCACGACGAATGGATCGCTTTCCCCCGTCGCTACCTCCCCGAAGGCAGCATGGACAAGATCTATCCCCCCGATGATCAAACCGGCACGGTTACACCACTACAGGGGGCATGACCGCTACGCATCGGAAGGGGCCCCGGCGAGCCGGCGGTACGGAGTGAGGAGCCGACCCAGGCTCGTGGGGAGGGCGCGCTACTGCCAGGCGCCCTTCGCGGGATCCCAGTTCCCGCACACGCTGCCGTCGAGCAGTGGGTTGAGGAAGACCTCGGCGGCTTGAGCTGCCTCCGGGAAGGTGCGGCATCCCTGGAGCCCGATGACCAGTGCCGCAGCAGTTGGGTAGTGGTCGTGCCAGGCCGTTCCGGGGGCCTCGAAGTTCTTGGGCAGTGTGAGGTCGATACCTCGTTGGCGCCGGAGTTCGGCTTCCTGATGTACGGCCTGGTAGGCCGTAGGGCCGTCGACCGTCTCCTGCTGGCTGATCAAGAGCAGGTCGGCCAGGTCACGGTAACGGCTGGAGCCCCCGTCTCCGTGTCGTTCGTACAGGGCGCAGATCTTGTCGGCGATGTGGTCTATGAGGGGATAGAGGCGCACGGTTGGCCAGTCAATGGGCCAGGGCAGGTCCACGGCGGAGGCGAGGGGGCGGGTTTCAGGGATACCGGCGAGAGTTCGGCGGACCGTGATGTCGACTTTGACGTTGTCGACGCGGTTGGGCCCGAGGAAGACCTGGAAGTGCTGGGAGCCGCCGCGGGCTGGGTCAGCTGCCGATGTGTACTTGCCGGGGGCGAAGGGGAGGAAATCACCCAGGTCGTGGGCAGCGGCTTCCAGGACGCGCTTGCGTGCCTCATCCGGAGTCAGTCCTGGCTGAGCGGTCTGCAGGTCGATGTCACCGCTGAGGCGGGCCGCACCCCGGTAGCGCACGAGGAGAGCCTGGCCGCCTTTGATGAGCCAGCCGTCAGGATCCAGGGTGAAGACCCGGGCAGCGAGGCGGTTGAAGTAGAAGATCCGCATGAGATCAGCGACGTTCATGCCCGTCTGCTTGGACATCTTCTTAGGACTCCTAACAGAATGAGCCGGGCGGATCGATGGCTGTCTGACCTTTGCTGCATTCCCAGCCGCAGTTGCGAGCGCTTCCAGGACGCTCGATCCGGCCGGAGGGCATGTCAGTGGCCTGCGGTGTCAACTCCGGCTGCGGACGCCCAGGACAGGGCACGCAGGCATCCCGAACGGATGTCATCGAGGTGCGAGGCGAGTTCCTCTGGGGTCTCGCTGTGGAAGCCCTGACGCACCGCCGTTAGGCCAGGGCCCAGCCGTAGGTGTAGTCCCCAAGTCAGGTGGGTGGTGGCGAAGCCCTGGGCGGCGGGGTGGCGTAGGTCGGTGTCGGCCAGGTCGCTGAGGGCCCGGCCGTAGACCTCAAGGAGGGCTAGCTCGTCCAGCTCGCCGTGGCCGCCGAAGGCGCGGTAGAGGGAGACGAAGGTACCCAGGTCGAAGCCCACGGGGCCGACGCCGACGTGCTCCCAGTCGATGAGGACGAGGGCGCTGTATCGGTCCAAGCCGGCGTTGCGCGGAGTGAGATCGCCGTGGACAAGAGTGGCAGGTAGTTCCGTGGCGCGTGAGCTCAGCTTCGCAGCCGCGTCCAGGCAGGTGTGCAGGGCGTGGACCTGCTCGGAAGTGAACAGTGCCTTGAGTTGCGGATCGTGGGCCAGGGCGTCGAGGTTGTCGTGGCCGGCTGGAATGTGATGGGTGTAGGCGGTGTAACCTTCCCGCTCCAGCCAGGGGGTGTCGAGCAGGTCAGGGTGCAAGGTCCCCGGGACATACAGCAGCGCGGTGCGTAGGGCAGTTGTCGTGGCGGCGGCGGGGGTCCAGCGTTGGTGCAAGGCGGTGCCGATGTCGCGCATGACAATCCAGGTGAGGCCGTTGTGGCTGACCACGGTCGCGTCCGGCGGCGTGGCCAGGCCGCGGGGCAGCAGACCGGGGATGTTGCTGCCGAAGAAGTGGGCTTCGCGGCGGTCCAGTTGGTTATCGCGCGAGTCGAGCAGGGACTGGTGGCCCCAACCGGGGATCTTGACGATCCACTGGGATGGGCGGCCGTCTGGTGCCGTGGTGCTCACCCGAAGGACCGCTGCCTGACCCAGTCCGGGCGACAGGTCCTGCACCGAGAGAACCCGCGCTCCGGCATCCCATGCGCCCTCATGGGATGCGAGGACGGTCTCGATCGTCTCAGCATCGGGCAGGCCACGGTCGATCATCTGTTTCCTCACGGCGGCGGTCCACGAGTGGAGTCTCGGACGAAGAGCATCCGACCACAGGTGCGACGAGAACGTCATGCGGTTTTCGGCACGCTCCCGGTCGCCGACGGTTCCCTAGCAAACGAGGTTTTCAGGCGTCGCCAGCAGATGATCGCGCAGCCGAGGGTGAGGAAGGCTTGGTGGATGTCCGCGCGGATCTCCCAGCGGATGCGTAGACGGCGGAACCAGTGCAGGAGGGCGAAGGCTGCTTCCACGACCCAGCGGTTCTTGCCCAGGCCGCTGCCGTGCTCGGTGCCGCGGCGGGCGATGAGCGGGCGGATGCCCAGCTCGCGGACCGGGCGTTGGTAGATGTCGTGGTCGTAGCCCCGGTCGGCGTAGAGCACGCCGGGGCGCCGACGCGGCCGTCCGCGCTTGCCGCGGATCGGCGGCACGGCGTGGATCAGGGGCAGGAGCTGGGTGACGTCGTTGCGGTTGCCGCCGGTCACGGTGGCGGCCAGCGGGATGCCGTGGGCGTCGACGATGACGTGGTGCTTGCTGCCCGTCTTGCCACGGTCCACCGGTGAGCGCCCGGTGGCATCCCCGCCCTTCAATGCCCGCAGGTGGGAGCCGTCAACGGCGGCGCGGGACAGGTCAAGCACGTCGCCGGCGCGCAGTTCGGCGAGCAGGAGTTCGTGCAGTTGCTGCCACACGCCGGCCTCGTTCCAGTCCCGCAGTCGCCGCCAGCAGGTCATCCCGGAACCGAAGCCGAGCTCCTGCGGTAAGAACTCCCACCGGATCCCCGTGTACAGCACGAACAAGATCCCACACATGACTTTGCGCTGGTCAAGCCGCTTGCGTCCGGGATAGCGGTAACGCCGCTCCACCACCGGGGGCAGCGGTTCCATCCGCTCCCACAGACCGTCCTCGATCTCCCACGGCTTGCGCTTGCCCACACCAGTACTCGCCGCACACCCCCACATCGACCGTGCCAACGCGAGAAGAACAACCCTTGACGGTCAGTCATTCCGCAAGCTCATTCTGTTAGGAGTCCTTAGCTTGGAGTTTAACTTCCGCCCGTGGTCAGCTCGTTGAGCTGGCCACGGGCTTCACCGTTCTGCAGACAGCAGGGCGGCCTTTGCATGATCATGTCTTCTCGCTGAAGTCGACGTTGATCACAACAAAGGCCGTGAGGGTGAGTCTGCTGGAGGATGCCGCCCGCGTCGAGTCTCTGACCGTGTTGTCCCGGTTCCGGACCGACTTCTACGCCTGTCTGCCCGCCCGCGCGGATGCGCTGTTCGAGCTGACCGACGCGCTGCTGTGCACGGACGGGCCGGTCAAGACGCTGGTCGAGTTGTCGCTGGCGCCCGAACACCGGCGCGGGCACGGCGGACTGTACGGAGCCTTGAATCATGGGCGGCTGGACGTGGCGCGGCTACGCCGGGCGCTGGCCGGCCTGCCGCTGCCGCGCGCGGCCGACGGGCGGATCGTGCTGGCCTGCGACGTCAGCAACTGGCTGCGGCCGGACGCGGCCACCAGCGCGGAGCGGCTGTTCTGCCACACCTACGGCCGGGGCAGGGGCTCGGCGCAGATGATCCCGGGTTGGCCGTACTCGATCGTCGCCGCCCTGGAGCCGGGCCGCACCTCCTGGACCGCGGTGCTGGACGCGGTCCGGCTCGGGCCGGGCGACGACGAGACCGCCGTGACCGCCGCGCAGCTGCGCGAGGTGGTCGAGCGCCTGCGCGCGGCCGGGCACGTCCAAGACGGCGACCTGCCGGTCCTCATCGTCTTCGACGCCGGCTACGACGTCACCCGCCTCGCCTTCCTGCTGGCCGACCTGCCGGTTGAGCTGCTTGGACGGATGCGCTCGGACCGCGTCCTGTACTTCCCGCCACCGCCGCAACCGCCGGGCAAGGTCGGGCGCAAGCCCAAGCGCGGGGCGGAGTTCAAGTTCGAGGACGAGGCCACCTGGCCCGCCCCGGCCCGCACCACCACGAGCGCGACCAGCCGCTACGGTCAGGCCGTCGCCACCGCCTGGGACGGGCTGCATCCGCTGCTGAGCCGACGCTCGGCATGGGCCGACTACCCCGAGGGCGAACTCCCAGTCATCTCAGGCACGGTGATCCGCCTGCAGGTCGATCACTTGCCCGGGGACCGCGAACCCAAACCGGTGTGGCTGTGGTGGTCGGGCGTCGATGCCACGGCCGCGGATGTGGACCGGCTCTGGCAGTCGTTCCTGCGAAGATTCGATCTTGAACATACCTTCAGGATGATCAAGCAAACGCTGGGATGGACGGCACCCAAGCTGCGGACACCAGCCGCTGCCGATCGCTGGACCTGGCTCGTTCTTGTCGCCCATACCCAGCTTCGTCTCGCCCGGCCCTTGGCGGAAGACCTCCGCAAGCCCTGGGAGCGCCCCGCGAAGCCGGGCCGCCTCACCCCTGCCCGCGTCCGTCGCGGATTTCGCCGCCTCCACGGGAAAACACCGAGGCCGACCGGCGCACCGAAACCCGGCAAGGCCGGTCCGGGCCGCCCGGCCGGCTCGAAGAACAAGCTCCGCGCGCACCAGTACCCCGTCGGAAAACAGGTCAAAGCGGACCCACGGGAGAGCGGCGGAAAGAAACAAACAGCTTAAACGCCAAGCTTAGAGGCCGCGCGGATAGGCGCGGTTGGGGACACCGGCAACAGTGCGGGCACAGGTCCCGGTGATCTGGAGTTGCGACGCTCTGTGATCACTGGGGAGACCTGTGCCCGCGCTTCCATCATGGCTGACCGAGCCGCTCTGGGACCAATTCGCCGCGCTGCT
>NZ_JBFBBS010000076.1:0-14319 GCF_040682835.1 Streptomyces sp. NPDC051104 | reverse complement strand
GGCCCCAACACACCGGCGTTTTCTTTCCCCCCCGCATCACCAAACATCGGGCCCCCCACCGGGGGGGGGGGCGGGCCCCCCCCGGGGGCCCCCCCCCCCCGCCCGGTGACGTTGTGATGTTGGGTCAGGCGTCGGTTGCTGCGGTGTAGCGGGCGGTGACGTCTTCCCACCTCCAGCCTGCCAATCCCGGCGGCTGGGGAGTCGACACCGCGCCGGACATGCGGACCGCGTCCGCGCTGATCGGCGCGTGCGCCGAGCGGTGCGCACCGTGCCAGCAGACCCTGGCGGCCAAGCTCCTCGACGAGGACCCGATCGTGCTCTCGCTTCACCCGCAGTACGCCTCGGCCATCCTCAACGGCGACAAGACAGTGGAACTGCGGCGCCAGCGCGTCGCCGTCCCCGCAGGCACGCCTGTGATCATCTACGCGACCTCGCCCGTGATGGCACTGACAGGAACCGCCCGCCTCACAGCCGTCGACAGCGCACCCCCCGCACAGCTGTGGCGCCGACACAAAGCAGCATGCGGCCTCAGCAAAGCTGAGTACACGCGTTATATGGACGGCGCCACGCAGGCCTCCGCCCTCCTACTCGACCACCCCCGCCCCCTGTCTAGCACCGTGCCTCTGGCTCACCTGCGCGCCACAAGCGCCTTCCACCCTCCGCAGAGCTACCGCTACCTCACCCAGGAAGCCCTGCGAGAACTCGTCTCCGGCCACGAAGCCGCCGGCGAACTCCTCGACCGCTTGGCCATGCCCCGCACTGCAGGCCACACTCATCGCTCTGCGTCCCCACAGCCCGCCCGGGCCTACCCCGCACGCGCGTCCGACAGCATGCGTTCCGCCGTCCTGCTCACAGCTGGCCCGTGGTAACAACCCATAAATGGTGGCCGTGTCCGCCCGAATCGACGTACGTCCTCTTCTTCCCCGCCGGTGAGTCCGACGATGAGGGGCAACCGTCGCAGCAGGACGAGATGCGTCTCGTAGTCGACCTGACTCACCAGGGTTCCCATTATCTTGCGATCGGCGCGTCCCTGGAGGGGAACACGGTGCTGTGCAGCCAACTGCACGTGTGCAACCTGGTGCCGTCCGAAGAACGCGACGACATCGTCGCCCGTGAAGCGAAGGGCTCCGCCGACGAGCTGGCGGCCTTCACCGCCGAGTGGATCGGCGAGGTCCTACGTCGACCGGCGCTCCAGTACGACGGCCGTCGAGACTAGGGTCCTTCGGGGTGTTGACTTCAGGTCCGGTGTTGTGTGTTGCCTGGTCACAGGCCGGGGGCGGCGAGGTGGAGCTGGCAGGCGCAGTCGAGTGCCTCTGCCGGGGGCCTGCGGGGTTGCCGGTGGGTAGCAGGCAGTCCTGGTAGCGGTCGCTGCTGGCCAGGTAGAGGGCGAGGCCCCATCGGCCGACGGCGCCGATGTAGCGCAGGCGCATCAGCCTGACCCGTTCGTCGTCGGCAAGTTCGGCCTCGACGTAGGCGAAGGCGCCACGGTGGCGGACGTGCAGCTTCTTCAGCTGGGGCCAGGCGGTGCGGGCGTGATCGCCAAGGCGTCCCTCGAGTGAGAGCCGGGTGTGTTCCGAGGGCGTGGGCATGGTGCCCATCGTGCCCGACGCGCCGATGCCCGGATGCGGCAGGCTACGGCCTGTCGTGATCCACTTCTCCTGATCGGCCTGCCTGCCTTGCCTGTTGCTGCCGCCTGCCCGATAGCCCTGCGCGCCGCTGAGCGCGAGCGATTGAAGAAAATGGCCTACGGTCACAAGACCGAGCACCGGCTGCGGATACGCGCGCAGGTGGTGCTGCATGCCGCACGCGGACGTTCCAACGCACGCATCGCCCGCGCCACGGGCCTGCACCTGGACACGGTCCGGTGCTGGCGCGGCCGGTTCGCCGACCGGGGCCTGGGCGGCCTGTCCGACCGCGATCGGTCGGGACGGCCCCCGTCGTACACGGCGCTGCAGGTGGCCGAGGCCAAAGCGCTGGCCTGCCGCCTGCCTGCCGAGACCGGGGTGCCGCTGGCGCGCTGGTCATGCCCGGAGCTGGCCCGCGAGCTGGCCGCCCGGGGCATCACCGGGACCATCTCCGCCTCCACCGTGCGCCGCTGGCTGGCCGAAGACGCGCTCAAACCGTGGCAGCACCGCTCCTGGTTCTTCATCACCGATCCCGATTTCCGCGCCAAGGCCCAGCGCGTGCTGGACCTGTACGTCCGCACCTGGCAGGGCAAGGTACTCGGCGCCGACGAGTACGTGATCAGCGCGGATGAAAAGACCTCCATCCAGGCGCGCTGCCGCTGCCACCCCACCCTCGCTCCCGGACAGGCCCGCGCGATGCGCGTGAACCACACCTACGGACGTGGCGGCGCGCTGGCCTACCTCGCCGCCTACGACGTCCACCAGGCCAGGGTGTTCGGCCGCACCGAGCCATGCACCGGCATCGACCCGTTCATGAGCCTGGTCACCCAGGTCATGAGCGTCGAACCCTACGCCAGCGCCAAGCGGGTGTTCTGGATCGTGGACAACGGCTCCTCCCACCGCGGCCAGAAGGCCGCCGACCGCCTGACGGCGGCGTTCCCGAACGCGGTGATGGTCCACACCCCCGTGCACGCCTCCTGGTTAAACCAGGTGGAGGTCTACTTCTCCGTCGTACAGCGCAAGGTCGTCTCGCCCAACGACTTCACCGACCTTACCCAGGTCGGGGACCGGCTCCGAGCCTTCGAAGACCGCTACAACGCCACGGCACAGCCGTTCCAGTGGAAGTTCACCACCTCCGACCTGGACGATCTGCTGGCCAGGCTCGACCAGCACACCGCCGACCGACACGAAGGATCCTCCGCCGCACCAGCGGCGTGATCAATCCCCGAAGGATTTACGAGTTCGACCACTTACTCGCCGCTGCAGTGGTTGTAGCCGTCGCCGTACCGGGGGTCGGCGAGTGGATCTTGTCGGTGATCCTCGCGGGGCTCCATCCGGACAGAGCTCAGCGCACCCGGTGATGTCACGTGGCGAGTGGGAGTTCACTGCACGTACAGCGGGCGATCGCGCGTGTTGGTGGCAGACGCGGAGAGGCAGCCCTTCCGCGTCGTGTCGCACGGTTCGCGACGCCGCCAGGAGTGAGGCACAGGTCCCTTCGAGCAGGGCTGAACGCGGTTCCAGCCACCGGTGATCGGCAGATCGAGGTCCGGACCCCCCGCTTCAGGCACCCGTGTGCATGTAGGCGGCCCACAGGGACGGAGCGGCCCGGTAGGCGTCGCGGGCGGCGCGGAGCGACCGGTGCAGCGCGAGCGCCGCGTGGGAGGGATACGCCGCACCGTGGGCCGCCGGTTCGGCCGAGCCGTAGAAGCCGGCCGCGAGGTGGGCCGCGAAGGCGTCGTTGACCGGCCACAGGGTACCGATCACCTCCGGGAAGCCGGCCAGCTGGAAGGCGCTCGTGATGTGGATCGCCTCGTCGGCCAGCCGTACGGCGTTCCGCGCGGTGTCGCACGCCGACAGGAAAGCCAGACGGGAACCGCTCAGGTCCATCCGGGAGATGTCCTGAACGGTCAGCGGGTTGTCGGCGTGGTCGTGGAGCAGCAGCCTGCTGAGCGACGGGTCGGCCGCTTCGCTGACGGCGTGGCAGGCGAAGTGCACACTGCGGTGCCGGGCCATCGCCGCACGCACGGCCGCCGAGGTCGCCGCCGCTCCGCTGAGCACGGTCGGCCGCTGGGCGCTCAGGCACTCGACTTCGCGATGCGCACCCGGCAGTGGGCGCGCTCCGGGCGTACGGGGCATGGCGACGACAAGAAGTCCGTCCTCGGCAGGCGGGGCCGCGGTCCGGCCGCGGGCATGGACCAGCGCACGGATGGTGGGCGTGTAGGAGGACGCCACCCGGTCGAGGACGGTACGGGGACGGGCGCCGTCCTCGCCGGCGCCGTCGTGGTGCCCGGCAGCGTGCAGCGGGAGGAATGTGAGCTGTCCGGTGGGCGACCACCAGATCCTGGGCGGCGCGCCGCCGTCCCGGTCGTCCGTTCCCGTGCTGAGGAGCCCGAGGTTTTCGAGCCGGTCCAGCACCGGTTCGGTGACGGTGTCCCAGAGCCAGCCGAGGACGTCGTGGACGGTCCGCTGGGCGGCTCGCTCGTCCGCTCCCGGGGCGGTCCCGTCGGCGACTGCCTGATCGAGCCGTTTCACCTGCTCGTCGACCGCCTGCGGGGTGAGGCGGGGCAGGGGGAGCGCATCGACGCCGTTCGGGGTGACGAGCAGGGCGTCGGAGCGGTACGCGCTGACGTTGACGACCACGATCGGTCCCTCGACGGCGGCCTGGAGCAGCGCCCCGGCGTCCGGTGAGCCGAGGAAGTTCCCGAAGCCGGGCAGCGTACGGATGCGGCCGAGCAGGTCGTCCCAGGCGCCCGTCACCTCCCGGGACCCCCGGGCGGCTGCGGTCGCTCCGGTCGGACCCGCGGCGGTGTCCTCGTAGGCGTGGCTGTCCCGCAGCTCCGCGGTCAGCCGGGCGAACTCCGCGGCGAGGTCCGGGTACTGCTCGCGCAGTGCCGCCAGATCGCCGCTGCCATCGATCGTCTGGGCGAACAGCACCCCGCGTCCCTGTTCGAGGATGCGCAGCGCGCCCAGCGGATCCCCCATCGTCAGAGCGCACGCCGCCGCGTCGGCGGCCAGGCCCATGTTCCGGGACAGCCCGTACTCCTGGTCCTGCCGGGCCAGGGAACGCGGGGCGACCATCGGAAGCAGACCCACGGCGAACGCGAAGGCGTTGTGGGCCTCGGCCCACAGGCCGTCGGCGGCCAGCAGCGCCCCAAAGTGCCGGGCGTCCTCCACACGGTCAAGGGGTGGCGAGGCAGCGGTCAGAGCGGCCTCCCGGTACGCCTCCCGCGCTTCCGCCCGAGCCGCGTCGTCTCCGTGGACATCGGCCTTTCTGCGCAGCGCGAACGCCAGGTTGCTCAGCCGTGAGGCCCGCGCCCGCCGGCCTTCCGGTACGGCGGCCGCCGCCTGCCGCAGCAGGGCCACCGCCTCGTCGAAGTCCGCCGGGTCGCCGGTCCGTTCGGAGCGCAGCCTCAGGGCCACGGCCAGGTTGTTGCGGTAGCTGCCCAGGTAGGCGTCCTGGGTGTGACCGGTGTCCCGGACCAGGGCGACGGCCTGCCGGTACAGGCCGATCGACTCGTCGAGTGCGGCGGCGTCGCCCGTGCGCTGGAAGAGCATCCGCAGCGCGCCCGCCAGGCTCTCGAGTGTGCTGGCCCGTTCCGCGTGCCGTTCCGGGGTGAGTTCGGCGGCCTGGCGGTACAGGCCGACCGCCTCAACGAGTGGTTCCGCCGTGTCGGCGCGCTGGGCGATGTCCGCGAGGATCCCGGCGAGCGTCGCCATGCGGTGAGCCCGGTCGGCGTGGCCGGGCGGGGTGAGGCCCAGTGCCTCGCGGGTGACGTTCATGGCCTCGATCAGTGCCCCCGAGTCGCCCGTGCTCTCGTAGCGGGCCGTGAGAGCGTAGCCGAACTGCATCAACGCGCTGGTGCGTCTGGGGCTGTCCGGGGAGAGCGCGGCAAGGACCTCCCGGTGCAGCGCCAGTGACTCCTCCAGGACTTCCGGCCGGGGGGTGTAGCGGAACCAGGCGCGCAGGATGTGCGCGAGGGCGCCCTGGGCGGCCAGCCATGGCGGGGATCCCCGCTCCAGGAGACCGGCGGCCTCACGGGCCAGGCCGACGGCTTCCTCCACCAGTTCCGGTGCGGGACCCCGGTAGTGGTCCTGGGCCAGCAGATCGACGGCGAGATTGGTCCGGACGGTTGCGTAGAGCTCCTGACCGGGCGGCGCGCTCGCGACTGCCTGCCGGCGCAGGGTGATCGCCTCCTCCAAGGCCGCGGGGTCGGCGCGGCGCTCGAAGTCGGTCATGAGCGCTGCCGCGAGGTTGGTGAGCAGGCCGATCCGCTCGGCGGAGTTCCCGGGCGCCTCGCGCAGCGCCCGGCGCAGCACCATGACGGCCTCGTCCAGGTCCGCCTGGCAGCCGGTGTGCTCGGCGAGGCGGAGAAGGGCCAGGCTCAGCGTGCCGAGTGCGGCGCTGCGGCGCGAGCCGTCGTCGGGTGCGGCCTCTACGGCGGCGCGCCCGGCCTCGACCGCCCACTGCAGGGCCGCAGCCTGTCCACTGATCTCGTAGCGCAGATGGCAGGCCTTGCTCAGACCCGTCAGCGCGGCCCAGCGGTTGGAGTCCGAGGCGGAGACGGTGGCGACAGCCTCGTCGAAGAGCTCGACGGCCTCGTCGAGGACGGCGAGGTCATGCGTCCGTTCAGCGGTGTCCGTCAGCGCGTCGGCCGTGATGGCCAGTACGGTGCCGCGCCGCGGTTCGTCCCGGGGGGTCAGAGCCACCGCCTTGCGGCCCGTCACGACCAGCAGGCGCAGGTCTTCCGGACCGGGCGAGAGCCGGTAACGGGTGTGGAGAGCCATCAGCAGGTTGCGCCGGTACTCTCCCTCGTCCGGCATCCCGCTCCGCTCGACGGCCGTGAAGAACAGGTTGTCGATGGCGCAGTCCAGGTAGACGGGATCGCCGGTCCCGAAGTACTGCTCCAGCAGTCCGACGGCGAAGTCGTTCCAATCGGCCGCGCTCGCGCCGACTTGTTCGACGTGTTCGCGTACGACATCGGGCACGGCACCCGGGTGAGTCACCGTGAGCGGCAGCAGTTGCAGGGCGGCGATGCGCATCTCCCGCATGGCGTCGACGCCGAACGGCAGGTGGGCGAAACGCCAGAAGCTCAGCATGCCCATCCAGTACGCGGCCTCCGGATCCTGACGCCCGCGCAGGAGCCAGACCAGGCGGTCGACTTCCTCGGATGCCTCCGGATCCAGGACCGCAGCCGGGTCACGGTCGGCCTGGCACCGCCGCACCCGCTCACTGACCTGGGCCACGAGGCGATTGCGCCGCTCGGTCCAGTCGGTCTGGTCATCGTCCGTCATGGTTGCTACCCATCAGGTGTCCTTCCGCAGCGACTTCATGACCTGTTCGCCCACCGCGCGGGTCAGCCGCTGCGGGCACTCCAAGCCCAGGGCCCGCGCCAGTTCGGCTCCGTGGACGTCCACCACGGACTCGACCAGAAGGGCGAGCACCTCCGCGGCCGCCCTGCCGCGCCACCATCCCGCCACGCCGACCGCGCATCCGATCACCGCAGCGGGCCACCACCACACGGCCAGTACGGCGTAACCAGCGGCCCACGCGATCAGCTGGGCCGCAGCGGAGAAGGCGGCCCGCGCCTGGTGGAGGTCCAAGCGGACACCGTCCGGCAGGATCAGCCACAGGCGGGGCCAGGCCGACACGAGATCGAGGTCGTACGTCTCATGAACGCGGGCTTCGGTGGCAGCCAGCCGGTCGCCGATCCAGGTCGGATGACATGGCTCGCGCAGAGAGACCCGGTTGCGCACGGCATAGGCACGTTCCGCCTGGCGGATCAGCGCCTGCCGCCCGTCCGTACCCGAACGTGCGGCTCGCGCCGCCGCCAGATGTGCGCTGTCGGCCGCCCGCGCCGCCGATCGGTACTTCGCCCGCCGGCGTCGGGTGAGCCACGCCACCGGCCCGGTCGCATCGGGGTCGCCCTCCATCAGCCACAGGCGTTCCACCAGGCCCCCGAGCCCGCGCGCCGTGACCGCGGCGCCCGCCGCGCAGGCCAGCACCATGAAGACCGTCAGCACAACGGCTGCGGGGCCGTGTCCGCCGGTGTCGGCCGCCATCGCCGCGAGCCGTCGGCGTGCCTCCGCGACGGGGTACCAGGGGCGCTGTCCCAGCGCGGAGGCGAGCACGGCGACCGCCACGTACAGCAGACCCGGCAGCGCCAGTGTCGCGGCCCAGCGCTCGGCGAGTTTCCCACCGAGCGAGCCGAGCACGCCGGTGATCACGCGATCCGGTCGCGTCGCAGGGCCCGCCCCCACACCGCGCACACGGTAGGGTCCTCCCGGGCGCCGCGGGGCAGTTCCACGCGCGGGCACCTGTCGGCGGGGCACACCAGGGCCTCCAGCACCGGATGCCCGCCCGCAGAGGCTCCCGGCAGCACGGAGAACACCGGGCCACCATCGGTGCGGTAGGCTCCCAGCCCGCCGACGTAACCGGCGCGCAGGAGCAGATCGTCCAGAAGGTCCAGCTCAGCCGCCGCGTCCTGGCCGGAACGCACCGCGTCGAGCACTCGCTCGGACACCGCGGCGAGCTGCGGATCGGTGGCCAGTGGCCCCGCGCGATCCGCCAGCCGCGCACACAACTGCGCCAGACGCGCGTCGGACCCCTCGTCCCCGGACCGACCGTCACCGGTCACCGGCATACCCCCTGTCAGCCGCACCGGCGGACGCCGGACGCGACCGCCAACACACGCCAATCTATCGCGCTGCCGCAAGAGTGAGCCGTTGGCGGCGGACCAGGCGGCACCACCGCCCGGCCCCCATGCCGTACTCATGTCCTGCCGGTTGTTCTGTCAGTTTCGTCCGGCACTGTCCGCAGGCGATGGACCAGCACCGGGATCAGAACACCGGCGCCAACGGCATAGGGCTGCAACCCGGCGATGTTCCCGAGGGGCGAGGCAGCCGCGGTCTGTGCGCTGCATGCGGGCAGTCCACCGCAGCGGCATTCCCTGCCGGCACAGGCCCGGGACTGAACGAGTTCCACCTGCGGCACGGCACCAAGCCTGGCGACCGCGCCTCTTTCGCCTCGGCGCACGGCGGGCGTCGGTGACGTACCGTACCGAGGGGCGCGCGCGCTCTTCCGGTCGGTCGCGGAGGTGAGCGGCAGGCCCGCCGTGGTCAGGAGCCGGGCCGGAGCGAGGCGGATCGCCAGGCTCGGAAGCCCGTCGAGTCAGCCTGGGCGTGTTGGGGTGCGGCCCAGCTTGTGCGCGATCATCCGGATCGCCTGCTCGGCATCCATGGGCCGCACGGCACGTTGCACGGTGCCGACGATCGCCAACTCCCCGGCTGCAGGGGAAGTTCCTCGTTTTGAGCGCCGGAGACGTGAGGATCAAACGCCGGGAAGACACGCTCCGCGGCCGGTTTGCGGCCCAAGCGCAGCCGCATCGTGGCCAGTCGGCCCAACTCCTCGGCGAGGGTCTCCTCCGAGCGTGAGCCCGTCCCCACGAGCCCGGTCGCCAGAACGGTCAGCAAGCCGCCGTCCTGGATGTTGCGAGCCGCGCTGAACAGCGATGTGACCGCGTGCAAGGCAACGGGGTCGAGTCCGCCAGGCAGAAGGCGGCCCGAGGCGGGCGCTGTCAGGTTGTAGGCGCCGGGGATCCAACAAGATCAGCGCCTCGTGGCAGAGTTCCACCAGGCGCTTGGCGCACTCGAAAGCCAACTCGGTGACCATCATGTGATCCTCCGCCGACCGGTCGGCGGTCGAGGAGATGACCTCCCCCTGCACCGAGCGCTGCTTGTCGGTTACGGCTTCGGGGCGCTCGTCAACCAGGACGATCATCAGGTGGCACTCGGGGTTGCCCGGCATCCCTCCGACACCGCCGAAGAGCGCGTGGAGAGCAAACCCAGCGAGAGCCACCCCGATGGGCCGTCGGTGGTGGGGGCGAGGCTCGGGACGGCGCGGGCGGATGGGCTATTGCGCGTCGTGCGGGCGTTCTTCGCCGGGCTCGGCGGCACCGGCTTCCCGATCGCCCTCGGCGGCGATGCGGTCCAGCCAGTCACCGAGCAGGGTGCGCTCCCCGGAGGTCAAGGACCGCACTCCGTCGCCCATCAGGGACTTGAGGGCAACGGCGTGCACGGCGGCGTGGTGGGCCCCGGAACCAGACCGGGCGGGGACGTGCGGCGCTGCGGCGCGAGCCCGCCGTCTCGCTCGTCCTCGGCGACAAGTGGCGCGGCCGAGTCTCCGAAACCACCGCCGAGCGGATCCGCGAGGCCGCCCGCGGCTTCGGAACGTAGTCCTCCTACTGGGTGACGTACGCGTCGCTGCCGCAGACACCCTGCTCGGCACAGGTCCTGTGGCAGTCGTACTCGACCCGGCTGGTCGGGTTGCCCCCGGGGCCCGCCGCCCCGGCCAGAAGGCCGGACGGGCGGGCCAGGACACGCGGGGTGATCGCGAGGGCCGGAACGACCGACACGACCACCGTCACGTCCACGAGTATGCGCACGTCCATCACGTGTCCAGAGGGATCAGTCAGAACGGGGTCGGCACCTGAGTCCAGACGATCACCATGAGGATCAGGTGGAGCAGGCACAGGGCGCGGGCCGTCTTCCACCTGAAGGAGACCGCCGCAGTGGCGGCGAGGAACAACGCGGACAGGACCAGGCAGAAGAAGGCCCCCGCCGCCGTGTCGGGGTCACTCGTCGGCGTCGTCTCGACGCCCACCGCCGGAAGGCTCAACGCCAGCATGGCGGCCGCAACGATGTACAGACCGGCCGCGAGGATTCCCCGCGCCCACAGGCCCGCCTTCTGGTTTGTGACTATCACTCTCACTCCGTTCTGGATGAACTGCCCGGTGCGGGTCTGCCAGGCACCGGAACCGGCGCCCGGCAGACCCCCGATGCAGCCGGGACCTATCCGAGCAGGCCCGACAACATGGACTGGTTGGTCACGATCCTCCCCCCGTATGCCTGGGAGTCGGGGTCAGTGGCCCAGTAGCCGGAACCGCCCTTGTACCAGGCACCGACATTCCTGAGGTCATCCGTCGTGAAGGCCGCGGCGCCCTTCCCGGGTGCGATGGCGTCTCTGCCCTTCGACAGATAGCGAGCGCTCAGGAAGACGTTCTGCACGTTGTCCCCCAGCGAGCCCTTGATCTCGCTGCGCTGGTAACCGCTGAGATTGCTGGGATCGTAACCGAGCAACTCCGCGGCGAGGCTGATCTGCATGCTGACATTGCCGTAGGACGCCTTGTCGCCGCTCTTGACCTCACCCAGGTTGTCGAAGATCGGCGGATCTCCGGAGACCTCGTTGTGGGCCACGCCGGCCAGCAAGGTAGCCGGGATATCGTACTTGGCCGCGGCTGCCTTGATGGTGTCCGCATACGCGGCGACGAAGTCATCCTTGTACTGGGCCCGGTCCTCCTCGACACCGCCGAAGATCCAGTTCCAGCTCTGCGCCAGCGCGTCCCAGTTGCTCCACACGTCGAGGTCCTTCTGCGACCCGTAGTGGTCGGAAAGCCCCATCAGCTGCAGGTGCTCCATGGTGAGCTCCTTGGTGGGAGTCATGCAGGCCGGCGGACAACCGGCGCCGATGGTCACCAGGGTCGAGTCGGGAGCAGGGGTCGACGGCGTATCGCTCTGTTCCTGCTGGCCGTAGTACTTGTCGAGGAAGGCCTCGCTTCCGCACACGCCCTGCTCTGCGCAGATCATGTGCCCGTCGTACTCGATGAAGGTGGTCGGGTTGCCTCCGGTGAACGCATACCGGTTGCCGGTGTACGGGTCGACCCCCAGGCCCATGTCGGCCAGCGCGCCGTTGTACATGTCCCGGCTCGTGAAGCGGTTCAGACCCGGGTTGTAGTCACGGAAGCCCATGTCGTACGTTCCGGACTGGGCGTCCCAGCGCTTGGCGTTGAAGCGGTAGGGGTTGTAGGCCTCCTTGGTCGGGTCGGCGGTGGCGGGCTTGTCGATGCCGGTGAACTCCGAGTCGTCGTCCTTGCCGTAGGCGGTGTAGCTGTACGTCGCCTTGGTGTCGCCGTTGCTGTCCGTCAGCGTCTCGACGTCGGTGTGGCTGTTGTAGCCGTAGTAGCCGTCCTCCGTCGTGCCGTCGGTGTTGTGCTTGACCTGCGACAAACGCTCGCCCCACGGGCTGTACTGGTACGACTTGGTGAGCGTGCCGGCGACCTTCTCGTCCAGAACCTCGGTGGACAGACCGAGGTAGGAGAAGTCGGTCGTCTTGCCGTCCGCCGACTTGGACGCGGTGCGGTCCAGCGGGTCGAACGTGTACGTCGTCGCCTTCAGCGCGCCGGTATCGTCCATCTTCTCGGACTTCACGACGTGGTCGAAGCCGTCGTACGTGCTGCGTTCGATGATCTGGCCACCCGCCGTCACCGACTCCTGTCGGCCGAACGGGTCGTAGTTGTAGCTCGCCGTGGAGGAGCCGGTAGTGGCCCTCTGCAGGCGGTTGCGGTCGTACTCGAACTGCGTGGTCTCGTTCTTGACCGTCTGGCTGATGACGTTGGCGTTGTCGTCGTGGACGTACGTCTCCGTCCCCGCGCCGTTACCGGTCTTGACCGACTCCTTGAGACGGTCGGCCGGGTCGTAGGTGTAGTTGGTGGTGGAGTCCAGGTAGGCGGTCGTGTTGTCGGCGTTCATCTTCTTCGCCACGTCCTGTGCCTTGTTCCCGTTGGGGTCGTAGGCGTAGGTGTGCGAGGAGACGAGGGTGCCGTTGGCCTTCTTCTCGGTCGACGACTTGAGCGCCGCGTTGAGGTAGTAGGTGTAGTCGATGGTGTTGCCGTTGCCCTTGGTCTCCTTCAGCTTCTGGCCGCGGTCGGTGTAGGCGTACGACGTCACCTTCGGGTCGGTGTCCGTCGCGCTCTTGCCGACGGAGACCGTCTTGACCAACTCGCGCAGGTCGTAGGTGTACTTGGAGAACTGGTCTGGATGGGTGACCGTCTCCGGCTGGCCGTTGGCGTCGTAGGTGAACGACGTGGCCTTCTTCACCGTCCCGGACAGCGACTCGGTGACCTTCTGGACCTGGTTGAGGCCGGTGTAGGCGACCGTGTAGGAGTCGATCTTCGCGGTCGACGAGGTGTCGTCGATGTTGGTCAGGTTGCCGTTGAGGTCGTAGGAGTAGGCGAAATTGCTCTTCTCCGTGTCGGCCGGGTCACCGGTGGTGTCCCGGACCAGCTTCACCCCGTCCGCGACGACCGTGCCGCCGCTGTTCTGGAACAGCTGCAGCTTGGCCGCGTTGCCCTGCTTGAAGGAGTAGGAGCCCAGGGAGACCCAAGTCCCCTGGTTCGCGGTGGCGTTCTGGTCGATCGTCTTGTCGGTCGTACCGGTGGAGTGCGTCACGGTGTACTTCGCCGTGGTCGCCGCTCCGGTGACCTTCGGGAGCTTCACGTACGCGGTGTACGTGCCGTCCTTGGGGATGTTCAGCGTCCAGGTGAACGCGTCCGTGCCGGTGCCCGCCGCGTGGATGCGGTGGTCGTAGCCGAGCTGGCCGGTGATGTTCCCGGTCGTCCAGGTACCCGTGGAGGACGTGTTCTGGGTGTCGGAGTTGTCGACCAGGACCACCGACTGACCCACCGGGACGCCATCGTCGGAACGCCCCTTGACGGAGCCGTCCGCGTAGTACGACCACGTCATCGTGCGGTTCGAGGAACCGCCGGCCGAGGTCAGGGTCCGCTTGGTCTGCTGGCCCAGCTCGTTGTAGTCGTAGGTGGTGGCGATGTCCCACGGGTCGGTGGACGACTCCACCCAGCCGTTGTCGAAATAGGTGTAGTTGGTGTCGTTACGGACCGTCTCACCCTCCGACGGCGGCAGCGACGTCTTCGCCACCCGGCCCAGCTCGTCGTACACGGTCTCCGTGTAGACGTTCGGGTCGTTGTAGCGGGAGTCCGCCGGGTCGTACGGCTGGTACTTCTTGACCGGCCGGTTGAGCGCGTCGTACTCGGTACGGGCGGTGAACGCCGTGGTGGTACCGGCTGCGACGGCGCGCGGGGTGATCACCTTGGTGACGTTGCCCATCTGGTCGTACTCGTACTTCGTCGACCGGGTCGTGGTGCCCTCGTAGGGAACCTTGACCTCGGTCTGCTTGCCGCGCTCGTCGTAGGTGATGGTGGTGGTGTTGTTCTCCGCGTCCGTCGTCGAGACGACCAGCGAGTCCTTGTCGTACGTTTGCCTGGTGGACTTCCCGGCCGCGTCCGTGACGGTGGTGGCCCGGTGGTCCAGGTCGTAGGCCGTCTTGGTGGTGTAGTCGGTGGTGTCCACCGTCGCGTTCTTCTTCGGGTCGATGACCGTGACGACGTTGCCGACGCTGTCGTACTCGTAGGAGACCTTGTCACCGGCCGCGTTGACCACGGAGGTGACTTGGTAGATCTGGTTGTAGTTGTTGGTGGTGACGTAGTCGGTGGCGTCCGTCGTCGTCGCCGTGCCCTTGGGCTCGGTCGTCGTCTTCAGGTTGCCGACCCTGTCGTAGGTGTAGGTCGAGGTACGCGGGGCGGTCAGGTTGTTCGCCGGCCCGGTCGCCGAGATGATCTGGTCCGCGTTGTCGTACACCGCCGTGGACACCGCACCATTGGGCGCCGTCGACTTGGTGACGTTGTCGTTGGCGTCGTACTCGGGAGCCGGAGTGGTGATCAGGACGCCGGTGTCCTGCTTCTTCGGCACTTCTTCTTGTCCACCCGCAGCAGCCCGCTCGGGGTGGTGCGCAAGAACCGTTTCAGGCCGGGCTTGGTGGACAACACCCCAGCCAGCTTGTCGC
>NZ_JBFBBS010000075.1:0-14543 GCF_040682835.1 Streptomyces sp. NPDC051104 | reverse complement strand
GGTGAAAGTCCCGCCCTTCGCCCGAAGGGCGGGACTTTCACCACACGCCCCAGTCTTCTGAGTCAGGCACCTTGCCGGTGGCCACCTCCAGAGCGGCGATCAGGGTGGTGGTGCCGGCGCGTACGTGGTCGTGGGTGACCCGCTGCGGGACGCCCGGCATCATCGGCAGCACCGGCTGAGAGCGGTCCAGGGCCTGGATCTGCGACTTCTCGTCCACACAGAACACCAGAGCCCGCTCGGGCGGATCCAGGTAGAGACCGACCACGTCGTGGACTTTGTCGACGAAGTACGGGTCGGTCGACAGCTTGAACGTCTCGGTGCGGTGGGGCTGCAGGCCGAAGGCCCGCCAGATCCGCGCCACGGTCGACTGCGACAGGCCCATCTCCTTGGCCATCGCCCGCGTCGACCAGTGCGTGGCGTTCTTCGGCGTACTCTCCACCGTTTTGGTGACCACGGCGGCGACCTGTTCGTCGGTGACCTTCCTGGGCCCTCCCGAGCGGGGCATGTCACCCAGGCCGGCGATCCGGTGTTCGACGAACCGGGCCCGCCGGCGTCCCACCGCCGGCGGGGTCGAGCCGAGCTGGGCGGCCACGTCCTTGTTCGACGCCCCGCTCGCACAGGCCAGGATGATCCGGCACCGCAGAGCCCACGCCTGCGGCGTGGAACGGCGCCGCACCCATCCCTCCAGCGCGGCCCGTTCCTCGTCCGACAGGATCAACTCGGCCTTCGGCCACCCCGTACGCGCCACCCCGCAACCCTACACATCTGAACAGAATTCCTGACTCAGAAGACTAGGGCTGCTCGGAGTCCCCGGAGTCGGGCGGCCCGGCCGGGGAGGTGTCCGGGGAGGGCTCCGCCCCGGGGGCGGTGTCACCGTTCTGCGGGCCCGGCACACCGAGCGACTTCACGCCGTCCACCACGCGCTCCAGGGGCTTGGCCAGAGTACGCAAGGAGAAACCTTCCCTCTTGCGTGGCCGACGCGGTGCGGGCAGCGCGCCGGCCTCCTGGTAGGCCGCCAGCGCCTCGTGGGCGAGTTCGGCCGCCTCCCGGTACATGTCCCGCGACTTCGTCATGGCCTCGAGCGCCTCGGCGTAGGCGGCGAGCCGGCGGCGCGCCATGGCCAGTTCCTCCTCGAGGGTGGTCAGATGCCACTGCTCGCGCAGCGCGGACAGGGCCTCCTCGGCGCCCTCGGGCAGGGGCGCGGGCTGCTCGGCGAAGCGCCGCACGGTGTCGAGGAGTTCCGTGGGGCGCGAACCGTCGAGGAACACCGTGCGTACGCTGAACCCGTTGTCGTCGGCGCCGGGACCGGACGGCGCCGCGGGCAGCACCACGGCACCGCCCCGAGGCACCCGTGCCCCGAGGTCGTAGAGGGCCCAGTTGACCACCTGGAACTGCTCGGGCGCGGCCCGGTGTTCCACGACGCGGTGCCTGAGGCCGGGCGGCAGCAGCGGTGCGAGGGGGCGCAGGCCGCGCTCGTCGGGAGTCATCGCCTCGTGGACGACCACATGGATGCTCCACGAGTGGCGCGCGCAGTCCTTCAGCAGGCGCCGCAGCGCCCGGTCCTCCGTGGGCAGCGGGTTGATCTCCCGGAAGCGCAGCCCCGGCACCACGTCGTGGTCCCAGGGCACGTCCGGGTCGTCGGGCCAGAAGACGGTGGCCGGAGAGGGCCAGTTTAGGTCCCAGGCCCGGTCCGCCTCGGCCACCAGCACCCAGTCCTGGGCGCCGTCCTTGTCGTCGGGCGCCCCGACGTCGAGGCGGGCCCGTACGACGACATCGTCCTCGACGAGCCACCGCGCCTCGAAGGCGCGCGCGGGCGCGCCCTCCCGGGAACCGTCGTACTCGGTCTCGTCCTGGATGACCTTCTCGCTCTTCAGCTCACGCAGGCGGCGGCGGACGGCGTCCTCGGCGCCCGGGCCGGGGTGTCGCCCGCGGGCCGGCCACACGGTGTCGGGAGCCGTGGCACGGGCGGTGGAGGACTTTGCCATGGATCACTCTGGTGGAAGGGGACAGGGGCGCCTCCCAGTATGGTCCGCGCACGTCAACGGCCGGGAGGGGAGGGTGGGTCGTGATCGCGTGTCGCGCCGTGGCCCGGTCCGCGGAGCGTGAGCCGTGCGGGAGGAGAGGGTCGAGATCGGGCCAAAAGCGGGCCGTGTGAGATGAGTTGTGCATGCTTCGCCCGAGACGGGGGAGCCGGGACGGAAAAACCAGAGAAAGGGCCCGACTGTGCTCGTTCCCGATCCCAAGGCCGTCAGAAGACTGCTGACCCGGTACGCGTCCCTGCGGATCGCGCTCGCCGAGCGGGAGACACCCGAATTGGCGCGAGAGCTGGCGGATGTCAGCTACACGCTGTGCGTCATGACGGGGACCAAGGACGTGCGCGACGCCGTCGCCGCCGCCGACGCGCTCCTCGAGGGCAGCCTGAAGCACGTCCCGCAGCAGCCGCACCGGACCGGAATCACGGCCCCGGGGCCCGGCCCCGTCCCCGGCGCGGTGATTCCGGACCGGGAGTCGCTAAGGCAGTAGCTTGTCCAGCGCGGCGTGCCCCTCGGAGGCGAGCTTCCGCTCCGCCCAGGCGAGGGTCCTGGGGGTGATGTCCCGCCCCGAGGCGAGGACCAGATCCTCCGCCGAGGTCTCGAGCGGGCACGCGTGCAGCAGCTCGTCCGGCGTGGCACGGTCATCGGCCGGACGACGCGACGCATCAGGCTGTGACGTCGACATTCTGTCTCCTCTGCGAGTCGATCCTCCCCTCACCTTTCCCCCAGACGGCGCAGCGCGCATCCCGAAAGGGCCGGGATCGGCGCTCCTGTACGGGCCGTAGCGGGGCGGGCGCCCCGTGTGTGCGAGGAGGAGACGCCGGCGGTCGTACGACGGTCGGCCGCCGGCCCTTCGGCTCACGCGCTGTCGCGCCCGGCGCGCCTGCGGCGGCGCAGCAGGAGCAGCCCGCCCGCGACGGCGGTGACGCCCGCGGCGGCGGTCCACGCGGGGACGTCCGAGGAGCCGGTGTTCGCCAGGCCCCGGTGGCCGCGCCGGACGCGGGCGTCGGGGACGCCGTCGCCTCGGCCGTGGACGCCCGGTCGCGGGTGAACGTCAGCGTGCCGAAACCGAGCTGGTCGTATCCGCCGCTGTTGGGCCCGTAGTCCCCGCCGCCGCCCTCCGGGGCCGTCCTGGCCGCGATCCGCGTGACGTAGGGAGCGTCCAGCCCCCGGCGCTCGGTGTAGTGGTTGGCGATCATGGCCCAGATCGGGCGGGTCATGGCCGGATCCACGGCGGCCGCCTTGCTGGTCGTCTCACTGCCGGACCAGACGCCCGATGCGCCCTTCTTCCGGGTCAGCGCCGTGTAGGGCACCGATCCGCCCATGCTCCACTTGGCCACGTACTGGGCGCCCTTGAGGAAGCGGCTGTCGTCGTACCCGTACAGGTCGATGCCCTGGTTCCAGGCCATCTCGCACACCGTGGCCATCAGGCCGACGCCGAGCAGGGCGTGGCCCTGGTCGCGGCCCGCCTCGGCCCATTCGGCGAGGCCGTCCGGGTGCACCACGAGGATGGCGTTTCTGAGCGAGCCCATGCCGTCGCCGTTCCGGAAGTAGGAGACCGCCTGGTCGACCGCGGTGCGGTCGTCGCAGAGGATGCCGACGGCGAGGACACAGGCCATCGCGGCCAGGTCCCAGTTGGTCCAGTAGTTGCTGACGTAGGCGCCGTTGTGGTGGGTGAGGAAGTCGGAGCTGACCGGAAGGAAGACGGACCGCATCATCTTCTGGAAGCGGGCCGACTCGAACCCGTCGCGGTCGCGCACGAGTTCGGCGGCGTTGGCGAACTGGTAGCCGTACAGCCCGGCCGCGGGGAACCGGTCCGCCGTGCCGTCCAGCTTGGTCAGAGGTGCGGACCACGCGTTGAGGATGGCCACGGCGGCGTCCGCGTGCGCGCTGTCGCCGTTCACGTGCCAGCGCAGGGCGTTCTGGTAGGCGGCGTGGACGTCGTTGTAGAGAACCCTGTAGTTCTCCGGTGTCCCCGATCCCCGGTAGACCGTCGCCGCCGGGCGGGCCGTCCAGGTGCTCTGCGCGTGCGGGTTGGCGGTGAGCCTGGCGAAACCCGCCGTGTAGGGAGCGGCGCCCGCCTTCACCTTGGCCTCCATGTGGTCCAGGTCGGCCTGGGTGTGCAGCAGTCCGGGGTGCGCGAAGGCCGTGCCCGCCGCCGACGCCCCGGGTGCGGGGACGGCGGCGGTGACGGCGCCCGCGCCCGCGGCCGCGGCCGTACCGGCGATCTTCAGCATGCTCCGGCGGCTGATCTGTGCTCTCACGTGCGTGGGTCCTCGGTCTCGTCAGATGGTCGATGCGGGGATTACGCACAGGAGACGGCCCGGGGCCCGGCCGACAACAAAAAGTGCGCCCGCCTCGACGGACCGGCGCACACCGGAAGGACGCGGCCTTCGAACGTGCACCTGTGTGGAGATTCCCCACTACCGCCGAACGTCGTACGGCATAGTGAGCGGCATGGACATGGACGCACTGGACCGCTCCCTGCTGCGGGAGCTGCAGGAGGACGCACGGCAGACCAACCGGGAGCTGGCCGCGCGGACGGGGGTCTCCCCGTCCACCTCGCTGGAGCGGGTACGGCTGTTGCGGGAGCGCGGGGTCATCACGGGCTACCACGCGGCCGTGGACCTGGAGGCGGTGGGCCGCCCGGTCCAGGCGCTCATCTCGGTCCGCATCCGGCCGCCGGCCCGTCCCGTCATCGAGGGGTTCCGTGAGTGGGCGGCCCAACTGCCCGAAGTCATCGGCTTGTTCGTCACCTCCGGAGCGCACGACTTCCTCATCCACGTCGCCGTCCCGGACGTCAACGGCGTCTACGCTTTCGTCATCGACCGGCTGACCGAGCGCCGTGAGGTCGCCGACGTGGCGACCACCATGGCCTACGAGCACGTCCAGCCCCGCCGTATCGAGCCCGCCGCCGAACGCCCGGCGGCCCCGCGCAGGCAACGGTGACGGGCACCGCTCCATGCCCGCACGTTCGGCGCCACATCCGGCGACTTGCCGCATGAAGTGCACCACCAGTGGTCATGCGGCTGCGATTACCTGCGAAAGTTCGGCAGTCAAGCGTCAGATCCGCACATTCGCCTAGCATTCTCGGCATCAGCCGCAGAAAGGCTCAGGAGACAAGCTCATGACCGACGAAAACACGACCGACCCGCGGATCGGCTTCACCCCCGAGGAGGTGGACCCCACCGTCTCGACCCGCGCCGCCCGGCTGAAGTGGGTCGTGGTCGTCGACCGGGACCTCCCCTCGGGTCGCGCCGTCAACGCCGCCGTCTGCGTCGCGGCGGCCACGCAGTCCGCGGTGACCGGCCTGCTCGGCGAAGACGCCACCGACGCCGAGGGCACCGTGCACCCGGGACTGCCCTGGGCCGGCTGCTCGGTCCTGGCGGCGGATGCCGACACCCTCCGCGCCATCCGCGCCAAGGCGGCCTCGTACGCCGACACCTTCGTCGCCGACATGCCGGTCACGGCCCAGGAGACGCTGGTCTACGCCGACTACCGGGCCGCCGTGGGCAAGACCGCCACCGACGACCTCGTCTACTGCGCCGTGAGCATCGTGGGCCCCCGCAACCGCGTCGGCAAGATTGTGGGCAAGCTCCCGCTGCTGCAGTGACCAGGGCGGGGACGGCCGTCAGGACACCGCGTCCACCAGGGCTGCCAGCGCCGACGCGAGGCGGGGGAGGCCGGGGCCCGCGGCAGCGCCCGGTTCGGTCATGTAGGTGTCCCGGCGGATCTCCACCATCAGGGCGGTGACCCGGGGCTGTGAGCCGTGGAACTCCAGGGGGACGTACGCCCCGGAGAAGGGGCTGTCGACCCCCGTTCCGCCGAACCCCGCGAACGCCTCACGCGCCCGGGCGAGCAGCTCCGGCGGCGTGTGGAAGGGGTCGGTGCCCAGGCACACCGGCGGCCGGGGGCCCTCGCCGTGCAGTTCGTAGGGCAGAGGGGAGGTCGGGTAGGAGTGGACGTCGAGGACGACGGCTCGCCCGGTGGCGGCCAGCCGGTCCGCGACGGCCGCCGTCATCGCCCGCGCGTACGGGTGGAAGTAGCGCCGCAGCAGCGGTTCGGGGTCGGTGCCGGCCCCTCGCAGGACCTCGCGGTGCGTGGTGCGGGTGTAGACGGCGCCCATCCCGACGGCGAGCATCTCCTCCCGCTCGTCGGGGAACCGCTCGGGATCGGCCACCAGCCGTGACAGCCGGTTGACGAACCGCCAGGGCGTGACGGTGGCGGCTTTCGCGGCGAGGCCGGCCAGTTCGCCGGTGTGCGCGTCCGTGATGTGATCCAGCTCCCGGGCGAGGGCCGTGTCGTCGAGCAGGATGCCCTCACGCACCTCCGCCGGAATCTCCCGCGCGCCGTGCGGCACATGCAGGATCACCGGAGAGTCGTCGGCGCCGGGCAACAGGTCGAACGAGGCGTCGGTGGCGCGGGACATGGCGGCTCCTCCGGGTGCGGTGACCAGGAGACCGTACCCGGCCGAGGGACACGCGTGCGGTGGGTCAGGCCGCCAGGGCCGCGCGGGCCGCCGCGAGCGCCTGTCCCGCGTAGCCGCCGCCGAACAGCACCGTGTGGACCAGCAGCGGGAAGAGCTGGTGCAGCCCGATCCGGTCCCTCCAGCCGTCGGCGAGCGGAGCCGCCTCCTGGTATCCGGCCAGCACCCGGTCCAGGTGCGGGCAGCCGAACAGGTGCAGCATGGCGAGGTCGGTCTCCCGGTGTCCGCCGTGCGCGGCCGGGTCGATCAGCCAGGCGTGGCCGTCGGCGCCCCACAGCACGTTGCCGTTCCACAGGTCGCCGTGCAGCCGGGCGGGCGGCTCCGCGGGACCGGCCAGCTCCGGCAGCCGCTCGCAGACACGTTCGAACAGCGCCGCCTCGGTGGACCGCAACGTGCCGTCGTCGACCGCACGGCGCACATAGGGCAGCACCCGGTGCTCGGCGTACCAGCTCGGCCAGTCCTCACCGGCGACGTTGCGCATCGGCGCGAGGCCGATGTACGCGTCCTCGGGACCACCGGGCGGCGGGGCGCCGAACGCGGGCGCGCCGACCGCGTGCAGGGCCGCCAGTTCGCGGCCGAAGCGCACCGCTGCCTCGGCGCTGGGGCGCCCGGACGTGACACGGTCGGACACCAGCCAGTGCTCGTCGTGACCGTGCACGGCGGGGACGCGCACCGTGCCGGCGTCCGCCAGCCAGCGCAGCCCGGCCGCCTCGGCCCGCAAGGAGCCGGGGGCGCCGCCGCGCTTGACCATCACCACCCGGCCACCGTCGAGGACGACCTCCGTGAGCGCACCGGACGCCGGGCGCTCACCGGTCACCGGACGCCCGGTGAACCGGGCCGCCGCGGCCCCGGGTCCCTGATCGGCTTCGGTCATGGCGGGCACCTCGTCGACAGAACTCCGTGAACTCCCCGGCCCGCGCCGTACGGGCTCCGACGGCCCGGACGATACCGCAGCCGTCCGGCGCGCGGACGCGGTGACCGTGAACGACGGCCGGGATGGCTGCGAACCTCCGCGGAGATGAGTGAGCACGTTACGAGGGGGCACTCGTGAGGCGTTGTGTGTGCGAGGAATCTGAGGACTCTGCTGACCGGATGGTTCAGCTTTGTGGACGGCGAGGCCACCGCGGGAGATGTACTGGCCCTGCGGCGGGTCGAGGACGTGCTGCGTCACCAGGGGATCCCCTACGACGTGGCGTGGAGCCCCGGCTTCCGGCCGTCGGCGCTGCACCTGGACGACGTACGGCCCGCCTCGTATTCGCATCTGATCTTCATCTGCGGGCCGCTGCACGGACCCGGGATCGAGGAGCTGCACCGGCGCTTCGCGCACTGTGTGCGGATCGCGGTCGGCACCTCCGTGCTGGACGCCGACGACCCGGCCGTCACCGGATTCCACCGGGTCCTGCCGAGGGACGCGCCCGCCATGGGCCCGGTTCCCGACCTGTCCACCCACGCGCCGAGCGAGACGACCACGCCGGTCGTCGGGGTGATCCTCACGCACGGGCAGCGCGAGTACGGGGAGCGGCGCCGGCACGACGAGGCCGCCGAGACGGTCACCCGGTGGCTGGCCGGCAAGGACTGCGCGCGCGTGGAGCTGGAGACCCGGCTCGACAGCCACGACTGGCGGCTGTGCGCCACGCCCGGGCAGTTCGAGTCCGTGCTGTCCCGGATGGACCTGGTGGTCACCGACCGGCTGCACGGGCTGGTGCTCGCGCTGCGCGGTGGAGTACCGGCCCTGGCCGTGGACCCCGTCGAGGGCGGCGCCAAGCTGACCGCCCAGGCCGAGGCCTGCGGCTGGCCCGCCCTGGTCCCCGCGGACCGCCTCACCACCCGGCGGCTGGACCACTGGTGGCAGTGGTGCCTGACCTCCGGCCGGGTCGCGGCCCGGCAGGTGCGCCGCGAGTTCCTGGAGGACCCGGACGACGACAACGCCCCGGCACTCGTGGCGGCCCTGACGGACCGGGCCTGAGAGGCGACCCGGCGTCCGGGCCGGCCACACACCGCGGGGTCACCTGCTCGGGGTGACGCCCTGCACGCGGAGACGGGTGACCCGTGCACGCGGAGACGAGGGGGCGGCCCTCACGGCGACGACCGGGCCGCGGAGCGCTCCAGCCCCGCGGCCCGGTCGTCGGCCTGCGTGTGTCCCGGTCAGGCCGTCGGTTCCGCCACGCGCAGCGGGACGGCGGCACCCGACAACGTCTCCTCACCGTCCCGCGCGACCTTCGACCACCAGCCGAGGCCGTCCTCGATGGACCGCAGCAGCACACCCTCCCTGACCGCCCACGGGCAGATGGTCACCGTCTCGAAGTTCGCCAGCTTCATGACGGTGTGGGCGACCAGGGCACCGGCCAGGCTCTGGCGGGCCCGTGGCGCGGAGATGCCCGGCAGGTCGGCCCGTTCCGCCGACCGGCGGGAGGCCAGGGCGTCGATGGACCGCCGCAGATCCGCACGGCGCAACTCACGGTGCACGAACGGGCCGTGCCGCCCCGGTGGCGCCCCGCACAACCGTGCCAACTGCTGGAACGTGCGTGAGGTCGCCACCGCCGTGCAGGGGCTCTCCCAACGGGCGCGCGTGGCCACGTCGCGCAGCTGGTGACGCACGTTGCGCCGCAGCGCCTTGATGTCCGCCGGGGTGGGCGGATCGTTCTCGGCGAAGAACTCACGGGTCAGCCGGTTCGCACCGAGCGGCAGCGACGCGGCGAAGTCCGGCAGGCTGCCCCGGCCCAGCGCGACCTCCAGGGAACCGCCGCCGATGTCGAGCAGCGCCAGCGGTCCGGACCGCCAGCCCAGCCACCGCCGTGCCGCGAGGAACGTCAGCTCCGCCTCCACCTCGCCGGGCAGCGTGCACAGGGCCACACCCGTCTGGCCGCGCACCGCCTCCAGGACCTCCCGCCGGTTGGGCGCGGCGCGCACCACCGCGGTCGCGAACGCCAAGGGCGGCCCCGAGCCCCACCGCTCGGCCGTCGCGGCGGCCTCGGCGACCGACTGGGCCAGTTGCTCCACCGCCGCGTCCGCCATCCGCCCGTCCGCGTCCGTCTGGTCGGACAGCCGCTGCTTCCACTTCGCGGTGTGCACCGGGAGGGGCACACCGCGCTCCACGTCCGCCACCATCAGACGGATCGTGTTCGAACCCACGTCAATCACGCTCACCCGCATGGCGGCGAAGTACCCCGTTCGGCCCGGGAGATGCCGGGCGGTCCGTCCGACCGCGCGGTTTCACCCGTACGAGCCACGACGAGCCACCGTGGCCGCCACGCGGTCGGCGGTGCGGTACCCGCGCCCCTGTGGCACGCCCTCACCGCAGGCCGGAGCATGAAAACGACTCGCCGGGGCACTCGACCGCCCGCCGCGCGCAGGCGTGCATCACCCAACGGCGGAAGGAAGGCGGAAGGACCACGTGCTGATGACGCCGACGACCACGTTCTCCCCGCTGCCGACGGCCCGGCCCTTCTGGAGCCGCGCCGCGGTGACCGGAGGCGCCGGGTTCCTCGGCTCGCACCTGTGCGAGCGTCTCCTGGACAGCGGGATCGATGTCGACTGCGTGGACGACCTGGCGTCGGGATCGGTGGCCAACATCGCCCATCTGACCGGCCGGCCGGGCTTCCGGTTCGTGGAGTGCGACATCGCGCGGCCCGAAAGCCGCGGAGCCCTCGCCGGCCCCTACGACGTGGTGCTGCACTTCGCCGGTCCCGCCTCCCCCGCCGACGCCGGGGGCCGCGCCCTGGAGACGATCGCCGCCTGCGGCCTCGGCACGCGCAACGCGCTGGCCGTCGCCGACCGGGACGGCGCCCGCTTTCTGCTGGGCTCCTCCTGCCAGGTCTACGGCGATCCGGCGGTGCACCCGCAGCGGGAGGACTACTGGGGCGACGTCGATCCCGTGGGACCGCACAGCGCCTACGACCAGTCCAAGCGGTTCGCCGAGGCGCTCACCACCGCTCACGCGAGCGCCCGGGGTACCGACGCGGGAATCGTACGGGTGTTCAGCACCTATGGCCGCCGGATGCCTGCGGACGGCCGCCAGGCCATCCCCACCTTCATCCGGCAGGCACTGGCCGGGGAACCGGTCACCATCGAGGGCGACGGCCGCCAGACCCGCTCACTGTGCTACGTCGACGACACCGTCGACGGCGTCCTGCGGGTCGCCGCCAGCCGGTCCGTGCGGCCCGTCAACATCGGCGGAGACGAGGAGACCACCGTCGAGGAGATCGCGCGCCTCGTGATCGCCCTCACCGGCTCGGACGCGCGCCTGACCTTCGTCGACCGGGACCCGGGCGATCCCGCGCGGTGCCGCCCCGACACCACCCTCGCCCGCGAACTCTTCGGCTGGGTACCGAAGGTGACCTGGGAGGAAGGCCTCAAGCTGACCATCGCCGCCTTCACGGACAGGACCCCGGAAGCAGTGGCGCACGGGGGAGGGGCGCCGTGAACGCGCTCGTCGTGCGGCTCGGCGGCTTCGGAGGCGTCCTGCTCACCGGTCCGGCCGTCAGAGCGGTCGCCACCCGGGCCGGCCCCGTGACGGTCCTGTGCGGCCCCCGCGGCGCCCCCGCCGCCCGGCTGCTGCCCCATGCCGACGACGTCCTCGTGGCGGAGGACGCCCGGCAGGGCGCCGACCCGCCGGCCGAGGCCGCGGCGGACACCGACCGACTGCTGCGGCACCTGCGCGAGGGCTCCTACGACGTGGCGCTCGACCTCACCCCGTCCCACCGAAGCCCCCTGCCGGCCGGGGAACTGCTGGGCACGGCCCGGGTGCCCCGCGTCGGAGTCGTCGGCCACATCGACAGCCCGGCCCGGCGCCCGCAGGGCCGCCACGAGGCCGAGGCGGCACTTCAGACGGCGGCCGACCTGGGCTTCTCGCTCCGCGACGGGGACGACGGACGGCTGCGTGTGGTGCCGTCGCCCGACACCGCCGGCCTCACCGGCAACGGCCCCTACGTGGTGGTCCACCCCGGCGCGGGCACGCCGAACCGCGCCTGGGACCCCGACGGTTGCGCGGAGGCGGTCGCCCTGCTCGCCGACGCGGGCCATCGCGTCGTCGTCACCGGCGGTCCGCACGAGACCGCCCTGACCCGGTACGTCAGCGGCGGCACGGCCGTGGACCTCGGCGGCCGTACCGACGCGCGGACCCTGGCCGGGGTGGTGCGGGCCGCCGACGTCGTCGTCACCGGCAGCACGGCCCCCGCCCAGCTCGCCGCCGCCACCGGCACCCCCGTCGTCTCGGTCCGCTCCCCTCTGGACCCGCGCCGGCGCCCCTACGGAGTGCCCGGCGTGCTCCTCGGCGACGAGACCGGTCCCCGCGCGGACACGGGCGCCCACCCGGACCTCAACGAGATCACGGCCCACGACGTGCTGCGCGGCGTGCAGAAGCTGCTCCAGGAAGGCGCGTGAAGGACATCGACGCGCCCGAGCGGCACGCCTCCCGCATCACCGTCGCCATGATCACCCGCGACCGCCGTGACAGCGTGCTGCGCACCCTCGACCGGCTGGCCGACCTGCCGGAGCGGCCCCCGGTCATCGTCGTGGACAACGGCTCCGGCGACGCGACCGTGGACGCCGTACGCGACCACCCACTGGGCGTGCGCGTCCTGGTCGCCGGACGCAACACCGGCGCGCTGGGCCGCAATCTCGCGGTACGGCACGCCGCGACGCCCTACGTCGCCTTCAGCGACGACGACTCCTGGTGGGCGCCGGGCGCCCTGGACACCGCCGCGGACGTCCTCGACGCCCACCCGCGGCTCGGCCTGCTGGCCGCCCGCACCCTGGTCGGCCCGGACGCCGCCGAGGACCCGCTGAACTCCGTCCTCGCGCGTTCGCCGCTGCCGCCCGACCCCGACCTCCCCGGCCGCCCGGTGCTCGGATTCCTCGCCTGCGCGGCGGTGGTCCGCCGCCGGGCCTTCCTGGAAGCAGGCGGCTACCACAGGGTGCTGTTCTTCGGGGGCGAGGAGACCCTGCTGGCCTACGACCTCGCGGCCCGCGGCTGGGGCGTCACCTATGTGCCGTCGGTGACGGCCCACCACCACCCGGACCCCGGCGAACGCCCCGGCCGCTCGGCGGTCCAGCGGCGCAACGCCCTGCTCACCGCATGGCTCCGCCGGCCCGTCACGGTGGCACTGGGCCACACCGCCCACCTCGCCGCGGCGGCGGCCCGCGGCGAACGCGACGCCGCGGCGGCGCTGCGCGGCGCGATCGCCCGGCTCCCCGCGGCCCTCAGAGACCGCGAACCGCTGCCCGCACGGATCGAGCACGCCGTTCGCCTGCTGGAGCGGGCCACCCCATGAGCACCGACGACCGAGGACGAGCGGACATGCCCCACGACCCCTCTCACGTGCCCGCCACGACACCCGGGAACGACACCGGCACCCCGCACGGCGACGACCTCCACCCCGACCGCCGGACCACGGTCGTCGTGATCACCCGGGACCGCCGCCCGGAACTGCTGCGCACCCTGCGGACCCTGCGGGACCTTCCCGAGCGACCCCAGGTCGTCGTCACCGACAACGGATCCACCGACGGCACCGCCGAGGCCGTCACCCGGTACTTCCCCGAGGTCCGGCTGCTGCGTCCCGGACGCAACCTGGGAGCGGTCGGCCGCAACCTGGCCGTGCGCCACGTACGGACGCCGTATGTGGCGTTCTGCGACGACGACACCTGGTGGGAACCGGGATCGCTGCGGCGGGCCGCAGACCTCCTCGACGCCCATCCCCAGCTCGCGGCCGTCACGGCCCGCATCGTGGTCGAGCCGTCGGGGGAGGAGGACCCCGTCGTCGCCGAACTGCGCGACTCACCCCTCACGGGCCCCGACTGGCTGCCCGGCCCCGCCCTGGGGTCGTTCCTGGCGGCCGCGACCGTGATGCGCGTCGACGCCTTCAGGGCCGTGGGCGGCTTCCACCCCGGACTGTGGCTGGGCGGTGAGGAGGAACTCCTCGCCACCGACCTGCTGCGCCGGGGCCACTGGCTCAGCTACGCATCGGAACTGACCATCCATCACGCGGCGTCGCAGGTACGGGACAGCACCGAACGGCGCGTCCTCGGACTGCGCAACACCCTCTGGTTCACCTGGCTGCGCCGCCCCTGGCCCTCCGCGCTGCGCCGCACCTGGTACCTGATGCGCACCGTCCCCCGGGACCACGCGTCCGTGCGCGCGTTCGCGCGGGCGGCGGCGGGGCTTCCCTGGGTCCTGAAACAGCGCGATCCCGTGCCCGCCGACCTCGAGGCCCGGCTGGTCGCCCTGGAGGAGGCGAGGCGGACCTCCCCGGCCCGCAAGTACGTCGGCTGACCCCGGCCGCACGCACCGCGGCCGGGACCCCTCGGCCCCGGCCGCCGCACCTCGGATTTCGGATCACTCGTTCTCGAACACCGCCTTGCTCACCTCGGCAGGGTTCTGGAACTTCTTCTTCCCGAGATGATCGATGCGCTCGGTGATCTCCTTGGGAGCGCGGTTGTCCCGGGCGACCTTCTTCAGCTGCTCGGTATCGGCCGGGTACTCCGCGCCGGACAGTGCTTTCTGCAGATCTGTGGGGCTGACACCCGCCATGGCTCCTCCAGGCGGTGAGACGTTTCCGGTTGACACGGCGCTGCCAAAAGCGCCGGACCCCCGAGTACCCGGGGCCCGGCAGTGCCATGCGCGGACCGGGCGCGCGATCCCCGCCGTACGGCCACGGCCGGGGGATTGGCTCTCAGGCGCCACGCTCGCCGTCCCCTGTCGCGGGTGCGGGACGGCGCTGGAAGAGCGAGTAGAGCCACAGCAGCGTGGGGACGAGCAGCAGCGCACCGGCCGCCAGGGCCGCGAGGCTCGCCCCGAGGACGGACGACTGGGAGGCGCTGTCACTGACGGTGACCGACGGAGCCGGTATCGCGGGTACTGGGCGAGTCCCCAGCTCGGCAGGATCGCGGCGACGGCCATGGCCGCGACGTCCAGCTCGACCTAGTGCCCCGGCAGGCAACGTTCGCCCCGTCGCGACGCCCGGCACTCCCCCAAGCTCTCGGCTTCGCTCGAGCAGGGGGGACCCCCACCCCCAAGCTCTTCGAGC
>NZ_JBFBBS010000074.1:0-15260 GCF_040682835.1 Streptomyces sp. NPDC051104 | reverse complement strand
ACGCGGCCCGGGCGCCCCCCCGCGGGGGGGCCCGCCCCCCGTCGCGATGTCGCGATCCGAGGCCGTCAGAGACCGTCGTCGTGCGCGTCCGCCGCCTCGACCTCTTCCCGGGTGACACCGAGCAGGTACAGGACGGTGTCCAGGAAGGGGAAGTTCACCGCGGTGTGCGCGGCCTCGCGGACGACGGGCTTGGCGTTGAAGGCGACGCCCAGACCCGCCGCGTTCAGCATGTCGAGGTCGTTGGCCCCGTCACCGATCGCCACGGTCTGCGCCAGCGGCACCCCCGCCTCGGCGGCGAACCGGCGCAGCAGCCGCGCCTTGCCCGCGCGGTCCACGATCTCCCCGACGACCTTGCCGGTCAGCTTGCCGTCGACGATCTCCAGGGTGTTGGCCTGCGCGAAATCAAGCCCGAGCCGCTCCTTCAGATCGTCCGTGACCTGGGTGAAGCCGCCCGAGACGACGCCCACTTGGAAGCCGAGTCGTTTCAGCGTGCGGATCAGGGTGCGCGCGCCCGGAGTGAGCCGGACCTCGGCGCGCACCTTGTCCACCACCGACGCGTCGAGCCCCTTCAGCAGCGCCACGCGCGCGTGCAGCGACTGCTCGAAGTCCAGCTCGCCGCGCATGGCGGCCGCCGTCACCTCGGCGACCTCCGCCTCGCAGCCGGCGTGCGCGGCGAACAGTTCGATGACCTCGTCCTGGATGAGCGTGGAGTCCACGTCCATCACGACCAGCCGCTGGGCCCGCCGGTGCAGCCCGGCCGCGACGACGGCGACGTCGACACCGAGTGCCGCGGCATCGGTCACCAGGGCGGTGCGCAGCGGCTCGGTCTCCACGCCGGACACGGCGAACTCGACCGCGGTCACCGGGTACTTGGCGAGCCGGAAGATACGGTCGATGTTGCCGCCGGCGGCCGCGATGCGGGCGGCGATCGCGGCCGTGGCGTGGGCGGTGAGCGGATGGCCGAGGACGGTGACGAGGGAGCGGCCGAGGCCGCGCGGACGGTTGTCGCCGATGCCGGAGATGATCTCCGCCTGCATCTTCATCGACTCCGCCCAGGTGTGGACGGTGGCCCGCAGATCGCCCTCGAGCCCGGACGGGGGCACGGTCACCAGGGCGCACAGCACCATCCGGCCCCGGGTGACGACCTGCTCGATGTCGACGACGTCGACGTGGAAGGCGGCCAGGGTGTCGAACAGGCCCGCGGTCAGGCCGGGCCGGTCCTTGCCGAAGATCTTGACAAGGAGGGTGGGGGCGTCGGAGGTCTGCACAGCGCTCATGGTGCTTCCACCGTATCCGGCGCCCCGTGCGCACCGCCTGCCTGGTCCGCCCAGCGGACGGGGAACACTGGGTTGCGCACAGATGGCGTACGTGTTACCCGGCCGCGAAAGCGCAGGCCACGGGTGCGGTCGGCCGACGTGAAACTCCGCCTCGTCAGCGCCGCCCACGGGGCCGGTCGGGCGGTGGTGGCGGAGGCGGGGGAGGCGGCGGGGGCGGCCACCGGTCGGAGGACGACGGAGCCCTGCGGGCCGGCCGCTGCGGCGGCTCGATCGGCTGGACCACGGTGGGCGCGCCATGGACATCGGTGGGAGGGGACGGCGGGGCTTCCGAGGGCGGGCCGTCGGGCGGGGCACCTTCGACGGGGGTGTTCCCGCCCTGCGTGCCGGTGCCGTCCGGCGGCGCGCTCCGGGGTGGCGTGGCTCCGGTCGGGGCACCACCACGCCGCCCGCCGCCCCGCGGGGCGCTGCCAGGTCGCGCGTCCTCCGGCTCGTGCGGTCCTTGCGGCAGCCGTAGATAGGGGTTCGTGTCCGGGTTCGGCGGACGGTACGGCCTGCTCGGGGCGTAGGGACCCGATGACTGCGGGACCGACGCATACCGCCGGGGCTCCGGCAGCCCCGCGACACCCCGTGCCAGTGGCGCCACCCGGCTCCCCGCCGCCCCCGTCCCGTACGCCACCAGTGCCCCGGCGGCCCCCGCTCCCGCGCCCCACACCGCACCCAGCAGCAGTGCCATGCCCAGCTGTCCGTGCAACTCGATCGCCGCGCCGAACGCGTCGAGACCGAGCACCGAAAGCGAGGCGTCCACCGAAACCTCCGCCAGCCGGGCCAGCAGCAGCAGTGCCGGCGCCGTCACGATCCCGAGCCGCAGCGCGCAGTGCCCTGCGAAGCCGAGCGGACCCGCGCCCCGTACGACCGCAGCGGACGCACCGGGGCCGGGCGCCGCATCCCGGGCTCGTACGAGTGGCGTACGCGCCGCCGTCAGCACGCCCGCGAAGAGCATCATGAGCGCCGCGGCGACGGCCAGCAGCCACACCCTGCCGTCCAGATCGGCCAGGCGCCCCAGCGTGACGCGCTGGTCCGTCCCCACGCTCAGCAGCCGGTCCAGCGGATCGGGCAGCAGGTTCCCCAGCCCGCCGCCGGCCCTGCCGTCCCACGGCACGAACAGGCCGACCGGCACACCCAGCCACACGCCGTTGGGCGCGCCGAGCAGCGCGGCCCCGGCGATCCGCGCCGGATGGTCGTCGCCCATCGCCGCGTACGCCGCGGCCGCGAGCCCGGCGACCACCGCGACCAGCAACGCCGTCACCAGCGCGGACGCGGCCGGACGCACCACCCGGTGCACCGCCTCCCAGCCGCGTGGCAGCGGTGTGCGCCGGGACGCGAGCAGCGAGATCACCAGGACACCGGCCGCCCATACGGCGCCCCCCAGCAGCGTGGGCACCGTATCGACGGTGAAGCCGACCGCGGCCCGAGCCTGGATCAGGTCGCCGACCCGGTCCGGCAGCAGCCCCCCGACGTCCCCCAGGCCGGGGATGTCGACCGCCCCGCCCCCGCCCCCGACCGGCAGGCCGTCGAGCCCGAGCCCGCCCCCGTCGATGGTGATGACGTCATGGCCGGCCCATGCCAGACCGCCCAGCATCGCGACGAACAGCACGACCACCGCGCCCGCGCGCACGAGGAGTTCGGCCAGGCCGACCACAACTCCCGCCGTGCGTAAGGACCGCAGGAAGAACCAGCACAGCAGGAGCGCACCCACCAGGCTCACACCGAGTGGCGTGATATCGATGGCGGTAACCGCGTCCGCGCCTTTCAGCCCGAACGCCGACACGTTCCCGGACGGCGTCACCGTCCCGTTCGCCCCAAGGGCCACCACCGCCGCGGTCATCGGCCCGAGCGAGCCCGCCGCGTCCGCACGGAGCAGATGCAGACCGAGCGCCGCCGTCCCCGCCATCCCGATCAACGCCCAGCTCACGGACGCGATCGTGGACAGCAGGACGTCCGTCCACGGCAGTCTCCCACTCTCCCGCGCGGCCTCGATGCCCATGGTCAGCCCCCGATCCACGCCGCGGCAATCCACCGCGGATGTCCCCCCTCGCGTGGATTACCACTCTCCGACCGGGTTTCCGCCCCGTCAACGGCGCGCGTACCAGTGCGTCTACGCCCCCTCCGCCAGGCCCGAGTTTCGGTCAGAGGGCCGCGCCTGAAATAGTTCCCCACGCTGTTCGACATCCCTAGACTCCCCGTCATGGGGGCAATTCGGGGGACAACTCACTGGGGCATGGAGTGCCTGAACTCGTATTGGAATTGAACGGACGCAGCTGGACGCTCGACGCGTCCAGGACGTACACCCTGGGACGTGATCCGCAGGGGGACATCGTGCTCACCGACGCCAGGGTCTCCTGGCGCCACGCCACGATCAGCTTCAACGGCCGCGGTTGGGTCATCGATGACCACGGCAGCACCAACGGCACGTTCGTGCAGGGACAGCGGATCCACCAGGTGGAGATCGGCCCCGGTTCGGCCGTGCACCTGGGCAACGCCACCGACGGACCGCGCCTGGCCCTGTCCGGCGCCCCGGCCGCCGTCGCCGCACCGCAGGCCCAGCCCCAGCAGCAGCCGTACGCGGCCCAGGCCGCCGGCCCCGGCTGGGCCCAGCAGGCCCCGCAGCCGCAGGCTCCGCAGCCGGCCCAGCCCGCCTGGCAGCAGCCGCAGCAGGCGGCTGTTCAGATCCCGCAGCAGCAGAGCCCCGGTGGTGGCGTGGGGGCGCCGCCGGTCTACGGCGACCGCAGTCCGACCACGTTCCACCAGCTCGCCCTCGGCCGGGTGATGCGCATCGGCCGTGCGCTCGAAAACGACCTGGTCGTCTCCGACCTCCAGGTCTCCCGTCACCACGCCGAGTTCCACGCCACGCCCGACGGCCGCTTCGAGATCCGTGACCTGGGCTCGCACAACGGCACGTTCGTCAACGGTATGCCGATCGGCAAGGGCGGCTCCGCGCTGATCGGCCCGAACGACATCGTCGGCGTCGGCCACTCGACGTTCCGTCTGGTCGGCGACCGGCTCGAGGAGTTCGTCGACACCGGTGAGATCTCCTTCTCCGCCCGCCACCTCACGGTCACGGTCGACGGTGGCAAGCAGATCCTCAAGGACGTCTCCTTCGGCGTCCCGGAGAAGTCGCTCATCGCGGTCATCGGCCCCTCGGGCTCCGGCAAGTCCACGCTGCTGAAGGCGCTCACCGGCTACCGCCCCGCCAACCAGGGCGACGTGCTCTACGACAACCGGAACCTGTACAAGCAGTTCGCCGAGCTGCGCCAGCGCATCGGCCTGGTCCCGCAGGACGACATCCTGCACAAGGAGCTGAGCGTCAAGAAGGCCCTCAAGTACGCGGCCAAGCTGCGCTTCCCGGCCGACACCACGGCCGCCGAGCGCCAGGACCGCATCGACGAGGTGCTGCGCGAGCTGAAGCTGGACGTCCACAAGGACAAGAAGGTCACCTCCCTGTCCGGCGGTCAGCGCAAGCGCGTCTCGGTGGCCCTGGAACTGCTCACCAAGCCGTCGCTGATCTTCCTGGACGAGCCGACCTCCGGTCTCGACCCGGGCATGGACCGGGACGTCATGCAGCTGCTGCGCGGCCTCGCCGACGACGGCCGCACCGTCCTCGTCGTCACCCACTCGGTGGCCGAACTGGCGCTGTGCGACAAGCTGCTCGTGATGGCACCGGGCGGCTCCGTCGCCTACTTCGGCCCGCCGGAGGAGGCACTGAACTTCTTCGGCTACGAAACCTGGGCCGATGTCTTCTCCGCCTTCGAGAACTACCGGGACTACGACTGGGCGGGTCGTTGGAAGGGCTCGGAGCACTACCGGTTGTACGCCGCGGACATCGACGCCGTCGCCCCGCAGTCGGTGCACATGCCGCCGCCGCAGGCGATCAAGCCGGCCAAGCCGCAGGGCTGGCTGTCCCAGTTCGGCACCCTGATCCGGCGGTACGTCGCGGTCATCGCCTCCGACAAGGGCTTCCTGGCGCTGACGGTGATCCTCCCGGCGGTGCTCGGCGCGGTGAGCCTGCTCATCGACCACAACAGGGGACTGCTGGTCAACCCGGTCAATCCCAGGACCGGCATCCACGTCCCGAACGGCACCGCCACCACGGTCCTGCTCATACTCGCGGTCGGCGCGTGCTTCGCGGGCGCCGCCAACTCCGTCCGTGAGCTGATCAAGGAACGGGTCATCTACGAGCGGGAACGCGCCACCGGCCTGTCCCGTTCCGCGTACCTGATGTCGAAGGTGTTCGTGCTCGGCGTCATCACCGTGCTGCAGGGACTCATGGTCGGTCTGATCGGCTTCTCCAGCCGGGAGATCCCCGCGCAGGGCGTCGTCCTCGGCAACGCCACGCTGTTCGAGCTGTGCCTGCCGATCATGGCGCTGGGCTTCAGCTCGATGATGTTCGGTCTGGTCATCTCCGCCCTGGTGAAGACCGCGGAGAAGACCATGCCGCTGCTGGTCATGTTCGCGATCATCCAGGTGGTCTTCACCGGCTGTCTCTTCACCCTGCACGGCACGCTCGGCGTCAACGAGTTCTCGTACCTGATGCCGTCCCGCTGGGCGGTCGCCGCCGCCGGTGCGACGCTGGACTTCAACAACATCGCGCCGAACACGGACGACCCGACCAGCACGGACCCGCTGTGGAACCACACGGCTGGGGCCTGGACCCTCGACATGATCGCCCTGGTCGTCCTGGGTGTGGTCTGCGGATTCCTGGTGGCCCGCTTCCTGCGCCGCCACGAGCCGGAGGTCATGCGCAAGTAACCGGTCCGTACAACCCGTACAACGCGGAAGGGCGGCACCCTGCAGGGTGGCGCCCTTTGGCTCCATGTGACCGCACGTGACTGGTGCGACCGAGGTCCGCGCAGCCTCAGTACGCGCTGTTGACGTTGTCCATCGAGCCGTACCGGTGCGCCGCGTAGTTGGCGGCGGCGGTGATGTTGGCGACCGGGTCGTAGATGTTCCACGAGGTGCCGGGAACGTGGTACGCGCGGAAGGTCGGGTCGATGACCTGGAGCAGCCCCTTGGAGGGGATGCCGTTGCGGGCGTTGATGTCCCAGTTGTTGATCGCCGCCGGGTTGCCGGACGACTCCCGCATGATGTTGCGGTACAGACCGTTGTACGAACCCGGAATCCCGTTCTGCCTCATGATGTCGAGGGACTGGCGGATCCAGCCGTCCAGGGTGTTGGCGTAGGTCTTCGCGGCGACCGGCTGCGCCGCGGGACGCTGCGCGGAGCGGTTCGCGGCCTGCTGGGCCGGGCGCTGCTGGGCGGCCTGCTGTGCCTTCTGCTGGGCGGCCTGCTGTGCCTTCTGCTGGGCGGCCTGCTGTGCCTTCTGCTGGGCGGCCTGCTGTGCCTTCTGCTGAGCCTGCTTGACGGCGTCCCGGGCGGCCTTCTGCTTCGCGGCGATGGCCTCGGCCTTCAGGCCCGCGGAGGCCATCTGGTCGGTGACGGCGACCTTGAGGGTCTTGACCGGCTGGTTGCCGACCGAAACCGGGGCCGACGCGACGGTCGCTTCGTGCGCGGGAGTCTGCGCCTCGCTCGGCACGGCGGTGAACGCGAGGGCCGCGGCACCGAGAGTGGCCGTACCGGCGATGGCGAGCCTGTGGGTCCGGGTGAGCGCACGAGCGCGACCGAGAATGTTCTTGGGCATTAACTGATTGACCTCTTCGAATTGCGCGGAGGTCGCTCTGGCGCCGGCGGAAGAACAGGTGTTTCCAGCACAAGCGCCGCGGGTACGAGACCGCGGCGCCGAGCGACGAAAGCAATTCTTAGCGGCCGCAAAATCGCTGGGCAAAGGTGTGACGTACTACCCCGGATAGTGGCCCGAGGAACGGCAAAAGTGGGCAGATCGACCCTCCCACCCCGCTCACAAGCTCCTTCTTGGTCTCCTAATCTCCTTCGTACGTGACGTACGTCCTATGCGCGGCCTCACATTCCACCCACACCGTTCTTACCGTGAGTTGCTGAAGCAATGCACTGTGTGAGGGGGTTTCGGCGGCAGGTTGAGATGGGCGTCACCGAATTCGTGCCAGAGATACCGCCCGGCCAGCGCCTGCTCGTATCCGCGGTCGATCGCCTCCCGCCCCGCGACCGCCTCCAGCATCAGCGGATGGGAGGCCTCCGGCTCGTGCAGACCGGTCAGCAGTCCGTCGACCACCCGCACCCCACGTTCGGGCGTCACCACGAGATCGGTCCAGCCCAGGTCGAGGCCGCCCGGCTTCCGGGCCGCCGCCACCAGGTCCGCGCGGTGCGCGGCGTCCGTGACGTCCCCCGGCAGGGCCTCCACGCGTGCCCCGTGCCCGGCCAGCAGCTCCGCCGTCTGCACCAGGACGGGCGCGGTCCTGGCATCCAGCACCAGATCCCAGCCGCGCCGCGCCAGCGCCGCGCCGAGCGCCCGCCCCAGCCCCTTCGAAGCCCCCGTGATGATCGCAACCGGCATGATGACCGTCCCCTGGTTCCGTGACCGCCGGTGCTCGGCGGTGGCCTCACCGTAGGAACGGCATCCGTCCGGCCGCCTCGGACGCGGGCCGCAGAGAACCAGGGCCCTTGGCCCCAGGGCCGGCGGACCGGGCACGACCGCCACTCGTCGGATACGTACTGTCACACCTCACCGGTACGGTGAGGTCATGAGCCATGGACCCCGGTCGGGCCTGTACGCGGTCAGCTCCGCGCTGCTGGCCATGAGCAGGCACCTCGAGGTGCGCGACGTCCTGAAGACCATCGTCGCCTCGGCCCGCGAGCTGCTCGACGCGGAGTACGCGGCGCTCGGCGTCCCGGACGACCACGGCGGCTTCGCCCAGTTCGTCGTGGACGGCGTCTCCGACGAGCAGTGGAAGGCCATCGGGCCGCTGCCACGCCAGCACGGCATCCTCGCCGCGATGCTTCACGAGGAGAAGCCGGAGCGGCTCGCCGACGTCCGCAAGGACCTCCGTTTCGAGGGCTGGCCGAGCGCCCACCCCGAGATGTCCGACTTCCTGGGCCTGCCCATCCGCGACGGCGACGAGATCATCGGCGCGCTGTTCCTCGCGAACAAGAAGTGCCCGAAACCGGAAGGCGGCTGCGGCTTCACCGAGGACGACGAGGAACTGCTGTCGATCCTCGCCCAGCACGCCGCGATCGCCCTCACCAACGCCCGGCTGTACGAGCGCAGCCGCGAGCTGACCATCGCCGAGGAGCGCTCACGGCTGGCCCACGAACTGCACGACGCCGTCAGCCAGAAGCTCTTCTCCCTGCGCCTGACCGCCCAGGCGGCGGCCGCCCTGGTCGACCGCGACCCCGGACGGGCCAAGGGCGAGCTGCAGCAGGTGGCGGCGCTCGCCGCGGAGGCCGCCGACGAACTGCGCGCCGCCGTCGTCGAGTTGCGCCCGGCGGCCCTCGACGAGGACGGGCTGGTAGCCACCCTGCGCACCCAGGTCCAGGTCCTCGACCGGGCCCACACCGCGCGCGTGACCTTCTCCACCCGTGGCGTACGGGCCCTGCCGGCCGCCCAGGAGGAGGCGCTGCTGCGCGTCGCCCAGGAGGCCCTGCACAACGCCCTGCGGCACTCGGGGGCCGAGCGGGTCGACGTCACCCTGGAGAAGCGCGGCCCGGGCGCCGTGCTGCGCGTCATGGACGACGGCAGTGGATTCGACCCCCGGGCGATACGCCGGGCGGGGCGCCACCTCGGCCTGGTCTCCATGCGCGACCGGGCGAGCGGGGTCGGCGGCGCGCTGACCGTGAAATCGGAGTCCGGGAAGGGCACCACGATCGAGATGGAGGTCCCTGGTGGCTGACGCAATCAAGGTGCTGCTCGTCGACGACCACCAGGTGGTCCGCCGCGGACTGCGCACCTTCCTGGAGGTACAGGACGACATCGAGGTCGTGGGAGAGGCCTCCGACGGCGCCGAAGGGGTCGCCCGAGCCCAGGAACTGCACCCGGACGTGGTTCTCATGGACGTCAAGATGCCGGGGACGGACGGCCTCGACGCGCTGCGCAAGCTCCGCGAACTCGACAACCCCGCGCGTGTGCTGATCGTCACCAGCTTCACCGAGCAGCGCACGGTGGTGCCCGCACTGCGCGCGGGCGCCGCCGGGTACGTGTACAAGGACGTGGACCCCGACGCGCTCGCCGGAGCCATCCGCTCGGTGCACGCGGGCCACATCCTCCTCCAGCCGGAGGTCGCGGGCGCGCTGCTGTCCCAGGAGGAGACGGGCGCGGGCCAGGGCAGAGCGGGGTCACTCACCGAGCGGGAACGGGAGGTGCTGGCCCTGATCGCGGACGGCCGCTCCAACCGTGAGATCGCCCGCGCCCTGGTGCTGTCCGAGAAGACGGTCAAGACCCACGTCTCGAACATCCTGATGAAGCTGGACCTGGCCGACCGTACGCAGGCGGCGCTGTGGGCGGTACGGCACGGCGTTAACGGCTGAGCGGATCTTCATACCGTCGGGTGTATGTCACCCGGGTGGCGCATCCTCGGTGGATCTCGGCCGTTCTCCAAGGCGTGCTGCGGATCTGCCGCAGTGATCGCAAGGAGGACTCGGAAGTGAAGAACCTGAAGAAGGCCGCAGCCGTGACGATGGTGGCCGGCGGTCTGCTCGCCGCCGGCACGGGCATGGCCTCCGCCCACTCGGCGCACGCCGACGGCAAGGCGGTGGGCTCCCCGGGCGTCATCTCCGGCAACGTCATCCAGGCCCCGGTCCACGTCCCGGTGAACGTGGTCGGCAACACGGTCAACGTGATCGGCGCCCTGAACCCGGCCTTCGGCAACCTGGGCCTCAACCACTGAGCCCTGAGGCCCGACACCTGCCTCCCCGGCCTCCCGGACGCCACGTCCGGGAGGCCGACGTGTCCTCTACTTGTAGCCACGGCCAGGCGATTTCAGCCTGTGCGGCGTTTGAGGGCGAGGCTGTTCGAGCGGAGGGGTCTGGTGGGCAAGCCCCCGGGGGCGGTGACCTGGCCCGGGCGGCGTAAGGAATCGCCGTTACGCCTCGTGTCTCGCACTTTTTGGCCGAGGCCAGGCGATTTCAGCCTGGGCGGCGTTTGAGGGCGAGGCCGTTCAGGCCGACGGGGGTCTGGGGGCGAGCCCCAGGGACGGCCACCCCACCCCCGGGCGGCAAGAAACCCGGCGGTCACCCCCGCTCCCGCTGCTCCACAACGGAGTTGTACGCGGCGACCTGCGCCCGCCGAGCCGTCCGCTCCACCGGCCGCAGCGCCTGCGCCCGCGCCGCCATCTCTGAGGCGCTCACAGCCCCGCCGTGCCCGTTCTCGTACGCCAGCGACAGCAGCAGAGCCACCCGCTGGGCCATCTCCAGCACCCGCACCGCCCGCGGCGGATACCCCGGCGCCAGCACCTCCCGCCCCCTCCCGCCCGTCGCCCGACCACCGCCCCTCAAGGAGGCGCTGCGCGCCGCCCCATCGACTCGCGCCCGGTACGCGTCGATCGCCGCCTCCGCCACCGGCCCCGACCCCGCCACATCCAGCCGCGACAACACCTCCGTCGCCTCGCGCAGCGCCTCCGCCAGCTCTCGCTCGGCCTCCCCGAGCGACGGCACATCGGCGGGCGGCGCCTCCCGCACGGGCAGACACTGCCAGACGACCTCCACATGCAGATCGCCCTCCGGCCCCGCCTCGGCCACCGAAGGCACCAGCCCGAAGGCGGCCCCGTAGCAGACCACCGCCTCCTCGGCGTCCAACGCCCGCGCATTGAACTCCGGCGGTCCGCTCAGCCCCAGCGGATGCCCCGGCGCGGGCAGCGCCACCCGCAGCCCGGTCACCCCGAGCGTGCGCAGCCGCCCCAGCGCGAGCGTGAGACCGACGGGCGCCGACTCATCCGGCAGCCCCTCCACCCGGTGCACCGCGTCCTCCCCGACGATGGCGGACGCGGCGTCGTCCGGCGAAACAAGTCCGACCAAAAGGGCATTTCCCCATGCGGCCAGCCGTCCTGAGCGTGGTTCCGAGAGCATGCCCCCACCCTAAGGAGCGGACCTATGGAATAGGCCGGGCGACCGGTGGCGTAGATTTCTTGGGGGGCTGCGCCCACCGGCGTGGCGGACCGCGCCCACGGGCGTACGCGAGAGCCGACACAGGCCACACTGCAAGGGGAGACAACGCGCTCATGAGCGATGTTCTGGAGCTTCAGGACGTATCCGTGGTCCGCGAGGGCCGGGCTCTGGTGGACCAGGTCTCCTGGTCGGTCAAGGAGGGCGAGCGCTGGGTCATCCTCGGCCCCAACGGCGCCGGCAAGACCACCCTCCTGAACGTCGCCTCCAGCTACCTCTACCCCAGCAAGGGCACCACCACCATCCTCGGCGAGACCCTCGGCAAGCCCGGCACCGACGTCTTCGAACTGCGCCCCCGCATCGGCATGGCCGGCATCGCCATGGCCGACAAGCTCCCCAAGCGCCAGACCGTCCTGCAGACCGTGCTGACCGCCGCGTACGGCATGACGGCCGGCTGGCAGGAGGAGTACGAGGACGTCGACGAGCAGCGCGCCCGCGCCTTCCTCGACCGCCTCGGCATGAGCGAGTACCTCGACCGCAAGTTCGGCACCCTCTCCGAGGGCGAGCGCAAGCGCACCCTCATCGCCCGTGCCCTGATGTCCGACCCCGAACTGCTGCTCCTCGACGAGCCCGCCGCCGGCCTCGACCTCGGTGGCCGCGAGGACCTCGTACGCCGACTCGGCCGCCTCGCCCGCGACCCGATCGCCCCCTCCATGATCATGGTCACGCACCACGTCGAGGAGATCGCCCCCGGATTCACCCACGTCCTGATGATCCGCCAGGGCAAGGTGCTCGCCGCCGGTCCGCTGGAGCTCGAGCTGACCTCGCGTAACCTCTCCCTCTGCTTCGGCCTCCCGCTCGTCGTCGAGCAGGTCGGCGAGCGCTGGACGGCCCAGGGCCTGCCCCTGTCCTGACCCGCGCAAACCTCGGTAAGAAGCCGCCTACGCCGCACTCTGCGCCCTGTCCGCGGTCGTGTCGGCGGTCCTACCATGACCGTGTGGACATCGACGCGTGGGTGTGGTGGCTGATCGGCGCGGCAGCGCTCGGCATCGGACTCGTGATCACCGCGATGCCAGAGCTCGGGATGCTCGCTGTGGGCGCCGTCGCGGCGGCCGTGATCGATGGCCTCGGGGGCGACGCGGTCTTCCAGGTCGCCGTGTTCGCCGTCGTCTCGGTCGCGCTCATCGCCGTGGTCCGGCCCATCGCGGCCCGGCACAGCGCCCAGCGACCCCAACTCGCCACCGGCATCGAGGCGTTGAAGGGCAGACAGGCCGTCGTCCTCGAGCGCGTCGACGCGAGCGGCGGCCGCATCAAGCTCGCGGGTGAGGTCTGGTCGGCCCGATCGCTCAACAGCGAACTCGCCTATGACGTGGGCCAGGAAGTCGACGTCGTGGACATCGACGGGGCCACGGCGATCATCATGTGACCTCGAAGGACGCAACTGCGCCGAACAGCCCACGAGGTACGCGACGGTCTGTCACACTCGACCAGCAAGATCTTCAACAACCGTAAGATCCCACAGGCGCCGAGGCGGAGAAGGAAGCAGGGAATCACGATGGGACCGGTCGTCATCGTCCTGATCATTCTGGTGGTGTTGGTCTTCATCGCCCTGATCAAGACGATCCAGGTCATCCCCCAGGCGAGCGCGGCCATCGTCGAGCGCTTCGGCCGCTACACACGGACACTGAACGCGGGCCTGAACATCGTGGTCCCGTTCATCGACTCCATCCGCAACCGCATCGACCTGCGCGAACAGGTCGTACCGTTCCCACCGCAGCCGGTGATCACCCAGGACAACCTGGTCGTCAACATCGACACCGTCATCTACTACCAGGTGACCGACGCCAGGGCCGCCACCTACGAGGTCGCCAGCTACATCCAGGCCATCGAGCAGCTCACCGTCACCACCCTGCGCAACATCATCGGCGGCATGGACCTCGAGCGCACCCTGACCTCCCGCGAGGAGATCAACGCGGCCCTGCGCGGCGTCCTCGACGAGGCCACCGGCAAGTGGGGCATCCGCGTCAACCGCGTGGAGCTGAAGGCGATCGAGCCCCCGACCTCCATCCAGGACTCGATGGAGAAGCAGATGCGCGCCGACCGTGACAAGCGCGCCGCGATCCTCACCGCCGAAGGTACGCGCCAGGCCGCCATCCTCACCGCGGAGGGCGAGAAGCAGTCCGCGATCCTCAAGGCCGAGGGTGAGGCCAAGGCCGCCGCCCTGCGCGCCGAGGGCGAGGCCCAGGCCGTCCGTACGGTCTTCGAGGCCATTCACGCCGGTGACCCGGACCAGAAGCTGCTCTCCTACCAGTACCTGCAGATGCTCCCGAAGATCGCCGAAGGCGACGCCAACAAGCTCTGGATCGTCCCCAGCGAGATCGGCGACGCTCTCAAGGGCCTGTCCGGCGCCATGGGCAACTTCGGCCCTCTGGCAGGCGGTTCGGGCGGCAGCGGCGGCTCCTCCGGCTCGTCCTCCACCAACAACGGCGGCACGAACACGGAACGCCGAGAGAAGCCGTCCATCGACTGACACGGCACCGCCACGCCCTTCACACGAGCTGGGGCCCGCCTTCACCGGAAGGCGGGCCCCAGCTCACGTCTCATGTACGGACTACGCCGCGCTCTGCGACAGCCACTCCGGCAGCGCCTCGAAGTCGTCCTGCCCGAGGGCCAGCAGCATCGCGTCGGCCGGCGTCGGCTCGAACGGCTGCCGCAGCAGCGTCATCCCTGCCTCCTCCGGAGTCCGGTTCGCCTTGCGGTGGTTGTCCTCGGCACACGCGGCGACCGTGTTCAGCCAGGTGTCGCCGCCGCCCTGCGACCGCGGCAGCACGTGGTCCACGGTCGTCGCCCGCCTCCCGCAGTAGGCACACCTGTGCCGGTCCCGCACCAGGACACCCCGCCTCGACCACGGGGCTTGTCTTCGGAACGGCACCCGTACGTATCTGCAGAGCCTGATGACCCGGGGCGCCGGTATGTCCACATCGGCGCCCCGCATACGGAGTTCGGGGTGGGCCTGCTCGACGACGGCCTTGGCCTGCAGCACCAGAACGACGGCTCGGTTCAGCGTCACCGTCGACAGCGGTTCGAAGCTCGCGTTCAGCACAAGCGTGTCACGCATCCAGCCCACCTCCTGTGTGCACCTGCCCACCCGGTGGCGGGCTGGATCAACTCTGGCCGGGCACGCCGAGATGGACAACGCAATAAAAAATGCCCGCCTCTGATCACTTCCAAGACCAGAGGCGGGCAAACGTTCAGTGAACGTCAGTTTTACGGGGGCCTGCGTCAGCCCTCGGCCGGATTCTCGTACTCACCGATGAGCTGGGCGCGCGCCAGCGTGTGGAACCGCAGGTTGAAACCGACCACGGCAGGAGAGGCGTCCGAGTCCGGACCGAGCTTCTCCCGGTCCACGGCGTACACCGTGAACACATACCGGTGCGGCCCGTCCCCGGGCGGCGGCGCGGCACCACCGAAGTCCTTCGTCCCGTAGTCGTTGCGCGCGTGCACCGCGCCCTCGGGCAGCCCTTCGAACTTCCCGCTGCCCGCACCCGCCGGCAGCTCGGTGACCGAGGCCGGGATGTCGAACAGGACCCAGTGCCAGAACCCGCTCCCCGTCGGGGCATCGGGGTCGTAGCACGTCACGGCGAAGCTCTTGGTCTCCGGCGGGAAGCCCTCCCAGCGCAACTGGGGCGACGTGTTCCCGGCCGAGTGGACCTGAGCCTCCTTGAGCCTGGCGCCTGGCTCGACGTCCTCGCTCGTCACCGTGAACGACGGCACGGGCGGATGGAAGTCATGCGGCAGTGGCGGCCTCTTGAGCTCGGTCACCTCGATACCTCCAAGTCAGTGGATCAACCGATTCCAGTTCAGAGCCTAGTACTCCAGCTGTAGATCGTGATCTCGCTGGTCGGGCCGGGTGCGGAGACGGGTGCGGCCACCGTTGATCATCGTGAGTTGTGTGGACAA
>NZ_JBFBBS010000073.1:0-15277 GCF_040682835.1 Streptomyces sp. NPDC051104 | reverse complement strand
CACGAGCCGACAACCTGCGCGAGCAGATCGAGCAGCTCACCACCGCCCTCGCCGAGGCCCGCCTGGCCGAGCTCGCCGCCACCCGCAAGGTCATCGACGGCCTCGCCCCGCCCGACTGCGAACCGGCCTCCCCCCGCGGAGACCGCCACCGTCTACCAGCGCATCGTGACTACCTTCAACGAACACCCCGAGAAGGTGTTCCGCGTCCGCGACCTGCACGAACACCTCGGCCTGCCCACCGACGAGCCCTCGATCAACGTCACCCGCTCCCGCCTGGGACGACTCATTCGCCAGGGATTCCTCGAGCAACCCGGACGTGGCCGCTATCAGAAACGGACTTAACGCCCTCTAAGATCTCTACCGAACCCAGGGCGGTTCATCCACAGGTTTTGACTATTGCTCGCCAGCAGGTCGAGGGCGATCTGGACGATCTCGAGCCAGACCTTGTTCTGGGCTGTTGTGTGCAGGGGCAGGTTGCGCAGGCCGGTGGTCCGGGCGGCCCGGATGCGGTCCTCGGCCCGGGCGCGCATCCGGTGACGGAGCTCGAGGGCGGCGATCGGCTGGTTAGGGGTGTTGGTCGCGAAGCACGTGATCCGCATGCCGTCCGCGTCCGTGATCCTCAACTGGGCGCCAGGATGGGGCCGTTCCTTTCGGACGATCAGTCGCGTGCCCTTGGGCCAGCCGTCCAGGAGCTTGCCCGGTGAGCTCGGCGATCCAGGCCCCGTCACGAGCTTCACCGTCGGTCTCGACGGCCGGGGTCCAGGCTGAGGCGGGGACCTTCAGCACGTGCTCGTGGATCGCTTCGGTGATCACCATGCCGACCGAGTAGGAAAGCTATCGTCCCCGTCGCGCGAGCCAGGACACGAAGTCGTGGGTGCCGCCCGCGGAGTCGGTGCGGATCAGGGTCTGCCGCCCGCGCCGGTAGTGCTTCGGCAGTTGGGCCAGGGCGAGCTGGGCGGTGGTGATGTGGTCGGCTGCCGTGTTGGAGCCCGCGTTTCCCGGTCGCAGGAGGGCGGCGACGGGCTCACCGGTTCCGCCCGGTCCGTGGTCGAGGAAGGCCGTCAGCGGGTGATGGCCGTAGGTCTTCTTCCAGGTTGCGGCCGCGTCCTCCTTGTCGGAGTGGGCGATCACGAGGACGCCGTCGAGATCGACTATGACCTGACCGCCGGCGTCCGGGGCGTTCTGGCCGGCCAATGACCAGGCACGATGGCGGACTTCGGACCGTGCGGACCGGATGGCCTGCAGGGCTTTCTCGCCGGAGGCGGCGAGGGTGTCGATCAGGCGAGAGATGGTCGGGTCGGAGGCGACCGGGCCGAAGACGGCCGGCTCGCACCGCAGCGTCGCGACGTCCGCGAGGCAGTCCCCGCCCAGTGCGACCGCCAGGGCGACTTCCAGGAGGGCCTTGCCGGGATCGTGGACGGCCCGCGGCTTCCGCCATGGAGCCAGAGCCTGGGATATGGCCTGGTCAAGACCGGTCTTGCGGACCGTTTCGACGAGTAGGACCGACCCGGCCTGGGAGACAACCTGGCGGCCGTCGTCCTGGACACGGACACGGGGGTAGGACCCGATAGAGTGCTTCACCTGGGAAGTGCCTCCGGCGATGGCAGGAACAAGGACCTCGACAATCCTCATTCTTGCTGGTCAGAGGCACTTTCTGCTTTCCTGACCGCCTGCCGGACAGCCCGCTTCATGAAAGCGCGAGGCTTGCTGGCCTGGTGCGCGGCGAGCGCGCGCTGGTAGCCGGCCGATGTGGTCTCGCGGGTCCGCACCCCAGTGTGTGGCGTCAGCTGAACACGACCGTGCGGTTGCCGTGGAGCAGTACACGGTTCTGGCAGTGCCAGTTGACCGCTCGGGCAAGGGCAAGACGTTCGGCGTCCCGGCCGATGCGTACGAGTTGGTCGGGGGAGAGACGGTGGTCCACCCGGATGACCTCCTGCTCGATGATCGGGCCCTCGTCCAGGTCGGCGGTGACGTAATGGGCGGTCGCGCCGACCATCTTCACGCCCCGGAGGTAGGCCTGGTGGTAGGGCTTCGCGCCGGCGAAGCCTGGCAGGAAGGAGTGGTGGATGTTGATGGCGCGCCCTTCGAGACGCTTGCACAGGTCGTTGGACAGGACCTGCATGTAGCGTGCCAGCACCACAAGGTCGATCTGGTGCTCGTCGACGAGTTCGAGGAGCCGGCCTTCGGCCTGCGGCTTGGTGTCGGCGGTGACTGGGACGTGCTCGAATGCGAGCCCGGCCGCGAGCGCCAATGGGCGCAGGTCGGGGTGGTTAGACACCACCAGGGCCAGTTCGGCGTCCAGCGTCTCGCTGCGCCAGCGGTAGAGCAAGTCGGCGAGGCAGTGGTCGAACTTCGACACCATCACCAGGACCCGCGGCTTGTGGGCGGCGTCACGCATCTGCCAGCTCATGCCGAACGCTGCTGCTACCGGTCCGAAGGCGTCGTGCAGGTGCTGAAGTGTCAACACCGGCGAGGGAGAGGTGAAGCTGGTCCGCAGGAACAAATGCCCGTGCACCGGGTCGTCGAACTGCTGGTGTTCGCTGATGTCGCAGCCGTGCTGGACGAGGAAGGACGTCACCGAGTGGACGATTCCCGGTCGCTCGGGGCAGCTCAAGGTAAGGACGAAGTGATGGGTCATGCCTGTCCCCTCTGCATGCAACGACGGTGAGCGCGAGTCCGCCACGGGCTGTCTTCTTGTCGTTCATCCCTGCAGTGGACGCGCGGACGCGGGCCGTCGTGGGCTCGGAGGCGGCCCCGAGGGAGGGACCGGACGATCGTCCCGGCCGCGCGCACGGGCCCCACTGTGGGGGAGCCGGAGAGGCCGATGGCGGTCTTGAACGAGTCGTAGACACTGGTGGTCATAGCACCGCTTCCCGGTACTCGGTGCATGCGTCGACCAGCCAGGACGCCACGTAGGGAGCGAAGGACGAACGGACGAGCAGCCGGACACAGGTCGCCGTGTCGTCCCGGACCAGCAGGATGACGCCGGCCTGCGCAAGCCTGGTCTGCACGCACGTCCCAAGGGGACTGACCTGCGGGTGCAGGTCGATCGCGCAGCCTCGTGCGAGAACCTCCTGCGCGAGACTGCCGGACACGCAGAGCGTGGTTCGCTGGGCTGAGACGTCGGTGACGGTTCCGAACCCGTCGCCGATCGCTGCCCGCAGGGCGTCCTGAAGTTGCGCCCCCGCCCCGGGCGGTGCGACGAGGAGCCACTCGTCCGGGCCCAGCCAGAGAGCCTCGACCTCATCGGTACCCACAAAGGTGGACGGTGCAGTCGGCAAGGCGACGCCGATGGCCTCCGCGACCGATGCAGCGGCCCGGCCGCCGGGGTCGAGCCGCAGTGACAGCTGGGTGAGGAAGGGCATTTCCCGGATCCGGATGCCGGCGGGCAGCTGATCGAACGCCGCTGCCCAGTCGGCGAGCGGGCTGAGGCGGATGGACGTCTCAACCGTCACGGCGAGCCCCCTCCTTGTCGTAGAGCACAGGATCGGTCACGGTCACCGGCACGACGGTGCCGTCGAGGGGGACGTACAGCGTCTCGCCGATGCGCTCCCTGCCGGACCGGACGAGAGCGAGCGCGAAGGTCCGGTTCAGCGCCGCGCTGCGGTAACTCGAAGTCACGTGCCCGAGCATCGGGACCGGCGGTGGTGGCACCGATTCGGTGGTGATGAGCTGGGCGCCTTCGGGCAGCAGCACGTGCTGGTCGACCGGCAGGAGACCGACGAGCTGTTTGCGGTCGGACCTGATGTTCTCCGGCCGGGAGAAGGACCGCTTGCCGATGAAGTCGGGCTTCTTCTTCGACACCACCCACGACATGCCGAGGTCCTGCGGCGTGACGGTCCCGTCGGTGTCCTGGCCGATGATCGGGTAGCCCTTCTCGGCGCGCAGCACATGCATCGTCTCTGTGCCGTACGGCGTGATGCCGTAGGGCTCGCCCGCCGCGATCAACGCCTCCCACACGGCCACGCCGTCCCAGGCCACGACGTTGACCTCGTAGGCGAGCTCGCCGGAGAAGCTGATCCGGCAGACGCGGGCGGGGACGCCGGCGACGGTTGCGTCGCGCCAGGTCATGAAGGGGAAGGCGTTATTGCTGACGTCCAGGCCGGGCGCGACGGCGGCCAGTACGTCACGGGAGCGGGGTCCCACGAGCGGGACGGTCACCCAGTGCTCGGTGACCGAGGTCAGGCTGACGCGCAGTTGGGGCCATTCCGTCTGCAGCCATTCCTCCATCCACTCCAGCACCTCGGCGGCGTTGCCGGTGGTCGTGGTGAGCAGGAACTCCTCGTCGGCGACGCGGATGACAGTGCCGTCGTCGATGACCATGCCGTCCACGCCGCACATGACGCCGTAGCGCGCGCAGCCGACCTTCAGACTGCTCATCAGGTTGGTGTAGATCCGGTCGAGCAGCTCGCCGGCGTCAGGACCCTGAACGGTGATCTTGCCGAGCGTCGAGCCGTCCATCAGCCCGACGCTCTCGCGGGCCGCGCGGCACTCGCGCAGGACGGCCGTCTCCATGTCCTCGCCGGGCCGCGGGTAGTACCAGGGGCGCTTCCACTGCCCGACGTTCTCGAACACAGCGCCCTGCTCGACGTGCCACGGGTGGAGCGCGGTCACCCGCACGGGGTCGAAAAGCGAGTCCCGGTCCCGGCCGGCCAGCGCGGCGAACGACACGGGTGTGTACGGCGGCCGGAAGGTGGTCGTGCCCAGGTCGGCGATGTCCACCCCGAGCGCCTGCGCGACGATGCCGGAGGCGATGACGCCCGACGTCTTTCCCTGGTCGTGCGCGGTGCCGAGGGTGGTGTACCGCTTGACGTGTTCCACGGACCGAAGGCCGGCGCCGGTGGCGCGCAGCACGTCCGCCACGGTGACGTCGCGCTGCAGATCGACGAACCGCGCGCCCGCGCCGCCGCCCTTGCCGGGGTCGGGTACCGACCACAGCACGCGGCCGGGCAGACCGTCGCCCCGCTCGACGGCGGCGGGCAGGGTCACCGGCGCGGCGGCCCGCCCGGTCGCGGCCAGCGCCTGCCGCGCCGCCTCGTCTCCGTCGGCGAGGCAGCCGGCCAGTGTGAACACCCCTCGGGCCGAACCCGCCGTCCGAACGGTGGGCAGTGGGCCCTCGGGGAGGAACGCCCCGAGGGCCGCGTCGTAGCGGAGCCTGCCGCGCGCCTGGCTGAACAGATGCGCCACCGGATTCCAGCCTCCCGAGACCAGCAAGAGGTCGCAGGAGACGCCCTGGCGCGCGCCCAGCCGGCCGTCCGCGCACGGCGCGACGTGCGCACTGGTGATGCGGTCGCCCCCGCTGGTGCCGGTCACCACGTGCCCCGGCCGCACCTCGATGCCGCGCCGCAGACACTCGGCGGCGAGGGAGCCCGGTACGTCGTCGCGGGCGTCGAGGACCGCCACGATGTCCGCACCGGCGTCGGCGAGTTCGATCGCGGCGCCGTAGGCGCTGTCGTTGGTGGTGAACACCGCGATGCCGCGACCGGCCAGCACGCCGTAGCGGTTGAGGTAGGTGCGCGCCGCGCCGGCCAGCATGATGCCCGGGCGGTCGTTGTCGTCGAACACCACAGGGCGTTCGTGCGCTCCGGTGGCGACGACGACCTGCTGGGCGCGGATCCGCCAGACGCGCTGCCGCGACAGGTGCGCGGGCGCGGCTGCCCCGAGGTGATCGGTCCGCTTCTCCAGGGCGAGTACGAAGCCGTCGTCGTAGCAGCCGAAGGCGGTCGTACGGGTGAGCATGCGGACGTCGGGGAAGGTGGCGAGTTCGCCGCCGACCCGGGCCGCCCAGTCGGCCGCGGGTGCGCCGTCGAGGGTCTCCGCGGTGCCCAGGAGGGATCCGCCCGTCCGCGGCTGGTCGTCGACGAGCACGACGCGGGCGCCGGCCCTGGCGCCGGCCAGTGCTGCGGCCAGCCCGGCCGGCCCGGCACCGACGACCAGCAGGTCGCAGTGGGCGTGCGTCGCGTCGTAGCGGGCCGGATCCGGCTCACCGCCGAGCCGGCCCTGCCCGCGCAGGCCGCGGGCGACCAGGCCGTCGTACAGCTCGACGGTGGTCGCGGTCAGCATGGGCTCCGGGAACGGCGCCTCGATTTGGACCAGGGAGCCCGGGTCCTCGACGCCTGCGGCCACGATGCCGCGGGGACGTCCGTACGTGATCGAGGTGGCGACATTGTGCACACCGTTCGCGAGCAGCGCCGAGGCGAGGGTGTCGCCGGGGTGCCCGTGGTAGCGCGTGCCGTCGAAGGTGAAGGTCAGCTCGGTGCCGCGGTCTATATGGCCGCGGCCGTCGAGCCGGAACCGCGCGATCATGCCCTCCCCACCTGCCCTCGATGCTGTCCCGCCACCGGTGCGACGACTCGTGGCGGGGGCTCGCCGACGCGGTAGACGGCGAGCAGATCGTGGGTGGCGGTGTCACGGACGGCGTTGAACCACCGTCGGCAGCCCGCGGCGTGCATCCACCGTTCGGCGAACGGGCCCTTGGGGTTGTCGCGAAAGAACACGAACTGCGCCCATTCCGCGTCGGACAGGGCGTGCGGGTCGGCCGGATACGTCACGTGGGCCTGGCCGCCGTAATGGAACTCGGCCTCTTCGCGGTTTCCGCACCAGGGACAGGGAATGAGCTGCATCGCGTCTCTCTTCGTGGGAACGGGCGCTGCTCAATGGGCGACGGCGGCGGCGCCGTGCTCATCGACCAGAGCCCCGGTGGTGAACCGGTCGAGCGTGAACGGGGCGTTGTAGGGATGCGGCTCGTCGTGCGCCACGGTGTGCGCGAAGCACCAGCCGACACCGGGGGTGGCCTTGAACCCGCCAGTACCCCAGCCGCAGTTGAGGTACAGGCCGTCGACGGGCGTGAGCCCCACGATGGGAGAGGCGTCCGGGGTGACGTCGACGATGCCGGCCCACGTACGCAGCAGATGGGCGCGGGCGAAAACCGGGAAAAGCTCCAGGGCGGCGGACATCTGCCGCTCGATGATGTGGAACGCGCCGCGCTGGCCGTATCCGTTGTAGCTGTCGATGCCCGCGCCCATCACCAGTTCGCCCTTGTGTGCCTGGGAGACGTACACGTGCACGGCGTTCGACATCACCACGGTGGGGTGCACCGGCTCGAGCAGTTCGGAGACGAGTGCCTGCAGCGGATGGCTCTGGATCGGCAGCCGGAGACCCGCCATACCGGCCAGGACGGATGAGTGGCCGGCGGCGGCCAGCGCCACCTTCCCGGCGGCGATCCTGCCGCGAGTGGTCCGCACGCCCACGACCCGGCCGCCCGCGATGTCGAGACCGGTGACCTCGCAGTTCTGGATCAGGTCGATCCCGTACTCGTCGGCGCGGCGGGCGAAGCCCCAGGCGACGTAGTCGTGCTTGGCGATGCCCCCGCGCGGCTGGTAGGTCGCCCCGAGCACCGGATAGCGGGTATCGGGGGAGACGTTGACGATCGGGCAGACCTTCGCGACGTCTTCGGGCTCCAGCCACTCCGCGTCGATGCCGTTGAGCCGGTTGGCGTGGACGCGCCGCTTGCTGTCACGGACGTCCTGAAGGCTGTGCGCCAGATTCAGCACGCCTCGCCGGCTGAACAGGATCGGATAGCCCAGATCCTCTTCGAGCCCTTCCCACAGCTTGAGCGAATGCTCGTAGATCCCGGAACTCTCGTCCCACAGGTAGTTCGACCGGATGATCGTGGTGTTGCGGGCCATGTTGCCGCCGGCCAGCCAGCCCTTCTCCAGCACCGCCACGTTGGTGATGCCGTGGTTCTTCGCCAGGTAGTACGCGGTCGCCAGGCCATGACCGCCGCCCCCGACGATGACCACGTCGTAGGACGGCTTCGGGTCGGGGTTGCGCCACAGGAAGGCCGGGTGGTCGGGCACACCGTCTGCCGGTGACGCACCGCCGACGGCCGTCGGATTCCTCATCGCGTGCCTGCTTCCCGGGTGGCCGATCGACTGAGCGGCACTGAAATCCTCAATAACAAAGACTGATATATTAGATACCGTAATCATGGAGACTGCTCGCGTCAAGGGAGGTGCCCGGTACGTCATGTGGGCTGCGGCGGAGGGCGGCCGGCGATCGCTGGCCGAGAAGGCGTACCAGGTCATCTCCGACCGGTTGGTGACCCTGCAGATCCGGCCGGGGGCGCCGATCAGTGACGAGCAGGTGGCGAGCGAACTTGGGCTCGGCCGCACGCCCGTACGGGAGGCGCTCAAACGGCTGGAGTCGGAGCGGCTCGTCATCGCGTATCCACGACGCGGCACCTTCGCGACGGAGGTCCACATCACGGATCTGGGGTACATCTCCGAGGTCCGGCAGCAGCTCGAGCCCCTGGCCGCGGCTGCCGCCGCCCGTCGCCTCACCGGCCGTGACCGCGCCGAGCTGGAGCTCCTGCTGGCGGAACTCGGCTCGGCCGGGACGAAGGACCTGCGCGAGCTCATCCGACTCGACGTACGCGTCCATCGCGCGATCTACGCGGCAACCAACAACCCATATCTCGAGGACACCTTGATCCGGTACGGCAACCTGGCGACACGCATCTGGTGCCTGTTCCTCGATCGCCTGCCGGGGCTCGCCGACCACGTGCTCGAACACGGGCAGCTGCTGCGCGCGGTCATCGATGGCGACGCGGACCGCTCCGCCGGCTTCGCCGCCGGCCATGTGGCGGGATTCGAGTCCGCCATCCGCAAGGTGATCTGAGCGGCGCGCGGACCGACTCGGGCGTGCCTACAGCACGGCTCGCATCTCGTCGGCGAAGGCGGTGAGGTGCTGGACGGCGAGAGCCTGTGCCCGGTCGCTGTCGCGGGCCTTGATGGCATCGACCAGTGCGCGCTGCTCGGCGAGGTGGTCGGGCAGGTGCGGCAGGCGGTCGAGGACGAGGTAGAGCATGCGCAGTGAGAGGTTGAGGTACTGGTTGAGGGTCGCCTCCAGGTAAGGGTTGCGCGCGGCGTGGTAGACGGCCCGGTGCATCGACACGTCGATCTCCAGCAGCCGGCGGTTGTCGTCGGCGTCCCGCAGGGCTCCGAGGATCCGCTCCAGTGACTCGATGTCGTCCTGACTCGCGCGGGTGGCGGCGCGGGCCGCCACCAAACCCTCCAGCGGAACGCGGACTTCGGAGATTCGGCCCAGGTCGGCGATGTTGATGTCCGTCGCGAACGTGCCACGGCGGGGATAGATCGCGGCGAGCTTCTCCAGTTCCAGCCGCTTGATCGCCTCGCGGACCGGGGTGCGCCCCATGCCGAGGCGCTGCATCAGAGCCTCTTCGTTGATGACCGATCCGGGGGCGATCTCCAGGGTGATCAGCAGATCGCGGATCACGGCGTAGGCCCGATCCGACAGAGATGTGCCCGCCGGCCTGTCTTCGTCTGCCAGCCCCATCCGCATTGCCGCTGCTTCCGATCGAGGTGGGCGTCCGGCCAGGTGTTACACGGCGGACACACGTGGGTGTTGACGCCGATACATGAGCGTCATACCTTCTGGTATATCAGTTCGACGGTTACTCATCCATCGAGAGTCGTTGTACGACGAGCGCCGAATGGAGTCGCGATGGCTGCGCGTGAACACGTTATCGAACCGACCCTGATTCATCACGAGTGGGATGCCGACCTCGAACCTGCGCTGGCGATCAATTCCGGCGACGTGGTGCATTACGACCTCAAGGTGGCGGGCGAGGGCCAGGTATGGCCCGGGGCGACGTATCCCGAGAGCAAGTTCGACTTCGACACCATCTACAACCTGTCCGGGCCCCTTTTCGTCAACGGCGCGGAGGCCGGTGACACGCTGGAGATCGAAATCCTCGATCTGAAGCCCGGCGACTGGGGGTGGGCGGCGTTCCTGCCCGGACTCGGTCTGCTGCCGGAGGACTTCCCCGATGGATACGTCCGGACGTTCGACCTGACCAAGGGCGCGACCACGACGCTTGTCCCGGGCGTGGAGATCTCGGTGTCGCCGTTCCTCGGAGTGCTGGGCAATCATCCCGGAGAACCCGCCCGGCAGTTGCCGTTCCCGCCCCACCACGGCGGCGGCAACATGGACAACCGGCACCTCACCACCGGTGTCACGCTCTGGCTCCCCGTCTTCGCCGACGGCGCGCTGTTCTCCTGCGGTGATCCGCACGCCGCGCAGGGCGACGGCGAGGTCTGCGTGACCGCCGTGGAGTGCCCGATGCAGGCGTCACTGCGGTTCACGCTGCGCAAGCGGCGGTCCGAGGCACCCAGCTTCCGGGTCCCGCCCGCCGCGGTCTCGCCGAAGGACGCGGCTGGCTACCACTCCACGATGGGCATCGACCCGGATCTGATGACCGGCGCCAAAAAGGCCACCCGAGCCATGATCGACTGGCTGGCCGATGAGCATGGACTGACGCGGGAAGACGCCTACATCCTCTGCAGCGCCACCGGAGATCTCAAGATCTTCGAAATCGTGGACTCCGGCGTCTGGAACGTCGGCATGACGATGCCGCTGAGCATCTTCCAGTCCTCATAACACCGACGCCGGTTGCCGGTGGCGATGCGTCTGCCTTTGACCGCGCCACCGAACGGGGGCCTGATCCGCCAACCTCCACGATGGGAAGACGCCAGTGAGCATGCCCCCTGAGCCGACAGTCTCTGACAGATCCGTACCGGACGCGACGCCCGCCGCGTCGTTCGTGCCGGGAACGCGGCTGGCCGGCGGAAGCCTCAATCTCCGCCGGGTGGCCTTCATCGGTCTCGCGTACTTCGCGCTCGCGCCCGTCATCTACCTCAATATGGGATTCATCGAATCCGCTGCCGGTGGCCCCGTCATGCCTCTGGTATTCGTCCTCATCACTATCGCCATCATCCCGACCGCGATCAGTTTCGCGGTGATGAACGGGCGGCGCCCCTCGGCGGGCAGCGCCTTCACCTGGCTGTGGGAGAGCACCAGGCCGGGCGTCGGGCTCTGGGTGGGCTGGATGATGATCACCGGGTACGTCGTCGCCGCGGCCCTGTACCCGCTGGCGTTCGCGGTCTTCTTCAACGCGTTTCTCGAGTACTTCGGCGTCCATACGTCGCTGTGGACGGGGTACGCGGGCGGCTTGCTGTCCATAGCAGTGGCCGCCTACATGGCCCGTAGCAACATCCGGTTGGGCGCGCGGATGATCGGGGTGCTCATGCTGTTCGAGGCCGCGTTCGTCGCGCTCGTGGCCGTCGTCATCGTCGCTCGCGGCGGCTCCCTCGGGCACTTCTCCGCCGAACCGTTCAACCCGGGTGCCGCCAAGGCGGGTTTCTCCGGACTCGGCCTGGCGCTGGTCTTCGCCTTCATGTCGATCGCCGGCGTCGACAGCATCGCCCCGGTGGCGGAGGAGTCGAAGACCCCGAGCCGCATGATTCCGCTTGCGACCATCCTCATCACGGTCATCGCCGGCGGGTTCTGGGCCCTCACCTCGTACGGCTTCGCGATCTCGGTGCCGGTTCACACGGTTGAGGCCTACGTCAGTGCCGGCCAAGTCACCCCGGTGTACCCGATCGCCCAGAAGTACGTCGGCGCACTGGCCATCCTTGTGCCGATCACAGGCTTCACCGCGGCGATCGCGAGCTTCGGCGCCTCGGTCTACGCGGCGAGCCGGCTGCTGTACGCGGTGGCCCGTGAAGGTTTCGGCCCGGCCCGGCTGGCGAAGGTGGACCGCAAGACCCAAGGCCCCTGGAACGCCGAACTGGCGACGATCGTCATCGCCGCCGTGGCCTTGATCGTCTTCGCCTGGTGGCAGGGCGGCCCCTCCAGCGGGTACGGGTATCTCGGCGTAATCTTCGTCTTCTTCGTTCTGGTCTGCTACCTCGGGGTCAACGTCGCCAACCTCGTCTACCACCTGCGCTACAAGCGCGCCGAATTCCGCTGGTTCGTCAACGGCGCCGTCCCCGTCATCGGCATCGTCATCGACGGCTACATCCTTTACCAGGGATTCTTCGTCGCCGAACTGGGTCTGCCGTTCAAAACCGGAGGCAGCATCGTCCTGTTCTCCGTGCTGTGGGCGGCCGTGGGTATCGGATGGGCCGTGCGATGGGCCCGGAAGCGGGACCTGCGATCGGTCTCGCTCACCCGCCTCGAGACCGACGCCGGGTAACGCGTCGCGGCCGGCTCCCCCATCCGCCGGCGGTTCGATATCAGCTGTCAGGCCACTGCTTTGGAAGGTCACATGACGACCCAGCCTCACGTCGTAATCATCGGAGCCGGCATCGTCGGATGTTCCCTCGCCGAGGAACTGACCGCGCGCGGCTGGACCGCGGTGACCGTGCTCGACCAGGGCCCGCTGTTCGCCACGGGCGGGTCCACCTCGCACGCTCCCGGCCTGGTCTTCCAGGCCAACTCGTCGAAGACGATGACGGAGTTCGCCCGCTACACGGTGGAGAAGTTCTCCGGCCTCACGCTGGACGGGCAGTGGTGCTTCCGGCAGGTGGGCGGCCTGGAGGTGGCGACCACCGCGGAGCGGTGGAGCGATCTGCACCGCAAGGCGGGCTGGGCGGCGTCGTGGGGCGTCGACGCGCGACTGCTGGACGCGGCGGAATGCGCGGAGCGGTATCCGCTGCTGGACCGCGAGCGGGTGCTGGGCGGCTTCTATGTGCCCACCGACGGCCTGGCCAAGGCGGTCCGCGCCGCCGAGGCGCAGGCCAGGCTGGCCAGTGCGCGGGGCGCCACCTTCGTGGGCAATACCAAGGTGATCGACATCGAGCAGGCCGGTGGCCGGGTCACCGGCGTCGTCACCGAATCCGGCCGGCTGGACGCGGACATCGTCGTGTCCTGTGCCGGTTTCTGGGGCCCCGCGGTCGGCGCTCTGGTCGGACAGCCCGTACCGCTGGTGCCCTTGGCACACCAGTACGTCACGACCACGCCGTTGACCGCGCTCGCCGGCACGGTCGACAAGGCCGCCGAGGCGGTCCGGCCGATCCTCCGGCACCAGGATGCCGACCTGTACTTCCGCGAGCACGTGGACCGCATCGGCATCGGCAGCTACGCGCACCGCCCAATGCCGGCGAGCCTGGAAGGACTCGGCCCCTCGGCGAACTGGCAGGATGCCGGCAGGCAGCCCTCCATGCTCGCCTTCACCCCGGAGGACTTCGCGCCGAGTTGGCAGGACGCGGTCGACCTGCTGCCCCCGTTGGCCGGGGCGAAGGTGGGGGACGGCTTCAACGGGATCTTCTCCTTCACCACCGACGGTATGCCGCTGCTCGGCGAATCCCGGCACGTCAAGGGATTCTGGCTGGCCGAGGCGGTGTGGGTCACCCATTCCGCCGGGGTCGCGCGGGCGGTGGCGCAGTGGCTGGTGGCCGGCCGGCCGGACGTCGACGTGCACGAGTGCGATGTGAACCGGTTCGAGGACTTCCAGTTGGCGCCGGACTACGTCCACGAACGTGGCTGCCAGAACTTCGTCGAGGTCTACGACGTGATCCACCCGTTGCAGCCGATGGAGAGCCCGCGGCCGCTCCGGACCAGCCCGTTCCAAGGCCGACAGCGGGAACTGGGCGCGTACTTCCTGGAAGGCGGCGGTTGGGAGCGGCCGCACTGGTTCGCCGCCAATGAGTCCCTTGTGGACGGCTACGGGATACCCGGCCGCAACGACTGGGCCGCTCGGTACTGGTCGCCGATCGCCGGTGCCGAGGCGTTGCACACCCGGGAGAAGGTCGCCCTGTACGACATGACCCCGCTGAAGCGGCTGGAGATCTCCGGACCCGGGGCGCTGGGCTTCCTGCAACGGATGACAACCAACAACCTGGACAAGCCGGTCGGCGCGGTCACGTACACCCTGTTGCTGGACCAGTCAGGCGGTGTGCGCAGCGACCTCACCGTGGCGAGACTGGCCGACGACCGATTCCAGGTCGGCGCGAACTCCGCACTGGACACGGACTGGCTGCTGCGGCACGCGCCCGCGGATGGTTCGGTGCATATCCGCGACATCACCGGGGGCACCTGCTGCATCGGCGTATGGGGTCCGCTGGCCCGCGATCTCGTGCAACCCCTGACCGGCACCGACTTCTCGCACAAGGGCTTCGGATACTTCAAGGCGAAGCACGCGTATCTGGGAAACGTGCCGGTCACCGCGTTGCGGGTATCCTACGTCGGCGAACTCGGCTGGGAGATCTACACATCGGCCGAATTCGGAGCCCGGCTGTCGGACACCTTGTGGCAGGCCGGACAGCACCTCGGGGTGATTGCCGCGGGCCGCAGCGCGTTCAACAGCCTGCGGCTGGAGAAGGGCTACCGCCTGTCCGGCGTCGACATGACCACCGAACACGATCCTTACGAGTCCGGCCTCGGCTTCGCGGTGCGGATGGACGCCGGTGACTTCCTCGGCCGCGCCGCGCTGGCCGCCAGGTCGCCGGACACGGTGTCCCGGAAGCTGACCGCGTTGACGATCGACGACCCGGACGACGTGGTGCTCGGCAAGGAGCCCGTCTACCTCGGCGGATCGCCGGCCGGCTACGTCACCAGCGCAGCCTACGGCTACACGATCGCCAAGGGCGTCGCCTATGCCTGGCTTCCCAGCGAGGCGAGTACACCGGGCATCGATGTGGAGATCGACTACCTCGGCAAGCGTGTCGCCGCGACAGTGGCCGAGGAACCGCTCTTCGACCCGAAGATGACCCACATCCGGCGCTGAACCCCGCAAGCGCACGGACATGGCCGCCGATACAGCGCGCGCCGCTGCGTCCGGCTTACCGGGGCTCTTGCAGAAAGCCCCGGCGTTCACGCCGGGGATGAATGCATCTCAAGGCTGCTGTGACGTGCGCCTCAGAGCGGACGTTTTTGCTGCTCGATGTACTGGCGGACGATCGCCAACGGTGCTCCGCCGCACGACGCGGAGAAGTACGAGGGCGACCACAGGTGCCCGTGCATGATGGCGCGGTTGATCCGGCCGGTGAACTCCTACCGTATCCGGCGAGCGGAGACGCCCTTGAGGCTGTTGACCAGCTTCGAGACGGCGACTTTGGGCGGGTAGTGCACCAGGAGGTGGACGTGATCGCGTTCGCCGTTGAACTCCTTCAGCTCCGCTTCGAAGTCCTCGCAGACCTTGCGCATGATCTCTTCGCAGCGCGTCAGCATCTCGTCGTTGAACACCCCGCGCCGGTACTTCGTCACGAAGACCAAGTGCACATGCATAGCCGAAACAAGGCTCTTCTGCTTGATGTGTGGGTCAGTCTGAGGCGAGTTGGCGTCCTGGCAGTGTTGGGCGGTCGCCTCCGAGGGTGAGCATGACGAGGGCGATGATGGCGTCGGCGGTGCGGAAGCCGAAGCCTCGGCGGATGATCAGGCGGGTCTTGGTGTTGGTGGACTCGATCAGCCCGTT
>NZ_JBFBBS010000072.1:0-15374 GCF_040682835.1 Streptomyces sp. NPDC051104 | reverse complement strand
TCATTCGTGCTGGCCACCCGGGCACTACTCCTTCTCCGCCCTCGACTCAATGAATCATCCAGTATGCCTGACTCGATCTACTTTGACAGAGAGGGGAGCAGCGCATTCACTCCAAAGAGGGCACGTCGCGCAGTCCTCGTGTCACTTTCGCCAGAACAGGTGGTGCGTCACGCCGCTCGGGCTGGGCACGACCTCAAGGTGGAACCGGTCGAGCAGCTCATCGGGGGAGTTCCAGAGCCGCAGTCCGGATCCGGGCTTCACCGGTGAGACCGCCACATGCATGGTGTCGACGAGGTCGGCGTCGAGGAACTGCCGGATGGTGGTGACCCCGCCGCCGAGTCGGACATCCTTGCCCTGAGCCGCCTCCCGTGCCTGCGCAAGGACCGTGGCCGGATCGCCGGCGACGAAGTGGAACGTGGTGTCGGAGAGCGTGAACGAAGGACGCTTGTGGTGGGTCATGACGAACACCGGAGTGCGGAACGGGGGCTCGTCACCCCACCAGCCGCACCACTCATGGTCCTCCCAGGGACCGCGCTGGGGCCCGAACTTGTTGCGGCCCATGATCTCGGCGCCGATGTTGCGTGCGTAGTCCCGCGTCAAGTAGTCGTCGAGGCCGCGGCTGCCCCCGGGGTCCGTGCGCATGGGCCAGCTAGCCGTAGCGCCAGCCCACGCGAACAGCTTCGCGGGATCGACGCCGTGGCCGAACGGATTCTCGAAGGTCTGGTCCTCACCGGCACCGATGCCGTCACTTGAGACGTTGAAGTTCTGGACTCGCAGTAGCTGAGCCACGTGTTTCCTCCTGCGTTGCCGATGATGACGGTAATGAGACTCTCCAGGCCGCGAAAACTCATCGCTGTGTCCAGGACCGGCCCCGGACTCCGTCGTCCGGCGCCCGGCAGCTCAGCTTGGCCCTGATACTCCTCGACCGCCCGTCGGTCTCATCGACCGCATAGTCCATCCGCCGAGCCTCCCACGGCCTCCCTGATCGCCGGGTGGAGCCAGATCAACTTCTTACGCCGCGGAGCCAATTCCGATCCCTGTGGTGGAGCCCAATGAGGTGCCCACAGACGGCGAGGCCTGCCGCGGTGAGGCCGGCCTGAGGTTCCCCCGAGATGCGGGGGTGGGTGACAGAGGGTCATATGGGTCTCACGAGAGGAGCCCAGACGATGCCTGCGCCGAGGAAGTACCCGCTGGAGTTGCGTGAGCGTGCGGTTCGGATGTACCGGACCGCCGAGCCGAAGCCCGTGATCCGCCGCATGGCCGAGGAACTCGGCGTGCACCACGAGGCTCTGCGTAACTGGATCCGTCAGGCCGAGGCCGATACCGGCGAGCGAGACGACATCCTCACCACCGCCGAGCGTGAGGAGCTGGCCGCTCTGCGGAAGGAGAATGCCCAGCTCAAGCGGGCGAACGAGGTCCTGCGGACGGCCTCGGCTTTTTTCGCGGCCCAGCTCGACCCGACCCGGCCCAGGTGACCGCGCTCGTCGATGCGCACCCGCACCTGGGGGTCGAGCCCGTACTCCGGGAACTTTCCATCCCCTCCTCCACCTACTGCCGATGGCGCCAGGCCGAGAAGGAGCCATGCGAGCGACGCCGCCAGGACGCCGAGCTCACAGGGAAGATCCGGCAGGTCCACGCCGACTCCGGCGGGACCTACGGCTCACCCCGCGTGCACGCCGTCCTCCAGCGTGAAGGCGTCCACGTCGGCCGCAAACGCGTTGAACGCCTCATGCGCCAGGCCGGCCTTGCCGGGATCAGTCCCCGGCGGGGCAAGGGTTTCACCCGACGTGACCCTGACGCGGATCTGGCCCCCGACCTGGTGCAACGCGACTTCACCGCGAACGTGCCGAACCGGCTGTGGGTCACCGACCTGACCATGATCGCGACCGAGGAGGGCCCGCTGTGGCTGTCCGCGATCCGCGACGCGTTCTCCCGCCGGGTGGTGGCCTGGGAAACCTCCGCCCGCGCGGACGCCGACCTGGTCCTGACCACGCTGGAGTATACCCTGGCCAGCCGCGAAGTCGCCCCCGGCGAGCTCATTCACCACGCCGACCACGGCTGTCAATACACGTCCGTGAAGCTCACAACTCGCCTGCTCAGGGCAGGTATCCAGGCGTCTATGGGCTCGGTCGGCGACTCGTTCGACAACGCCCTGGCGGAGAACCTGTGGATGGTCATCAAGACCGAGTGCATCCGCGGCCGCGTCTTCGCCACCAGAGCCGAAGCGAACCTCGCACTCTTCGAGTACATCGACGGCTTCTACAACCCCCGCCGCATCCAGAAACGACTCGGCTACCTCAGCCCGATCGAGTACGAGGAGAAACACTACGCCAACCAGGCAACGACCGAACAAGTGAACCTGAAACCACGTCAAACCGCCCTGACCAGCTAGTCAGCCACCCCGCACAGCGGGGGAACCTCAACCTCCCCAGCGGTGGTGGTGATGCGCCCGTGGTCGAGGGCGGCCCCGGCGCGAGGCTGGATGAGGGCGGCGCTCGCCGCGAGCAGGGATACGACGGCACCCGTGGCGAGGGGCCCAAGGTGCGCAGCGGCGCCCGTGACGGGCAGGAAGCCGACACCAGTGGCGAGTGCCGCGGTGGCCGCGGCCAGAGCAGCCGTTGGCCACAGGAAGCTGCGCTGGCCGAGCCGCCTGGCGAGGTCGATGACGGTCTGGCGTGCCTTGGGCAGCGGCGGGGCGGCAGGCACAGCGAGGACTGCTCAGACGGCGACTGCGGCGGCGAGGGCGGCCATGGCAGTGAACAGCAGCGGAAGGCCGCCGACAACGACCAGGAGGCTGCCCAGAAGGGGTCCGGCGGTGTAGCCGATGCTCTTGAAGAAGCCGTAGGAACCAAAGGCCCGGCCGCGCTTGGCGGCCGGATTGAGGCGGGTGACCAGCGCACTGGCGGCCGGGGAGAACGCGGACGCGGCCGCCCCTTGACCGAGGCGGGCCGCCCACAGCCAGGCGGTGTGGTCGGCTGCGGCGAACAACGCGGAAGCTGCGGCGAAAGCGATCAGCCCGCCCAGGAGGACAGGTCGGGCGCCGGCCCGGTCGGCCAGCGTGTCGAAGACGGTCTTCAGCAGGACCTCCGTGCCGTCATAGAGGGCGAGCAGGCCGCCGAGGACGAGCAGGGAGTCATGATGGCCGGTAGTGAAGGGGCCCAGGTTCGCGGCGACGCTGTGAGCGCCGAATGCAGTGGTGAACCCCGCCGCGTACAAGGGCCACAGCCGGGCACGGCCCGGCATGCGGCTGGCGTCGGGGCTAGCAGTCGGCACCGGTTCTCTCCTGGGCATGGGCGGGGCGGGTCAGCCGGCGCCTGCGACTTTGAGCAGCAGGTGCAGGTCGTGGGCGGCGGCAAAGGCGCACACGGCGCTGGAGCCGACTACGGCGGCGGCGCCGGCCAGCGGCAGCAGCGGGAGGTCCTGCGGCAGCGAGTACACCGGGGGTTCGGCAAGCAGTGCGGCGACGCGGCGGGGAACCGGCCCTGCGGCCTTGAGGGGGTTGCGGCGGCGGCCCAGCAGGCCGAGCACCGCGCCGGACAGGCCCTGGCGGGGTGGGCGGCGCGTGGTGGCCAGGGCTGCCTTGCCGATGGCGCGGGCGACCTGGCGGCGGTCCCCGCACGCGGTCGCGGCGCGCTCGTCCGCCCAGCGCTCGATGGTGTAGGACACGGCGGAGGCCACCGGCCTCAGCAGCGGGTTGCAGGTGGCGGCCAGCTGAGCGACCGCGACGAACGCGTAATGATGACAGCCCAGATGGGCACTCTCGTGGGCGAGCATGGCCTCGCGGTCCGCGTCGTCCAGAGCCTCGAGCATGCCGGTGGAGACCACGATTCGCCCGGGAAGCCCGGGCAGCGCGTAGGCGTCCGGTGCGGCGTCGGCCATGACCACGACTCGGTCTGTTCCCGGTAGGCAGGCCGCCTCGAACACGGCACCTGCCAGCGCCCGCATCCGCCGCCACAGCATCCGCATCCCCGCCGACAGTGCGACGGCCAGCACAAGGCCGGCGACGACCGCCTCCACGGTGGACACCGGATCGCCGGCGCGCACGGTGCTCACCGACCAGTCACCCGCCAGCGCGGCCAGTGGCAGCCGCACCACACCCGCCACGAGCAGCACGCCCAACGCGGCACAGCTCAAGGCCGCTAGGGCCAGCGCGCTCGTGGTCAGCAGCCAGGTCGCAAGCCGCGGCTCCAAGCGCTCGGCCAGCGGCCGGGCAGCCCACGTAGCCGGAACCGGAAACAACAGCGGTAGGTACACCAGCAGGTGCCACGCCATGCCGCTCATCCCTCACCGAGGTCGCCGAGAAGCTGCCGCAACAGCTGCTCGTCCCTGCTGGGGAGCTCCTCGACGAACCGGGTCAGCACCGCCTGGCGGTCTGCGTCGGACTCCAGCACCTGCCGCATCCGGCGGGCAGTCAGCCCGTGGGTGTCCGTCACCGGCGCGTAGGCATAAGCGCGGCCCTGCTTGGACCGCGTCAGCAGCCCCTTGTCGAACATCCTCGAGAGCACCGTCACCACCGTGCTGTACGCCAGGCCGTTGTCCAGGCGCTCCAGTACCTCGCCGGGGGTCAACGCCTGAGGCGAGGACTGCAGCAGGGCGAGGACCTCGGCCTCCAGCGCGCCACCCGGTCTGCGGTCCCCCGGTCCGCTGTTCATGAGTTGGCTACCTTCCATTCATCATCTACAGTTCCGTAGAACTTCTACCGCGCCGTAGAAGTTAGCGCGCCGTCGAGTCTGCCATGCCACCCGGGCAGGGCAAACCGCTCGGCGCGCTTCCAGGCCGTGTATTACAACGCCAATTTCTACAGACGCGTAGACGCTGGCCTCAGGTCCTGGTCTGCCGTCCCTTCGTCTGCTCTCGGGAGATACCGCCTGATGACGCCCCACCCTGCCGTCCAGCTCGCCTTCGACGGCTCCAGCATCGACGGCTCACTGTTCACCACCGTCACCGACTTCGCCCATGACACGAAGTGGCTGAACACCCCGCTCAACCTGTGGACCAATGCCGGGCTCGGCGTATTCGCGGTGCTGATGCTGGTCGGCTGGTGGAAGGCCCGCCGCCGCGACAGCCCCACGATGACCCTTGCCCTGGCCGTACCCGTCGCCGTCATGGCCGCCTTCGCCGTCGCCGAGGTCGTCAAGAAGATCGTCGCGGAGGTACGCCCGTGCTACTCGCTGCCGCACGACTACTTCGTCAGCGCCTGCCCCGCCCGAACCGACTACGCCTTCCCCAGCGGACACACCACCGTCGCCGCCGCGACCGTCGCCGCCCTCTGGCTCCTCGACCGGCGCCTCGCGACGATCGCCGCCGCCTTCGCCCTCCTTGAAGGCTTCACCCGCGTCTACCTCGGCGACCACTACCCCCACGACGTTCTCGGCGCCGCACTCCTGGCCATGCCGGTCGCCTACCTGGCCGCCCGCATCCTCGGCCGCATCGCCATCCCGCTCGTCACCCAGCTCAGCACCGGCGCACTGAAGCCCGTACTGACCGCGGCTCCATCCGGCGCTCACGCCGTTCGCTGACCCCTGGCCCAGAAACAGCGACGCCCCCTCCCGCTCCCGGATTCCCCGCTGAAACCGCCCGCGTCCTGGCACCCGGCGGAGTTCTGCTGTGGATCAACCAACTCGGCAGCGATGGGCCGCTGTACCTTCCCGCAGCCACCGTCGCCGCCGCGCTGCCCGGCACCTGGCAGGCTGCGGAATCCGAGGCAGGCTGGGGCAGCTGGGCCGTCCTGCGCCGTACCCGCTGACGGAACCGCCAACAGCCCCTGCCACCCCCCGCCCGCTCGTGGCCCTCTCGCTCTGTTGTCCCACGGGACGGCGGTGAACATCGCCCCAGGCTGCCATGGCTGATCACCCTGGAGCCGTTCGATCATCGGACTCCGTGCTGTGGAGTGCCTCGCTGATCACCGCGTCGGCGTACTGGCTGAGGGCTGTGCGAAGCGCCTGGTAGCCGGGCGATAGATCCTTCCCTGAGGCCAGAAACTTGCTGACGACCACGTCCCCGTCGAACTTCCATGTCGCCGGCAACTGGTGCGGTCACAAGTCGTCCAGCCGGAGCCCGTCCCGTACGCAGTCCTTAGGCGTGTACGCAGAGAAGAGCTCCTCCAACCCGCAAGCCTCCGAGCGAATGGCATCACGAGCTTGAGGCCACATGACCGGGCCGCTGTTCGCCAACTACAGATCAAGTACGCCAACTACCGAGAACGTCACAGCAGGTGGGGGGTGAGTTCTCCCCTGCCCGGCGCTGGAATCTATCCACAGGTAAACCGTCACAGGCTGCCTCATGACGTCGTGAACGACACGGCGCGCAATCCCGTGAGGAGCCGTCCATGTCCCAGACCACCCCCTGGCCGCTCGCCCCGATGACGCCGGACGCGGCGATCAGCGCTTTCAACTACCTCCGCGCCGTGGAGGCCAGCGACGCCGAAGCCGCCGCAGAGTTCGCCGGCGCCGAGCCGCAGAGTTCGCCGGCGCCGAGCCGCAGATACCCGCGCTGCTCGTCGACGTCGCCGAACGAATCGTCGTCCCCGTCACCGCGCTGCCCGACGCCGGCTCGGGCGAGCCGTGCGAGGACACCTTCGCCCTGGAGGCGCTCGGGCGCGTCTTCATCACCACCCTGCGCACCTGGGCGCAGGACGGGCCGGACGCAGCAGAGGGCCTCGCCCGCGCAGTTATCGCCTTCGTCGCGCAGCTCCTCACCGAGGACGTCGCCGACACACTCCGGCAGCTGGCAGCCGTCGGCGTGGGCCAGGCCCTCGATGCGCACCCCGCACCGGCCGGTGCCACCCGGTGCGCCTGACCATCGTGTAGAGCGCACCAGGGACCGGCGGTGGTGCGCACCGTGCATCATATCGGGTGCGCACCACAGTCAGCTCACATCATCCGGTCGGATTCCGGCAGTTGCACACCTACCTGGCACTGCTGTCCAGCCCAGTGACCTTGTCGACGAGAACCACCAGGTCAGCGCCATCGGGCGTTTCTGCGACCGTGTGTCCCAGCTGGACCAGCAGCCCTGACACTGCCGCCTGGATGATCGCCCCCATGTCGTCGTCGCTCGGACCACGGCCGGCTTGTTCACGGGCCAAAGAAGTGAAGCCATCCGAGGCCGTCCAACTGACCAAGGCACCGGCGGGCACCTCGGTCACACGCAAGCCTGGGAAGCCGGTGTCCGCGTCGCCCAGCACATGAAAGCCAGCTTGGACCAGAGCAGAACTCACCTGCGAAACGAGCTCAGCAGGGCAGGACACCAATGCTCCCTGCCCAGAAGAGCGCAGATCATGCCAGCCTTTTTCATGACGCTGACGACCACCAGAACGGCCGAATGACATCGACACAGCCGTGCGGTGCACTGAGTGGACGATGCACGACATCGTCACCACATCCAGGCCGTGGAGTGCCGCACCCGGGACAAGGCGCGCGCATCGCGGCGCGCGGCCGCATTGCCGATGCGGTTCTGCCGGGACCGGGGCCGGCGCGACTGCCCGGCGACGAAGTGGCGGCGCCCGGCGTCCTGGAGCCGCCTGCGCTGCTTGCGCAGCTCCCGCTTCTTTTGTGCCTTCGACTTCGGTGTCCGGGACCGCTTCCAGATCGGCTCCCAGGGAGACGGCCCAAGCACGGCGGCGCGCTCCTGAGCGCCCGCACGCACGCGGGCGAGAGCGGCCTCGATCCTGGGCTCCTGCGGTGTGCTCACCTGACTCCTCCTGGGGGTGTAGTCCGGCCTGGGGCCCGTTGAGTGCCGGGCTGCTGGGTGGGCGGCGACGTGGACGTCGCCGGGGTGGGCTGTGGCCGGGTGTCGTGGGCGACGGCGCGCTCCCGTATGCCGTCCTGGAGCTTGGCGGCCATCGTGGCGGCAGCCTCGAACGACTGCCGGTCTCCTCCACCGTGACGACGTCGGTGGCCTGCTCCTGGTCCCGGCCGGCCTTCCGACCCGCGCGGCCCGGCTGCAGACGTGGCGTCGAGGCGGCGGGCACGGCGATGGTGTGCGGCAGGGAGCGAGAGCCCAGGCGACGCGAACGGCGAACCGCGCGGAGGCGGGCCGCGAGGGCGTCGGCAGCGAGGCGGGCTCGTTCGTACGGGGGCGCGGAGCGGGCACGAGTCAGCGGGCGCAGCACGGCTGGTCATCGGTGTCGCGCGGGTACAGCGCACGCAGATCGGCGGTCCTCATCCGGCCGATGGTGCGGGTGTAGTCGTCGACGGCCGTCTGCGCGATTTGTTCGTCCAGGCCGGGCTGGTGGGGTCTGCCTCGCAGGGCGTAGGAGAGGTGGCGGCGGGCTTCGGCGAGCAGGTGGTGGCGCTTGAACGCGCCGCGCATCACGTACACCACGGCGACGGTGTCGACGGCGGCCAGGGCGACATCAACGGCCGGTCGCACCCTCGCCCACACCGCCGCGGCCGCCGCCCGCGCCCTCTCCGCGAGCCGGTAGACGGTGCAGGCGGCCCTTGTCGTCGCGGGCGACGGGTTCGTCAGCCTCCTCCAGCTCGAAGTAGGTGCTGGTGGTGTCGAAGAACAGCAGGTCGACCTCGAGGTTGAGGAGGTTCGCGACCTCGTCGAACACCTGCTTCTCCAGGTCGTCGGTCACCTCGTGGAGCCAGTCCATCGCCCGGTAGCAGGCGTCGTCGTCGGTGGCCGGCAGGCCCTCGACATGCACGTCGTGCGTGACCCAGTCCGCGGCGGCCAGCTTGGACGACGGAGCCAGGGCCCGGTTCGCGACCATGGAGAACAGCACCCGCTCGGTCGCCGACATGTCCCGGCACCGGCCCCGCTTGGGCTGCCCGACCTGCCCGACGATCCTGTCGATCCTCAGCCGCTGCCAGAGATGATCGAGGACGTAGGTGCCGCCGAACGGGACCGACGAGACGAACTCCAGGTCACCCGCCGCCGTCGACGCCAGTGCCTCACCCGGCTCCAGCAGCCTCGATAGAGACGCGACCAGGCGCTTCACCGCGTCCCGGTCGAGGTCGTCCTCACGGCCGAACGTGAACAGGACCCTCGGGACCGCCCGGCCCTTCACCGGATCCCACTCGTTGTGGGCCAGGTGCAGGTACCGGACCGTGCCCGACTTGTTCTCCCGCTTCGTCGTCTTCACATACACGACTCCAGACCCTGCGAAGCAACCCCAGGTCAGCGCAGGCGAATCCACAGAATCGCGTCTCTAGGCGAATCCGCCCGCGTCACCAACCTCCAACCCACTGACCTGCACCTTCAGCCCCGGAGGGACTCCAGAACCCCCGAATTGCGCGGAACGCAGGGCACCGCGCTCTGCCGGAAGATCCGCCAGGACTTCAGACGGGCGACTCCACCCTCGACCGGGGCCCGCGCCCTCGGCAGCGCCCGGTTGACGATCTGTTGGGTGAGCGTCAGTTCGCCTCCCGCCGGCCGTCTGGCCGGTGTAGTCATCCACGCGCTGGCACCGATGTAGGCGCGAGCGGCCAGGATCGGCACTCCTTGGCGCCCGCAGGTCCTGATGATCCGGCGGGCACGGGCCGCGGTCAGGTCGTGGGAGCGCCCCGGCAGGGCTGGGGACAGCCACAGCACCCGACCATGGGGATCGGTGACCACCTGCACGTTCACCCCATGGCGGCGGTGTTTGGCCGAGTAGTCGGCCCGGCCGTCGCCGACTCGGTCGCACTCGGCCAGGGTGCCGTCGAGCAGAACGAACTCGGGGTTCGCCTTGCGCAGAGCGCGCAGCAGACCGGGGGCGCGAGTGGCCGGCAGATCGATGACCGCCTTGGTGTAGGCGTGCGCGGTGTCGACCGAGATACCGAACCCGGCGGCGATCTGTGCGAGCGGCTCGTGCTTGCACAGGCACACCAGAGCGACCAAGGCACGCCGGTGCGGCGGGAGCTTGCACCGTCGGTCACCCTCGCGGGTGACGATGAGCATGGTGACCCACTCGACCAGGGCGTGGGGCAGGTCGAGTGCGGCAGGATGTGGGACCAACAAGGCTCCTTCGCTGATGAGTTGAGACGTCGAACACCTCCCTCAACGGCACGGGAGCCTTGTGCGTCGTGACCACGGCCCCTGCCACCCGATCGGTGGCCACACTGAAAGAGCTCAGTGAGCAGCCGGGTAACTACCCCTACTGCTCCTGTCGAACGGCGGCGCTATTGCATACAGTATGCAAGCTGGTTTAGCGTCTGCTGAATGAAACTGACGAAGCCCACAGGCCTGACACTTCCCATGATCATGCGGTTGGCGGCAACTGGTGCGGAACTCACCACCGCACGGCGGTGCCGGGCATGACGATTTATGGCGATGACACGACAATGAGGCAGATTCTCACCGCTGCCGGAGACACCTGGGCCGTGGTGGGCCTGTCCGACAACCCCGAACGCGCCGCCTACCGCGTGGCCGAGAAGCTGCAACGCATCGGCAAGAGGGTGGTGCCCGTGCACCCGAAGGCCGAGACGGTGCACGGTGAGCAGGGCTACGCTTCCCTCGCGGAGATCCCTTTCCCGGTGGATGTGGTGAACGTGTTCGTCAACTCCGCCCTCGCCGGAGGCATCGCCGACCAGGCTGCGGCGATCGGCGCCAAGGCGGTCTGGTTCCAGCTGGGCGTCATAGACGAGGCCGCCTACGACAGGACTCGCGAGGCCGGCCTGCTGATGGTGATGGACCGCTCCCCGGGACGGGAGATACCCCGGCTGGGGCTCGGCTGACGCTCCCCAGCCAGCCACTGCGCGATCACACATCGCCCACATTCCCAGGAATCGGGAGTCAACGCGGCGGTGACGACGCCGTTCTCGTCCGAGCGGACGGTCCGGGTCGTACACCGGCCGCCCCGGAAGCAGCACCGCACACTGGTCCCCAAGCGGTTCGGCCAGCCATGACGGCGGCACTCCCCAGTGACCACAGACCGCCACAACTCCATGATCACCAGGACCTGTGCCCATTGAAGATCCGCCATCTTGAAGATGCTGGTCACGGTGCTGGTGCGAGTCGTTGTTCGTGTACTCGTGCTGGTCGTGGGCGGTTGTCGGAGCTCAAGATCGTCTGCCGTTTCGGTGATCGCAGTTCCTCGGATTCCACGGCGCGCAAGGGCGGGCGTCCGTACGAACTCGCCGTCGCCGAGCGGGTCACGCGTCGGCCGGCCGAGCAACTGCGCGCCGAACCGGAGCAGAAGACGCCGCCGGGCAGGTCGCGGGCCGGGTCGTGCTGCTGGTGCCGCAGCGCGAGCGGAGCGTGGACTAGGCGGTCCTGCCCACGGACTACCAGCGGATTATGGAGGTGGTGCGCAGGGCGGAGGGGCCGATCATGGTCAAACAGGTCTGCGGTGAGCTGGGGATTTCCCTGGAGCCGGCCCGCTCGGAGGCACTGCGCTCGAAGCTGAACCGACTGGCCGAGCGCGGCTGGCTGCGCAAGCTGGCCGACGGGAAGTTCACCACCACGCTGTGAACACGCCGCGCGGCTCACGCGATGCGGCTCGGGCCGTAACGTCGGTGCCCTCGGCGGCAGTTGATAGTTCATGTCAAAGAAAACCAGCCCCGCCGAGGGCACTGAGAGCGAGGTGTGCTTCGGGTGGGGAACTGTGATCACGGACGAAGGACGGCACGAACTGTGCCCGGCTTGCCAGACAGACGGGCGCCAGGCTGAGCCGGCCGAAGGTATGCCGTCTGCCCGTGGGCGTCACCAGCGAGCCGGTGCCCGGTTCTGGGGTGGCGCCGCTGGTGGAAGACGGCCGTTGTGGCGTGCGTGATGTGGGCGAGCCTGGCAGCCGACGGAGCCGGTAAAGACACGATTGGACGGTGAGGACGCGATGCGCGAGGCCTATCACGAGGAGCTGGATGCGATCGGTGAGGGCCTGGTGGAGATGGCGAACCTGGTCGGGTCGGCCATGGGGCTGGCCACGACCGCGCTCCTGGACGCCGATCTGCATCTGGCCGAGAGCGTGGTCTCGGCCGACGAGAAGGTCGATGACCTGCAGCGCGACCTGGAGAACCGGGCGATTGCGGTGCTGGTGCGGCAGCAGCCGGTCGTCACGGATCTACGGACCGTGGTCACCTCGCTGCGGATGAGCGCGGACCTGGAGCGCTGTGGTGACCTGGCACAGCACGTGGCCAAGCTGGCCCGGATGCGGTATCCCCAGCGGGCGGTGCCGCGTGATCTGCGCCGCACGATTTTGGAGATGGGCCAGCTCGCGCAGCGCCTGATGGCGCAGGCCGCTGAGGTGGTCATCACGAAGGATGTCGATGCGGCGCTCCAGCTGGAGAAGGACGACGACCGCATGGACGGGCGAGGCTCTGCCTCCCCTCCGCGTGGAGGTCGCACCTGCGCATGGGTGCGGCCTCCACCGCCGCCGGTCTGTGATCCCTTCGGGGGGATCCACTCCACAGCTTTCGTGCCTGATCAGTGGGGTGATCGCCCGTCCGGGCAGGATGGCGGGCATGGGTCACTGGGTGTGCGAGTTTGCGGGTTGTCCCGACACGGGGGACTACCAGCAGATCAGGAACGAGGGGGAACCGGGCGATGTCGTCTTTCGTGAACGCCCGGTCGACCCCGGCATCGTGGACGGGTTCGTGTGGGAGGGCGTCGACCACATCAGGAGGGTCGCCGCTACCGGTGGGTGGCCAGCGGAGACCCGTCCACGGTGGCCCTGGCCGCGCTGGAGGCGTCTGGAGGACTTCCGCTGTGACAGGCGGCGGACCGTGACGGGCGGTCAGTACGCGTCGCCGTCCGGGTCGCCGGGAATGTACACGGGACCTTCGTACTCGGCGCGGGCCAGGGTGTTGCCCTTGGCGTCGAGTAGGTGGAGCACGTTGTTACGAGGTCCTGCCAGTCGTAGCGGTGTCGGGCGGTGTTGCGGAAGCGGGCCGAATCGGGGCTGGGCCGGCGGGGGTCGTCCTCGTACCACGCCTCGACCATCCACGATCGGTAGTCCGGCCGCAGTTGCTCGAACAGGGCGCGCAGCTCGCGCCGGGGCCGGGGGATCTGGTCTGCTTCGATCAGCCCTTGCGGTAGTGGTTGGTGTAGGACGCCTTCAGCGTGGTCTGCACCGTCCGCCGGTACACCGGCCCCTTCATCTTCTACTCGTGAACCAGCTCCTTCAGCGTGGTCGGGCGGTGGCGGGCGGGCTAGGGGGTGGTATCGGACCTGTTGCCGGGCCACTCCAGCGGCGGACGCGGTGGCGGGCGGCTGCCCTATACGACGAGCGGGAGAAGACTGTCCAGCAGATCGCCGACACAGCGTGCCCCGCTCCACGGTGTACGGGCACCTCGACAAGACCAAGACCGTGCCCCGCCAGCCGAAGAAGACCAGCGTCGGGAAACACCGACCAGCGGTCGGCAAGAACGCTGATCGCGGTCTGACTACAGCTACAGGGAGCCACGTGCCACTTCGTTGCTTCGGGAGTGCCGGGCCGTCCCATGAAGCACCTCTCTGGCGCGGACCACGAAGGCTTCGCAGGCATCCTCCACTGCCTCGCCTCGAAGGAGCATGTCTGCCTTATCGGCAGCGAAGAAAATCTCTCGGGTTTTCGCCTGGATCTCAGAGGGGATTTGATTTAGGAAGATTACCCCTTTTGCCTTAGTAGGTGCCTCGCCAGGTGGGTGTGGTCTCCTCCGCTATGCGCTTGGTGAGGTTGTCGATCGAGGCGATGTGGATCATGGCTTCGGAGCTGGCGGGAAGGGTCTCGTAATCGCGGGATAGGCGTCGGTGCAGCATGAGCCAACCGAGGCTTCGTTCTACTACCCAGCGCCTTTTGACGACGTGAAAGCCGCGGACTTCCGGGTTTCTGTTGACGACCTCGACGTCGATTCCGAGGCTGGCGCCGTGCTCGATGACGGCGTTCTTGAAGCCGGTGTCGACCCAGCTTTTGGAGATGGTCGGGTACGTTTTCTTGGCCTGGTCGAGAAGCTGTATCCCTACGGCGTTTTCGGAGAGGCTCGCGGCGGTGACGATCACGGCGAGCAGGAGTCCGAGCGTGTCTGTGATGATGCCCCGCTTCCTGCCGACGATCTCCTTGGCTGCGTCCGTTCCCTGGCTGTTCAGGGGCACGTTGGTGGAGGTCTTCACGCTCTGGGTGTCGATGATGGAGGCGGTCGGCTCAGGCTTGCGACCCTCCTTCACTCAGCCTCGATCCACCGCGTGAGGGGCTGTCTGTGGACGGGGAAATAGGAAGAGGTGCCTGCTGACCTGCGATGATGGGAGTTCCCACGCTTCCACCACGCTCGATCGGCAAGGCACCTCTGAAGTGAAAGTCTCCCACAGGCCCGCGGAACTGTTCGCCGCGTTCGACGACACCGACCTGATCGCGCATGCCGGGCTCGTCCCGGCGATCCGGCTGGCCGAGCGGTGCGGCCTGCCCGCCCTGGTGGCCGAGAAGGTGAAACTCGTCGGCGCGGCCAACGCCGCCGGGACGGCCGCCGCCGCGAAGGCGCTGTCGATCGTGGGCGGGATGGTGGCCGGGGCGGACAGCATCGACGACCTGGACATGCTGCGCCACGGTGGCCTGCCGCGCCTGTTCGGCGGCGTGCGCGCCCCGTCCACGCTGGGGTCGTTCCTGCGCGCCTTCACCTGGGGGCACGTACGCCAACTGGAGTCCGCTGCACGGGCATTCACCTGTAATCTCGCGGCACACACCGGCCTGGTCCCTACGACGGACGAGGTGGTCTTCGTCGACATCGACTCCAAGGTCAAGCAGGTCTACGGGCCGGCCAAGCAGGGTGCCTCGTTCGGCTACACCAAGCAGCGCGGCCTGCACTTCCAGATCGTCACCGTCAAGACCGCGCTCTGTGCTCCGGTCATCGTGGCCACCCGCCTGCGCAAGGGCTCGGCAGGCTCCGGCAAGGGCGCGGCGAGCCTGCTGCGCGAGGCCCTCGCCACGGTGAGGGCGATGGGCATCACCGCGAAGATCATCGTGCGTGCGGACTCGGCGTACTTCTCCCACAAGGTGGTGGATGTGTGCCGGAGGGCGGGCGCGCACTTCTCGCTGGCCGTGGCGGTGAAAAAGACGATCCGCGAGGCGATCGCCGTCATCGACGAGTCCGCCTGGACACCCATCGAGTACGCCGCCGCCGTCTGGGACGCCGAGGAGGAACGCTGGATCTCCGACGCGGAGATCGCCGAAGTCCCGTTCACCGCGTTCACCAGCAAGAAGAAGGCGTTCCACACCACCGCCCGGCTGATCGTGCGCCGCGTGAAGCGGCTGAACCCGAAGAGTGTGCCGGAGGGGCAGGCCGAACTGTTCGGTGTCTGGCGCCACCACGTCATCTTCACCGACAGCCCGTTCCTCTTGGCCCAGGCCGAACCCATGCACCGTGAACACGCCCAGGTGGAGCAGGTCTTCGCCGACCTGGAGGACTCCGCGCTCGCCCACCTGCCCTCGGGGAAGTTCACCGCGAACGCCGCCTGGCTCACCCTCGCAGCCACCGCCTACA
>NZ_JBFBBS010000071.1:0-15512 GCF_040682835.1 Streptomyces sp. NPDC051104 | reverse complement strand
TTTCGGCCTTTCGGTCTAGGTGCAACCGTCTGACCTGCACCGATGCCCTGCCACACCCCCGAGAACCCCGCTTAACTGCGGAACGCAGGGAACGGCAGCAGGAGGGCAAGGAAGCGGAGCCGTCCGCGTGCGTGATCGACGCGCAGAGCGTGAAGACCTCCATCAGCGTCCCGGCCGCCGGGCAGGGCACGGATGCGGCGAAGAAGATCGTCGGCCGCAAGCGGAGCATCGTCACCGACACCCTCGGACTGCTGCTTGCGGTACTGGTCACGGCCGCGAGCGTGCAGGACTCCGTCGCCGGCACCCACCTGGTCGACCAGGTCGCGGCCGCCCACCCCTCGATCCGCAAGGTCTGGGTGGACGGCGGCTACCGCCAGCACCTCGTCGAGCACGCCGCCACCCTCGGGATCGACATGGAAATCGTCCAACGCGCCCCCAGGAGCAGGGGATTCACTCCTCTGCCCAAACGCTGGACCGTGGAGCGGACCTACGGGTGGCTGATGCTCCACCGCCGCCTGGCGCGCGACTACGAGACCCTGCCCGCCCGCTCGGAAGCCATGATCCACCTCGCCATGGCCGACCTGATGGCCCGCCGCCTCACCGGCGAAGCCACCATCTCCTGGCGCGACCCGACACCACGGGATCAAACACCAATTCCGGGATGAAACATCGGGAGAAAACGACCTCTCAATGAAGCTGGCATTCCCAGGGCTCGAAGTCCGGCTCGCCCGGGGGCAGGTGCCCAGTGCAATATCTGTAGAGCCAGACTGCAGCCCGGCGCTCAGCGTGCCTCTCGTTGACCGGCTCTCCCTGCTCGTCCAGCTCAAGGACGTTGGCAAAGATGGCGAAGCAGGTCTCCATCTGAGAGGGCGACTCACGCAGCTCCTCCCAGTAGGCGATCCCTTCCAGTACCGGCTGGCCTACCGAGCCACGGGCAAGCCATCCAGCGAAGCGACGGATGGCCCCCGAGGCGCCATGACTGAGATGTGACGACACGCGAAGAATGGGATACGAGGTCGGCCATCACTTCGGGCCCCGGATCCTGGCCACCCGCCCGCTGCGCCGACACCAGGACCGGAATCGCCGACGCCCAGGTGCTGATCCGCCGCCGGGGGCCCGCAGCGGTCGTCCTCGGCCGCTTCATCGCCTTCTTCCGCGCGATGATGCCCGCCCTGGCCGGCGCCTCCCACATGCGCTACCGCACATTCCTGCTCTTCAACGCCCTGGGCGGCCTCGCCTGGGGCGTCGGCTTCACCCTGCTCGGCTACTTCGCCGGCTCCGCCTACACCCGGGTCGAGCACACCGTCGGCCGCGCCCTCGCGCTCGCGCTGGCCGCCGTCGTGATCGCCGTCCTGGTGGCCTGGCATCTGCGCCGGCGCCGCGCCCATCGAGAGGCCGGTGACTCCAGCCGTTCGGCGGCGGGTGACCGGCGCGACCCCCTTGAGGCCCGGTCCGGTTGAATGCCGCCCTCGGCGATGCTCCCGCGCCTCGGGTTTCTACGCCATGCAGTAGGTTGCGCCACCCCTCGCCCCGTCGACCGGAGTTCGAGTAATGCCCTCGTCGAGTCCGCACTTCCTTGCCTCGGGCGCCTCAGGCGCGGCGCTCGCGGTCCAGGTCGTCGCGGCACTGACCCTCTCCGCCGCACTGCTGGTCAGTGCGGCACTCGGCGTGCGCGAAGTGCGCCGACAGGTCGGGATCGCGGGATACGTGTTCGCGCCGGCGCTGTCCCTCCTCGCGCTGGCCACCGCCTACGCGGCCAGGTGACGCGCACCCCGCCCGCCCCCCGGGGCGCCGGAATTCCGGGAAGGCCATTCCCTAACTTCTACGTGATGTAGTAGCTTCTGCCTCGGCCCCGGCTCCCCGCCTGGTCACCGCAGATCATCGCGGGACGGAGGCACCCCACGCACTCGGCGTGCGGATCGCGGGCGGCCCTGGAGCATCACCCGCGTTATTCATCCCAGGAGTTGGTCGGCCGTGTCCTACCGCGACAAACCGGCGGACAAGCACGCGTATCCGCCGCCCGCCGCGACCGGGCACGGCCTTCGCCACCCGCGCATCGTCATCGTCTCGGCGAGCGTGGGCGCCGGGCACGACGGCGCCGCCACCGAGCTCGCCCGCCGCCTCACGACGCTCGGATTCGCCGTGGACCGGCACGACTTCCTCGACTTCCTCCCCGCCGGCCTGGGGAGACTGCTCTGCGGCAGCTATCACCGCCTGCTGGCCCTGGCCCCTGCCGGCTACCAGCGGATCTACGCCGCCACCGAACACGCCGGACGCCCCGGCCCTGCCGTGCGTGCCATGTTCCGCAGCGCGGAGCGCCGGATGCTGCGAGTGATCACCCCTGATACCCGGGCGGTCGTCTCGACCTATCCCGGCGCCAGCCAGGTCATCGGCGCCCTGCGGCTGCGCGGCCAGCTCGCCGTCCCGACGTTCACCTACCTCACCGACTTCTCCGTCCACGCCCTGTGGGTCGCCCCCGGCATCGACGCCCACCTCGCCGCCCACGCCATCCCCGCCGGACAGGCCCACGCCCAGGACGCAGCGGGGGTTGTTGTCACCGGCCCCGTCGCCGACCCTCGCTTCACCCCCGCCACCCAGGCCCAACGGCATGCCGCCCGCAGGCGGTTCGCCCTGCCCGCCGACGAGCCCCTCGCGCTGCTGGTCGCCGGGTCGTGGGGCGTCGGCCCGGTCCGGCAGGCCGCGATCGAGATCCGCGACAGCGGCGTGGCGATGCCCGTCGTGGTCTGCGGACGCAACCAGGCCCTCGCCGACCAGCTGCGCGCCGACGGCATCGAGCACGTCCACGGCTGGACCGAGGACATGCCGGGCCTCATGCACGCCTGCGACATCCTCGTCCAGAACGCCGGCGGACTCACCTCACTCGAAGCCCTCGCCTGCGGGCTTCCCGTCGCCAGCTACCGCTGTATCCCCGGCCACGGCCAGACCAACGCCGCCGCCCTCGAAGAGGCCGGCCTGGCCGTATGGATCCGTGAGGCCGGGCAGCTGGGCCCGATGCTCGCCGAACTCCTCGACGGCCCACGCGGTCAGGCGCAGCGAGCGGCGGGCCTCGCCCTGCACCAATGCCGGCCGGGGCCCGCCGAGGCGATAGCCGCCGCGGCCGCCCACCGGCCACCGGCCTCCGTGGCCCGAGCGCGGGTGCGCCGCCCGGCCCGGCGGCGTATCGCCGTCATGACCGCGGCCATGGCGATGACCGTCTCCCTGGGCATCGGCGCACCGGTCGCCTACGCCTACGGCGGGGCCGGCGCCCACCTCAGCGCGGTCGCCCGGTACTTCGACGGAGACGACCGATGAATCCGGGCCTGACACGAACCGCCCTCACGGCGGGGGCGGCGCTGCTCCCCACGCTCGCCGCCCTCCACGGCGCACCCGTCATCTCCACCTTCGGGCCGCTGCGCAACCGGACCATGCCCCGCCTCGCCGGACAGGGCCGGCCCGACCACATCGCGCTGACCTTCGACGACGGGCCCGACCACCTGTCCACCCCACACTTCCTGCGCGCCCTGGAGGCCCGCGGAATCCGCGCCACGTTCTTCCTGCTCGGCTCCATGCTGGTCCGCGCACCCGGCCTGGCCCAGGACATGGCAGCCGCCGGACACGAGATCGGCATCCACGGCTGGCACCACCGCCCGCTCCTGCTGCGCGGCCCCCGCGCCACGCACGACGACCTCGCCCGCGCCCGCGATCTCGTCGCCCAGGTCACCGGCCGGCCGCCCCGGCTCTTCCGGCCGCCGTACGGGGTGATGACCACCAGCACCCATCTGGTCTGCCGACGGCTCGGGCTGACGCCCGTCCTGTGGACCGCCTGGGGCGAGGACTGGCGCAGCCGGGCCACCCCACGGTCGGTCCACGACACCGTCACCCGCGATCTCCGCGGCGGCGGCACCATCCTGCTCCACGACGCCGACTGCACCTCTACGACCGGCTCCTGGCGCACCACCCTCGCTGCCCTGCCCCGCATCCTCGACACCTGCGCCGCCCACGGCTGGCACACCGGCCCGCTCCGCGACCACGGAACGCCCCAGGTGAGCCAGGACGACCCGACCATCGGGGTCAGGAACCGACGCGTTGTTGGTCACGCTGGTACGCCCGCAACGTGACGGAAGCACCGGGCCACGGCTGCCGCAACGGGGCCTGCTGGAGCAGGCCGCCGAAGCACCGGCCCCCAGCCTTCCGCGCACATCCGCGCCGCCGAGGCCGACCTTCTCGCCTCTCTGCCCGGAGTTCATCTCCCCGACCTTGACGAGCTGCGGGCCCGCGGCGTGATCGGGGCACACCCGGCGACGTCATCCGACGCCGCGGCGGACCCTCGGAGCCGGCGTCCGCGCTGACGAGGAACCCCCTCACCTCTCTGCCTGATGCAGCGCGCCAAGTCGTTGTCCGCGCTGAAGCGGTAGACGTGCTCGATAGCGGGCTGTGTCTTGGCCCGTAGGATTCGTCCGGTGTCACCGTTATGCCGGTAACAGTGACGGGCCGACTGCTCGTGAACGCGGACGTGATGCCTGGCCCTCCCACTGCATGCAGGTCCAGGTGAAGCTCGCCGTCACATTCACCGGCCGACAGGGACGATCTTGTTGTAGCTGCCGTCGGCGAGTTTGTAGGCGGGTACGTGGGCTCCGCCCAGTACCCGCAGGCCGCCGTTGGCGGCTCCGACGACGGTGCTGCCGCTCTTGCCTGCGGCGACCCAGTCCACCTCGAAGGCGTAACGGCAGTCGCAGTTTCCGCTGGTAGTGATCTCGAAGACCTCGGGGTCAGTACGGGAGATGCGGAACGGAAACTTCACTGGCGGGTGGCCGGGGTCCCCCGGGCCGCCGGGATCGGGTTTGGCGATTAGTACGGGCTGCGGCCGGTTCAGGTCGGTGGTGAAGGGGCGGACTGCCTGAACCTCCCCGCACTGTCCGTCATCGACGGTGATGCCCGAGGTGGGCAGCGGAGCCCGGTGCAGGACGAAGACCTTGATGCCTGTCATCAGCACTGCCTCGGCGGAGGCTGTCTGGCTGGTGATGTCGATGACGGAAGGGCCCAGACCCTGCTCGCCGCTGCGGATGTTGTGCATGTACTGCGCGGCGGTGGAGGTGTAGTAGTGCGCTGCGTAGCAGCCGCTCCCCACGATCTGGATCTGCGGGCGCTCGGAGGCAGGCAGGCCCGCGTCGTTGTTGCGGGGTCCGGCGGGCGATGATGTGTCGGCTTGTCCCAGTTCTGCCGACGGTGACCCGGTGCCGGACGGTGGGGCTGGGTGCGTGGCAGGTGCCGAGCTTCTGGCCTGGGGGTGGGGGGTGCCCGGCGAATGGGTGGCGGCATAGGTGCCGTAGGCGCTGCCGGCCACCAGCACTGTCAGTCCCGCGGTGATCGCCACGACCCGAGCGCGTCTGGGGGCGGGACGCACGGCAGGTGCTTCTCCGGCGGCGACCCGCCTTAGATTCAGCAGTTCTTCCTCCGGCAGGCCCAGCGCGTGAGCCAGGGCTGCCACTGTCCGGTGCGACGGCACCGGCCCACCAGGCTGCAACGCTTCGTGGACGGTGGTGCGGCCCAGCTCCGCCCGCCGGGCGAGCTGAGTTACCGTCAGTCCCTTGCGGGCGAGCCCATCAGCCAGCATCGCGCGCAATTTCGTGAGCGCCGCATCCCCCTGTGACTGTTCTTCGTGCACTGCCACTGGCCCCCAGACCTCGCGTGTTCGCCGATGTTCATCATCGTCCGGCCGTACCCCGGCGAACACCAATTCCGTGACCGTCGGCGGCACCGACATCCCATATCGCCCTAGGGAGCCTGCCGTGTCCGGTCTCGTTGTTGTCCTGCTTGCCGTCGCTGTGGTGGTCATCCTCGCCCTGCTGGCTGCCGCCACGGCTGGCAAGCTTGCCCGCCTTGACGGCGCCACCTACCCCACCGCCCTGGCCCGCGCCGCCACCACCTTCGCCGCATTCCTCACCCTCGCGGCCACCCTCACCACCGCACTCACGGCGGCCCTCCGCTGATTCGGCACTCAGGCCGCTACGGCACAACGGTCGTGTGCTGACGGGGACTGCGGTTCGTCCAGGACACGTCGACCAGCTGACCCATTCGCCGCCGCGCGGCAGAGTGGGATCGACTCAACCGCTGTCCTGGCCGCTGCCGCTCACGAGAGGACTTGGAAGGGGCTGTTCCACCCGGGACGGGTGGAACAGCCGGCCGGCCGCCGTCATGGAGCCTGGATAAGCTCCCCATTTCCGGAGCCCAGCGCCTTCTGACCTCACAACTGGCTCGGTCGGAGTGGTGTCTTCCGCTAGGCGGGCGGACAGAACGAAGCCATGGCGGACGACGTTGCGCGGATCATCGCGGGGGCAAGCTCGGTCGTCTCGGGGTCCGGCCGGTCTTGCTGCTGGATTGAACGGTAGGCGGAGGGTGGTGTCAGCCCCAGAAGGCGTGTCGGGGGTCGTTCAGCGTGGTCAGCGCGGTGTCAAGGGAGGGGGTGGCTGGTACGTGGTCGTAGGGGTACCAGCGGCCGTTGCGGTCGGCTCCGTCGAGCAGCCATCCGCGTTCGGTGTGGCGCGTGCGGAACGGGGATCCGGGACGTCCGATCGGAGCCGCGGCCCTGCGGCCTCCTCAGGCTCCGCCTCCAGCGGCACCAGCGAGGTGGAGCGCCACAGCCGGGCGCAGGCGAGCAGTGTTGCGGCCAGCAGCAGCACGTTGCGGGCGGCCAGCACGCAGACGCCCAGCGGTCGGCCGCCCACCACGGAGTCGAAGCCGAGCGGGAACTCCAGCACGGTCAGCGCGGCGACTGGCAGCAGCAGGAGGGCGACCGGTCGCTGGGTGGTGCCGCGGACGCAGAGGCAGACGGCGGCCAGCCCGATCAGCCAGATGAGGTACTGCGGGCTGATCACCCTGCTGGTGGTTACGAACAGCAGGGTGGCGGTGAGCGCGGCGTCGGCGGTGGCGGCCGGCCCGAAGTGCCGGGCGCGCAGCCGCCACACCAGCAGCCACAGGCCCGCCACGGCGCTCAGTACCAGGGACGCGGTGGCCACCTGGCTCACCCACGGGCCCAGGAACTCCATCGATCCGTAGTGGTAGGAGACGGTGCCGCGCCAGCCGAAGCGGCGGGCGATCTGGAAGACGGTGCCGCCGAGCGACTCGATCTCGATGCCGCGCTGCTGCTGCTCGTTCAGGAAGGAGAAGGCGCCGGGCAGCGCCGCCTCCGCGGCCAGCGAGAGCAGCGCGACCGTGCCGCCCGTGGAGAGCCAGGCACGCAGGCCGCGGCGCCCGCGCGGCGCGCCGAGCAGCAGCAGGCCGGGCCAGACCTTCAGCAGCACCCCGATCCCGGCCAGCGCCCCGCCCAGGACCGGCCGCCGGGCGATCACCAGCAGGGCGGCGATCGCGACCACGGTCACCATGATGTCGTAGCGGGCGAAGACCGTCGGCCCCAGCAGTGCGATGCCCAGCACCCAGTACCAGCTCGCGACCAGCCGCCGCCCGCGGCGCCGGTCGGCGCGGATCAGCAGGCCCAGTGCCAGCATGTCGCAGGCCACCGCCAGCAGGATGAAGGCGTGCGCGTAGCCGAGCGGTAGCAGGCCGGGCGCGACGATCACCAGGGCGGTCAGCGGCGGGTACTGCCAGGTGACGTCCCCGACCGGGTAGTGCCCGGCCCGGAAGACCTCGTACCAGCCGTGGTAGATCTGCGAGACGTCGCTGAGCACGGCGACCTTGGTCAGCGGGATGATCCCGGCCAGCGCGAGCAGCAGGAAGGCCCGGCTCGCCGCCCAGCCCGACCACAGCAGCGGGCGCGAGCAGAGCGGCCCGGCCTTGCGGGCGGATCTCTCGGCGCGGTGCCGGGGCCTGTCACGGGTGCTCTGCACGATGCGTGTCCTGGTCTGGCCCCGCGGGAGGGACGTCTCAATGGGTCTCGCGGGACATCGAGGAGTCTCGATCGGCCCGCATGTTTTCGAAAGAGCGTGCCCATCCTAAGGACGCCCTTCGTCGAGCAGGGTAAGAAACGGCTCAGAACCCTATGTGTGGGCATACCCGGGCAGCGGCGCGGTTCCCATCGACCGAGTGCGCCGGGGCCTGGCCGAGCTGACACCCAGCCCGAGGCGTGCGCGGTCGCGTGGATGGACTCCCTGACGGGTGAGCGGGGCTACTGCGCGACGGTCGTGCGCGATCTCGGACCTGCCGAGGCGGTGCGCCGGCTGGGCCTGCCTGGTGACGCGGTCACCCGCGGGACCTGGACGCAGCTGTCTGCCTGCCGCGAGTTCGCATCCGATGCAATTGGCGGCGCATGGACCATCGGTACGGCCGTTGGCGCTAAGCAGTTGATCTTGATCGGCCACACCTTGGAGGCCTGTTCAGTTGCTATGTAGCCAGGCCTCTTCCATGGCCTGGGCAACCGGCCCCGCGAGCAGGGAACCGCTCACCTCGGCGCGGGCCGTGTTCGACTGCACCACGACCGCGGCGACGGCGATCTGCTTGCCCGTTGCCGGATCCTTCGTCCAGGAGGTGAACCAGGCGTAGGGAACCGCCGAGTTGTTCTCTCCGTGCTGGGCCGTGCCGGTCTTACCGCCGACCGTGACGCCGGGGATCTGCGCGTTCGTGCCTGTGCCCTTCTGCACGATGGTGATCATGGCGGACTGCAGTTGTGAGGCCACCCGGGCGGGAATGACCTGCGTGGTCTGCACCTTGGGGTTGTAGCTCTGCAGGACGTTGCCGCTTGCGTCGGTGGCCTGCGACACCATGTGCGGCGTCACCAGTTTCCCGCCGTTGTCTATGATCGCCGACACCATGGCCATCTGCAGCGGCGTCGCTGTGTCGTCGAATTGGCCGATGCCGGACAGGGCTGTCTCCGGCGCGTTCATGTTCGACGGGTAGACGCTCGCGTCGGCACGCGCGGGTATGTCCAGCTGCTGGTTGAAGCCGAATTTCTCCGCCATCGCCCGCACCTTGTTCTGGCCCAGTTGGTACGCGATGTGCGCGAAGACGGTGTTGCAGGAGTACTGCAGGGCGACGCGCATGGTGGCGTTCTTGCAGGGCAGGGTCGCTACCTCGTTCGTCAGGACCGTGGCCGTGCCGGGCAGCGTGTAGGGGTTGGGGCTGTTGGTAGGCGTGTCGATGTTCGGATACAGCCCGTCCTGCAGCGCCGCGGCTGCCACCACGAGCTTGAACGTGGAGCCGGGCGGCAGCGGCTGGCGTATCGCCCGGTTCAGCATCGGCTGGCTTTTGTCCGTGGTCAGTTTCTGCCAGGCCGCGGCGTCATTGGTGCCGGTGATCTGCGACGGGTCGTACGACGGCGTCGAGACCATGCCGAGAATCGCGCCGGTGGAGGGGTCGATGGCGACAGCCGCGCCTTCCTTGCCGCCCAGTGCCTGATACCCGGCCTGCTGCACCGCCGGGTTGATGGTGGTGATCACATTCCCGCCTCGTGGGTGCTGGCGCTCGAGGGCGCCGAGCGGGGTTTGCAGCGCGGGATCCGACCCGTTGAGCACGTTCTGGTAGATGCCTTCCAGCTGGGTCGCGCCGTACACCTGCGAGGTGTAGCCGGTGACCGGCGCGTACAAGGGCCCGTTGGTGTACGTGCGTTGGTACTGGAAAGCGTTGCCATTGTTGCGTTTGGACCCGGTGACGGCCTGTCCGCCCACGATTATGTTCCCCCGCGGCTGGGAGTAGTCGTTGATTTCCAGCCGTGGGTTGTCCGGACTGTTCGCCAGTGCCGAGGCGTCGTAGTACTGCAACCATGTCGCCCTGGCGAGCAGAGCCAGGACAAGTGCCAGCGTGACGACGGCAGCGCGCCTGATGGTCTTGTTCATTTGACTTGGTAGACGAGCACGGCGCGCGAAATGTGCCTCACCGCAGTGAGATGTGCCCTTTATCACTCTCACCTGCAGTGCGGCAGCCTTGACGTACTACGGACAAACACTCGCCGGGGAGGCTGTCTCGAGGCGTTCAGCACGCTCGTGCAGGGGCTGTTCCGGCACACCTGGCAGCAGACCCGCGGTGACTGCTCAGGTCTGTTGATCAGGCGGTGAGAGGGGGCAGCCAGAGCGTTCCGTTGAAGAGGCCGCGGAGGACGGCGAGGGGGTTCTGGCCGTGGCGCCATGTACCTGTTCAATCCACTAACCTGCGCGTTTCACTTGTGGCGGTGTCCGGATCTTGACCAGAAAAGCGAAAATGCCCTCTGAGCTGGGACGATGAGGCTTGTCGAAGGTCTCTGTCATCCCAGCAGGAAGGCACTTTCTGCGTGCACACTACCGGGTCACGCTCCAGGCTTGTCGTCTCCGCCGACGGTCGTGGAGTGGTCAGCCACGCCGGGGCCCGCTTGCTGGCCGATCTCGCCGATGCCGCCGGCCTGACCGCCGCCTTCACCGACGCGCTGCGCCGACTGCGGCCACGGGGCACCGGCCACGATCCCGGTCGGATCGCGGTCGACTTGGCGGTGATGCTCGCCGACGGCGGCGAGGCGATCGCGGACCTGGCTCTGCTGCGTGACCAAGGTGAGGTGTTCGGCCCGGTCGCCTCCACCCCGACCGCCTGGCGCCTGCTGGCCGGCATCGACACCGCCGCTCTCGCAGCACTGCGGTCAGCGAGGGCCACGGCCCGGGAGGCCGCCTGGCTGCAGGCCGCCGAGACCAGGAACGGCATACCCGCTGCCCGCGCGGGCGGCCGCGACCTGACCGGCCTGGTCTTGGACATCGACGCCACCCTGGTCACCTGCCACTCGGAGAAGGAGCAGACAGCGCCCACCTACAAGCGCGGCTTCGGCTACCACCCGATGCTGTGTTTCCTGGACAACACCGGCGAGGCCCTGGCCGGGCTGCTGCGGCCCGGCAACGCCGGCGCGAACACTGCAGCCGACCACATCACAGTCCTCGACCGGGCTCTGGCCCAGATCCCCGACGCCCACCGCCACGGCACTGACATCCTCATCCGCACCGACAGCGCCGGAGGCGCGAAAGCGTTCCTGCACCACATACGCGCCCTGCGTCCCCGCGGGATCCGCGCCCGGTTCTCCGTCGGACACCCCGTCACCGAGCCGGTCCACCGCGCGATCCGGGCCCTGCCCGAGCAGGTCTGGCACCCCGCGCTGGAACAGGACGGCTCCCTGCGCAAGGGAGCCGAAGTCGCAGAGCTGACCGGCATGGTCGACCTGGACGGCTACCCCGCGGGCACCCGGATCATCGTGCGGCGCGAACGCCCGCACCCCGGCGCCCAGCTCTCGCTGTTCGACCTGGACGAGGGCATGCGTCACCAGGTCTTCCTCACCGACACCCCCTACGGCGAAGGCTCCGTGCAGCAACTGGAGGTCCGCCACCGCGCGCACGCCCGCGTCGAAGACCGCATCCGCTGCGGCAAATCCACCGGCTTCGGCCGCTTCCCCTCCCGCCACTTCCAGATCAACGTCGCCTGGCTCGAACTGGCTCTCACCGCCGTCGACCTGCTCGCCTGGGCCCAAACACTGCTGCTGGAAGGCGAGCTGGCCACTGCCGAGCCCAAGAAGCTCCGCTACCGGCTGCTGCACGCAGCCGCCCGCCTCACCCGCGGCCAACGCCGCCTCCACCTGCGGATCTCCGCCACCTGGCCCTGGCGGCACGAGCTGGTCAACGCTTTCGCCTGCCTCGCGGCCCTGCCGAGACCGGCTACCTGACCAGCGGCTTCGTCCCTGACCGCCCACTACCTGAGGACCTGGAGCACCCGACCCAGCGTCGGGCCCCAGCCACGCCCACCGGCGAAAAGCAGCCGACAGCCAGCAGTCCATTGCGATCAATCGGCTCAGCCGACCCAACCGAAACGGGGAGGCTAGGCGCAATACCAGTGACTTAAGGCCTGTTGCTGGTAGGGTGTGTGGCGGGGAGGTGCCTGGATGCCACGGCCGGGGCAGGTCAAGCCGGAGACGGACGAGCGGTTGTCGGATCGCATCGCGGTCGGGCTGCTGACGCGGTCGTTCCCGCCGGAGTTGGTGGACCGGGTGGTGACCGAGTGCGGGAGGTCAGGACAGCGTAATCGGCTGCTGCCGCCGCGCGTGGTGGTCTACTTCGTGCTGGCGATGTGCCTGTTCGCCGGGCAGGGCTATGAAGAGGTCGCGCGGCTGCTGACGCACGGGCTGGCCTGGGCGAAACGCTGGTCGGGTTCCTGGCAGGTGCCCACCACGGCGGCGATCTCCCGGGCCCGGGCCAAGCTGGGGCCGGAACCGCTCAAAGCCCTGTTCGGGCAGGTGGCCCGGCCGTTGGCGACGCAGTCGACACCGGGTGCCTTCTATGGCCGGTGGCGGTTGATGGCCGTCGACGGCACCGTCTTCGGCGTGCCGGACAGCGAGGAGAACGCCGCGTACTTCGGGCGTCCGAAGACGCACCGCACCCAGCGGTGCGCGTTCCCGCAGGTGCGGGTGGCGGCACTGGCCGAGTGCGGAACCCACGCCATCACCGCCGCCGCATTGGGCCCGCTCGCAGTGTCCGAACCGGCTCTCGCCCGCGAGTTGTTCGGTCACCTCGGCACGGGTGACCTGCTGCTGGCCGACCGCGGTTTCACCGGCCTGGAGCTATGGCGGGCGGCCGCGGCCGGCGGCGCCGATCTGTTGTGGCGGGTGAAGTCCAGCGCGGTACTGCCGGTGCGCAAGGACCTGCCCGATGGCTCGTACCTGTCGGACATCGTCACGGCCAAGGACCACCGCAAACGCTCCGACCCGCAGGTGGTACGGATGATCGAGTACACCCTCGACGATCCCGGCCGGCCCGGGCAGGAGGCCCCCTACCGGCTGATCACCACGATCCTCGACCATGAAGTGGCCCCCGCCCTGGAACTGGCCGCGCTCTACGGCCAGCGATGGGAGATCGAGACCGCGCTGGACGAGCTCAAGACCCACCAGCGCGGGCCGGCCGAGGTCCTGCGCTCCCGCTCACCCGGCGGCGTCGAACAGGAAGTGTGGGAGCACCTACTGGTCCACCACGCCATCCGCACTTTGATGCACGACACCGCCGAACACACCGGGCTGGACCCGGACCGGCTCTCCTTCACCCGCAGCATCCGCCTCGCCCGCCGTCAGGTCACCGCGCAGGCGGCCTTTTCCCCCTGACCGCCTGACCGCGGCCCTCGCCGAGGGCATCCGCGAGATAGCAGCCCGCCGGTTAACCACCCGCCGCGCACGCCTCAACCCCCGCGTCGTCAAACGCAAGATGTCCAACTTCGGCGTCAATCGCGACGAACACCGGCACGGCACCCGACGCCCCCAGTACCCCGCCGACACACTGGCAATCGCCCCGCACTGGCGCACCGCCCCGATCAACCCACCGACCAAGGTCCCCCGCAGCTCGGACCCAATCCCTTAAGTCACTGGTATTGAGCTAGGCGTCACCGTGAATGAACGCCAGCGGCAGTGGTGGCAGCTCGCGCAGCTGCTCGGCGAGGTCGCGTACAAGCTTGTGCTCCGCCGACGTCACCAGGTCACCGGCGTGCCATAGGTGTTTGTCGGCACCGTCAGCGGCGGCCTGCAGCGCCCGCTCGGCCTCAGCGCGACGGGGGCCGGACAGGTCTCCGGCAGCGTGGAGCACGGCCAGTAGAGCGCCGCCTTGCCGGTGAGCGCGGAGTTCCTCGGCGGGCGACATGCTCAGATGCTTGAGCGGCGTTCCGCGAACGGCGGTCAGCAGCAGGGCCAGGTGCTCGGCGCTCGAGGCGCGCAGCTGTGGTGCACGGCCGGCGCCGAGGGCTGGCACGGCGTGACGCAGGGCGAAGTTGTGGACAGGGTTTGCTGCTGACCATTGACCACTTGCCGCACCTAAGTGTTCGAGGAACGGCCTTCGGCGGTTTTCAATACGCCCACTCGGGCGGAGGGCCTGATGCACCTCAGTTCCACAGCGGCTCCATTCGTGCTCGGACTGCCGGTAGGGACTCGCAGACCGGGGCCACGACGATGCGCCGCCACCACGTGAAAGGTAATCAGCGTGACGGTGTCCTCGTCTACAGCATCGATGTCGGTGGGGTCGTGGAGGTGCTGGTGCCCTGGGCCAGCTACCGTCGATTTTCGAGGCCCATCGGGCACCGACGACGACCGGTGGAACAGTTGCACGGCTGGCCGCGATACAGGCACCACTGTCCACGGTATAGCCATGAGTTGCCGTGGGCGGTGCGGTGGAGACATGGTCAGGGCGGTCGCTGGGACATGGAGGGGGCATTGGGAGAGGTGGGCCGCGTTGTGAAAGGGGCAGGGGTGAGAGCCGTACCGACGACCAGTCCGATGGCGATGGCGGTGACGATCGTGATGAGTTTCTGCAGGTCTTGGAAGCCTTCGATGACGTAGCCGCCGGCCAGGGTGGTCAGGCCGCGCAGGCCCAGTGAGCCGACGGTGAGGGTGAAGAAGCCAGGAAGGATGAGGATCAATCGAGGTGGGCGGGCGGGGTTGCGGTCCAGCAGATTGGCTGCGGCGGCCAGTACCGCGGCAGCGACGAATGTGCCCCCGGTCTCCCGGATCAGCTCGGTGAACAGCGACTGCACCCCGACGGTGGCGTAAACCAGCACGAGGAGAGTCCCGAAGAAGCGGTAGGGGATTGCGAAGGCCAGGACCGTGCCGGCGGTGAAGGCGATCCCACCCAGAATCAGTGCCCACTTGGGCAGGTTGGCGCTGGCGGCGGTGTCGAAGAGGGCGTTGAGGGGGGTGCCGGTGACGAATGTGCCCATCAGGACGCCGAGGTAGAGCTGGACGAGCAGGAATATGGAGTAGACGAGCCGGATCGCGCCGGTGGTGATGAGGCCGACGGCCAGCTCGGTGGTCGATGCGCTCAGGAAGTCACCGGGAACGAAGTAGAACAACGCTGGGAGCATCAGCAGGACCGGGCCGCCGTGTGCCGGATCGCCGGTGAACACTTCGATGGTGACGACGGAGACGATGGCCGAGACCACCAGGGGGAGGATTTTGGACAATCGCGACGCATGAACGGCGGCGACCGCGAGCGCCGCGGCAATCGAGCCCAGGACAGCTGTGGTGGTGATCTCGTACCAAGTGGGCTGGACCAGCGGAGCGAAGCCCAGGGAGAACAGCAGGACGCCGAGGAACTTCAGCCACCAGGGGTAGGGCGGCGGGGCCGCCTCGATGCGTGCCAGTCTGCGGTCGGCCTCGGCCACTCCAAGCTTGCCCGCCTCGGCGTCGGCCAGGAAGGGCTTGAGCGCCGCTACTTGGTCGAGTCGGAATACCTCCGGGAAGCCGTGCACGCAGACGGTCCGCATGCGACCGTCCGCCGCGGCGACCGAGAGCACGGCCGCTTCAGGCACGAGGACCACGGATGCCTGGCCACCGAAGGCCCGAGCGCAGGTACCCACAGCCCGCTCGATGGAATAGGCACCCTCACCGGAAGAACGCAGCATCAAGGCGGTCAGGCGGGCCAGGAAGGCGGTCAGATCGTCCAGACCGGCGGCCGCATGCCCCATGTCCGCCTCCTCTGCTGGCGCCGGGAACCCTAGTACTCCAGCCGGAGATGTGATCTTTATGGCTGCTGGGTGGCTTGGCGTTGGTAGTGGCTGCGGCGGGCTCGGGCCTGGTGGCGTCGGCG
>NZ_JBFBBS010000070.1:0-16737 GCF_040682835.1 Streptomyces sp. NPDC051104 | reverse complement strand
CGGCCATGTAGACGGGCCGGTTGGCGACCTGCCCCTCCCTGATCTTCACGTTCACACAGTCGATGAAGACGACCGGGTAAACCGGGCGGTTTCCATCGGTGGTCGCGACTCCTGAAAGGAGCCCGTCCGATGCCGAAGTATCCGCCGAACCGTCTGCCATTGTCGGTGCCGAAGGAGTACTTCGAACTGCGTAGAGGTGGCCTGAAAGGGGCAGCCGCTGCCCGCCGAGTGGGCGTATCCACCAGCGCTGGCTCGGTGTGGTTCATCAAGGCTGGACGCATGCTGCTGCCCGACAAGCCCATCGACGAGCGTTACCTGACCCAGGACGACCGGATCGCGATCGCCGAGGGCCTGCTCGCAGGCCGATCGGCCCCGGTGATCGCCGAGGAGATCGGCAAGTACCGTTCCACCGTCTACCGCGAGATCTCCCGCGGCCGCGGCCCCAACGGCACCTACAACCCGTGGTGGTCACACAACCAAGCCATCCTGCGCCGGCGCCGCCCGAAGCCGCAGAAGCTCCGCGCAAATTCCGAGCTGCGCGGCTTCGTCAACGACAAGCTCAAGCAGCACTGGTCACCACAGCAGATCGCCCTTCACCTCGCCCGGACCCGCCCCGGGCAACCAGCGATGAACGCCTGTCCGGAGACCATCTACCGCGCCCTGTACAAGGGGCTGCTCGACAAGCGCACCGCCCGGCTGCGCACCCGGCGTACTCGCCGCAAGAAGCAGCGCCGGGGCATACCCGTGAAGAATGGCATCCCGCGGATGCGGCCGGTCCACACCCGACCCCGGGAAGCCGACGAGCGGCGAAGCGCCGGGCACTGGGAGGGTGATCTGATCGTCGGCAGGGCACAGGCGTCCGCGATCGGCACCCTGGTCGACCGCGCCACCCGCTACGTGCGCCTCATCCACCTGCCCGACGGTTGGAAGGCTCCGCAGATACGCGATGCGCTCGTCAAGCAGACCGCCGACCTGCCCGCCTCCCTGCGGCGAACCCTCACCTGGGACCAGGACAGAGAACTGTATCTGCACGAGCAGATAGAGGAGTTGACGGGCTTCCGGATCCACTTCTGCGACCCGCACGCCCCCTGGCAGCGCGGCACAAACGAGAATACAAACGGGCTGCTGCGCGAGTACTTCCCGAAAGGCACCAGCCTGACCCGCTACACGGTCCGCGACCTCGCGCAAGTCGAACGGCAGCTCAACCACAGGCCCCGCCGCGTCCTCGGAGACCACACCCCTGCCGAGGCCATGAGACGCTGGTCAAGAGAACTCGCCTGCCGCTGATTCGCAACGATCAGTGGAAACCGCCCCGCGTCGAGCGGCCGGTTCTGCCATTCCGTCATCCCCGCGACCACGCTGTCGGTGATCGTGGAGATGGTCTGCTTGGAGACGCTCGCCCCGTAGACCTCGGCCAGGTGGGCGGAGATCTCGCCGTGGGTCAGGCCCTTGGCGGACAGGGACAGCACCATCTCATCGACCCCGGCAAGGCGCTTTTGACGCTTCTTGACCATCATCGGTTCAAAGGTGCCGGCCCGGTCCCGGGGCACCTCGATCTCGACGGTGCCGATGTCGGTGGTCACAGTCTTGGCTCGGTGGCCGTTGCGGTAGTTCTCCCTCCGCCCGACCTCGGCCCGCTCGCCGGTCTCGTGGCCCAGGTGGTCGGTGATCTCGCCCTCCAAGGCGGACTCCAGCAGCTTCTTGGTCAGCTGCTGCAGCAGACCGCCCTCGCCAGCCAGTTTCATCCCGCCGTCTTCGCACGGGCCATCAGCTGCTGGATCAGGGCGTCGTCCACGACCTCGTCCACGGGCACCTCCTGGGCCTTGGTGTCACTCACCACGTCAGTCATCAACTGTCGCTTCCAGATCGGGAGTTACACCAGTGACCGTACAGTCCCACCGCCTCGCTGTTCGGACTTCGGCAGATGCCGCTTCAGCCGGGCCCACTCCTCGCTCGTGAGATCTCCGCGTCCTCGGGGCATGCCAACGAACGGAGCTCGAAGAAGTCAGATGATCCGCCGGACAGACCCCAGGCACGCCCTCGACCACGGCCGCGACCGCGACGTCGGCCGCCGTGGTCGCGGCCGAGCATGGACGTAGGCTTACGCGTCGGGGGCCTGGTGCAGGCCCAGGAAGAACCGCAGCCGCACGCCTGGCTCGTCAGGCTCCCCGGTCGTACGGTCCGTCGGCGCGATGGCGCACCGCGTGGCGAGCAGCTCCTGGACCGCGAAGGCGGTCTCGTCATCGGCGGCCGCGACTTCCACGACGGCCAGGCCCGGCAGCGCCACATGTGCGTCATTGATCTGTCTCCCGCACAGCACGACATGCCGGCGTCCGCAGAAGTTCTCCCGCCTGAGGGTCTTCACCCAACCGGGTATGCGCGCGAAAAGTTCAGACTCGCGTGCTGACGTAGCGTACGTGGCGTCAGGACGCCTGTCCCGCCGGCCCGTACTGCTCATCGATCCGGTGGGGAGCCACGCCGAGCACCAAGTTTTCGAGGGCCTGGGGCATCGGCCCGAAGCTGGCAACCCAGGTCTCGACGAGGTAGATCTCATTGACCTCGTCGATGGCCAGGAAGAACCGGCCGTGATCAAGCTCGCCGAGCGGGAAGAGGCGACGCCCGATGGCCTCGCCCCACTCCAGGAACCGGTCGTCCTCGCCGAAGGCCAGCTCCGGGTCCAGCTCAAACGGTGTGCGGGCACAGGTGATCCCTGGCCGGCTGACGTTCACGGTCAAACCGCCGAACTCTTGCAGGAAGGCTTCCGCAGCGTCGTGCATGGCAAGGCCGACTGCTTCGAACATAGATCGCCAGCGACCTGCATCTACCTTCCGTCCAGGCGCCCATCCCGACGCCTCTAACACCTCATCTACCTCTGGCGACCAGCTGCTCATCCTGGGCCCCGGCTCCTCGACTTGGGTGAGTGGAGATCATCTCAACGGCCGACGCCACGGAACAGTGTGTGACCGATTCACGGAGATCGGGCCGGAACCGAAACTCTTGAACAGAACCAGTCGCACGTGTGTGGCCCGCGACGGCATGCTCGGGACCGCGAGCGTGCAGGGGTGTTGCCGGGCTGCCCCAAGGGTGGGCAGGCCGGCGGCGGTCGTCCACGGGATGGGCGGGGGCGGCAAACGGTGGGGTGCGGCAGCGAACCCACGCCCCACCCCACCGGCAAGCTAGTCGGCAGCGAGCAACGTGCGGGCCAGGGTGCGGAGTTCTTGGTCCGGGTGGCCTTGTCCGGACAGGGGTGAGTCGTTGAGCAGGCGGAGTGGGGAGAAGAAGAAGGAGCGGAGGGTGGGGCGGAGCTCTTCTGGGACGTAGCCGGTGGCTGCGAGGGCCTTTAGGGCGCGGAGGCCGACCGGGGTGGGGCCGACCAGCTCGGCGAGGACGGGGACGGCGCGGTCCGGGGATCCGGTGATCCAGTGGTGGGCTTCGGCAGCCGCCATCCGAGTCCACTGGTGTCCGGATCCCAGCAGAGGCTCGATGAACGGCAGCAGTGGAGCGGCGGCGTTGCCCAGCGGCTGCAGGCTGGTCAGGTACCAGTGGGTCTGCCCTCCGGCCGAGAGCAGCCTCTCGAAGGCGCGAAGCGCCGCACCGGCGTTACCCGTCAGCTGGTAGTGGGCCACGGCTGCCGCGGCACTCAGTGAAGAGTCGGTGCTCTGCGCGGCGTTGTGCAGCAGATCGGTAACCTCCGGCCTCTGTATTCCGTTGAGGCCGAGCTGGCGGGCGGCGACGATGGCCGCGCGGCCGGTCTCGAGGCAGTCGACCAGTTCGGGCTGGGCTTGGCGGGCGGCGGCACCGAACGGTGCCAGGGCCCCGACGAGGGCGATTCCCGCGTTCCCGGTGGCGCCCGCTGCCAGCTCACGGCGGATGACGGGTATCAGTTGGTCGGCCGCTTCGGGGAAGTGCCGCGCCGCCGCTGCCAGCAGCTGGGCACTGGGGTGGCGCAGTACCAGCTCCAGGGCGCGGGGGTCGCGGGAGCGCACCAGGGCGAGGAGCGCCGGCCCGGCGGTTTCATCATCGGCACCTGCGTACCAGTGCAGTGCGTCTTGGAGGTCGGCCCCCGGCTCGGGCAGGTGCTCGATCCAGTGGCCGATACTGCGCAGGCGGCTGGCGAGGGCGCGGCGTCCCTCTGGTGGGGCAGGGCGGCCAGCAGCAGTTCCAGGACCTCGGGTTCCTGGTCGCGCCAGGTCTCGGAGATCTTCTGAGCCAGCCAGGAACCGCGCGAGCCGAGGTCTCCGGCCGCGATCCAGCGGGCGGCCACGGTGAGGCCGGCGTCCCGGTCTCGGATGAGCAGGCGGGTGAGCTGCTCCTCCTGGGTGGTGGTGTCCGACCACGGGAAGTCGTCGTCCCCCGGGTCGGGTTCGGCACCGTCTTGGGCGATGACCGCTACGAGCTCAGCCGGGTACGGCGGCCCGGAACGCTCCACGCAGAGCAGAGCCGCCGCCAGCCTGACCTCGGGCAGTGGGCTGTCCAGCGCCGCCGTATCCCGGCCCAACCGGGCCAGGACGACCATCGCGTCCGCCCGCACCGCCGGAACGGGATCGGCGGCGTACAGCCTGTCGAGCTGCGGCACGACGGAGGCCCGTAGCCCAGCCGGGAGTAGCTCGGCCACGGCTGCGACCACCCGGAGCGCTGCTCGACGCACCCCCCGTTCACCGTCATCGAGGCAGGGCAGCAGGTCCGGGAGCACCCGGCAGAGTTCGTCGCAGATCGCTGAACCGAACTGCAGGGCCAGTGCGGTGATTCGATGTCCGCCGGGTCGTGGTCGGCGAGGACGGCGAGCAGCATCAGTACTTCGTCGCGCTTGCCCGGGGCGTGCCGGACGGCGTGAGCGAGGAACGGGACCGCAGGTGCCGAAGCCGGGTAGACCGTGCCCTGGTGGTAGATATTGCCGTACAGCTCATAGATCGCCTCGCCGACCGTCTCCTCATCGTCTTGATAGAGCGCCCTGATCAGCTCAGGCACGTCCTCGGCCGAACCGTAGGCGTGGGTCAGGGCATGCCACTGAACGTTGTCGAGTTCGTCCGGAGATCTCATGGTCCGCGCTCCTCATCTGATCGGGCGCGCCGACCATATCGATCACCGCTGACAATGCCGCGGCGAGAGGAACCAATGCGGACCTGCTGCGGGTCCCATTGAACTGAACAACGTTCAGCCGGGCAGGTCAAACGGTATCCAGGCCACCAGCCCCGCTATGAATGCCGGGCCTGCAAACCCAGTCGATATCCGTGGCGGATCGGAGCCACGGGGGTCATGGCCGAGTCAGCCCTCGGGCGTCGTTACTCACTTTCGGGTGACGGCGTAGACGCTCCTGGAGTGGCGCGGTGGAGCGTGTCCGGCCCGCTGCCCAGCGCCCGCACCGGTTGTCGGCCCGAGGGCGCGTCAACCTGGTGTATTCGCTGTGCAGATGGGTGCAGGTGAGAGTCACCGCGATATGGGCGATCTGTAACACGATTCACGTCTCGTCCGCATTCGCCTCACGTGGTGGGCAAGGTGTGGATACGGGGCCAGTCGGCCGCCACCGCACACTGCACACCCGGTCTGCGGCCCTGTGGCTGCGGATAGGGGCTGTGCCCGCACATGCAGGGGATCTGCGACTGCTCGCCGCCTGACCGCCGCCGCGCTGACCGCTGCGGCCGCCACCGCTGCGACCGCCGTGCCGGCTGCCGCGGCCGACCACCGCGCCCTTCGGCCGAGCGTTCAGATCAGCCGGGTGCAGTACGACTCCCCGGGCCGCGACAACCGCTCCATCCGCTCCCTCAACCAGGAGTGGGTGGACATCACCAACAACACCCGCCGGGCCGTGAACCTGGACGGCTGGACACTGTCGGACCGAGCCGGCCACACCTACACCTTCCACCACTACCGCTGGACGGCCGCTCGACCGTCCGCGTCCACACCGGCATCGGCCGCGACTCCCGCCACGACGTCTACCAGGACCGCCGCGCCTACGTCTGGAACAGCGCCTCCCACACCGTCACCCTGCGCAACAACCACCGCCAGTTCGTCGACTCGGTCTCCTGGGGCGGCCACCGCCACCGCTGACCAACGAAGAGGCGCGGCCGATTGCCGCTGAGCGCCGCGGTGGCATCGGCCACCCCACGTTTCTCGAAGTCGGGATGTCGGCTGCGGATTCCACTGAGCCGGCACCGAGAAGGAAGGGGACCGCCGATGGTGCTGATCGGCATCGATCCGCACAAGTCGACTCACGCGGCCACAGCCGTCGATCCCGAGACCAACCGTGACCTCCCATCGATCCTCATCGACGTGACGCTCCAGGAGTATCAGCGCATGCTGGACTGGGCCCGCCAGTGGCCAGAGCGGCGCTGGGCCGTCGAGAACGCCAGGGGCCTGGGGCATCATCTGACCTCATGGCTGCTCGCCCGGGGAGAACGGGTCGTTGACGTCGCACCGAGCGCCACCGCCCGCGTCCGCCAGCTGTCGCGCGGCGCAGGCCGCAATAACGACCGCATCGACGCCGCCGCTGCGGCATGCGTTGCTGCGCTTCAAGGCGACGTCAGGCCGGTGCAGTCCGAGAGTGCAACGGATGCACTGGCGCTGCTGGACGAGCGGCGCAGCAACCTTGCGCAAGCCAGGGTCCGCGCGGTGAACCAGCTCCACGCGTTGCTGAGAGCCCTCTTGCCCGGCGGGGCACCGCGGGATCTGTCCGCGGCCAAGGCCGAACAGCTCCTGGACACTGTGGTCCCCGCGGGTTCGGCGGAGCTCACCCGCCACACCCTCGCCGCCGACCTCATCGCCGAGATCCGGACCTGGGATGTGAAGCTGAAGGACAACGCCAAAGCCATGGCAGCACTGGTCGCAGAGTCCGAGAGCCGACTGACCGACACTCCGGGCATCGGAGCCGTGACCGCCGCCCGGCTCCTGGGCCGGACCGGAAACCCCACCCGCTTTCCGACTGCCAGCGCCTTCGCCCAGTACGCCGGCACCGCCCCCATCGATATCGCCAGCGCCGACCGCGCACGCCACCGCCTGTCCAGACGCGGCGACCGCCAACTCAACGCGGCACTTCACACCGTCGCCATCACGCAGATCCGCATGCCAGGCACCCGGGGCCACACCTACTACCAGGCCAAACTCGCAGAAGGAAAGACATCCAGAGAAGCACAGCGCTGCCTGAAGCGCCGCCTCGCTGGTCACGTATGGCGCACGATGATCGGCGACGAACGCCGACGCACCCAGACGACGGGCCCGGGAGGACAACCGGGGGCGACTACAGCATCCAGCGCGGCCGGCCCAACCCCGATGGCCGACGCTTCGGACAAGTCACTTCCCGGACCCGCCGAACCCGAGCCTACGCCAACACTCCAACCAGCTTGACAAACACAGAGGCACCCAAGGGAACTGACCTGTCCGTCCACACCGCGCGCGATCTTCGCGAAGCCGCCCGCCAGCTCAACCGTCGCCCCCGCGTCGTCCTTGGTGACAAGACCCCCGCCGAAGCCATGCGAGAATGCCTCACAAGCCCATTGACCAGGTGATTCGCAATCACCGATAGAAACCGCCAGCCTCCCGAGGCGCTCGCGACAGTGTTCGGCAACAGCATGTTCGCCTGCTCTCCGGATCTGCACGCCGACGAGGAATCCGCGTTCAGCGGACCAACCAGGTCAGCACCGCTGTCACCAGGTACACGACGACCGCCGCAACCGAAACCGCAAGGCGTGTCGGCCGCGAAGGCGTGGCCGGCGCCCACCCCCCTCCTCCCCGTGACAGCAGCGCGTCCGCGAACGCCTGCGCGGTCTGCGGTCGGTCCTCGGGATCGACGGACAGCGCGGTACGAAGAAGTGTGTCGACGCCGTTCGGAACCCCCAGCTCCCTGGGAATCCTTGGCGGCGAAGACGTCGATGCCTGCTCTGGTGTGAGGGTGAGACGACCGCCCAAACCGAACGGCTTCCTGCCGGTCAACAGTTCGAACGTCACGACACCGAGGGCGTACACGTCGGCTCGACCATCGAACCCGCCGGTCTGGAAGGCCTGCTCGGGCGCCATGTACGCCGGAGTGCCGGTGGTCACGGTCAACCCCGACGCGTCAGCGAGTCGCTTCGCGCTGCCGAGGTCTGCGACAAGTACGGCAGTGGGCGTGCGGCCGGTGTCGAGCAGGAGGTTCGACGGCTTGATGTCGCGGTGGACGACGCCTGTGTCATGAAGCACCTGAACCGCGTATCCGGCCTCGGCTGCCAGATGGAGTGCCTCCGCGGGCAGGCAGTGCCCGATCTTCTCGGCCAGCGTGCCGCCCCGGACGTAGTCCATGACGAAGTAGGGCCGGTCGTCCTGGACACCGACGTCGTGAACGCGTACGACACGTGGGCTGGATATCTTGCGGAGCAGCCTCGCCTCCGCCAGGAATCGTTCCCGTACATCGGCGTTCGACGCCCAGTTGTCGGCCAGCACCTTGACCGCGACGTCCGTGTCGAGCTCCGGATCGTATGCCTTCCAGACGGTGGCGAACGAACCGGCTCCCAGCCTGTTCTCGAGGAGATAACGGCCCAGCTTCTGCATGTGGCAACATTCTGCCGGAGGCGCCGAGGCCGGGAACCGCGGTGTGGCCAGGCGGACTTCAGGTCGGACGAGAACGGGGGACAGCAAGGTGATCGACGAGGACGAACTGGCGCAGCTCGTGGCCTCCGCTCGGGCAGGTGAGCGGGCGTCCTTGGACCGCCTCCTTGTCAAGCTTCGCCCCACGGTCATGCGCCGCTGCTCCAGGTTCCTGCCGCACCACGCCGACGCCGAAGAGGCCGCGCAGGACGCTCTGCTGTCCATCAGTACACATCTGCAGGAGTACAGCGGACGGGGCTCGTTCCTCGGGTGGGTGACAGTGATCGCCTCGAACGCCGCCAGGGCCACGTACCGCTCGATGCGCCGACGCGCGGAGGACAGTCACGCGGTCCTTCCCGAGGGCGTCGACCCTCGAACGACAAGCGTCATCGCGGGCACCCGCCTGGATCTCATGGAGTCGCTGGCCGCGCTCGAGGAGCGGCATCCGGCCTTGGTGGAATCCTTCGTGCTGCGCGATCTCGGAGACCTGACCTATCTTCAGGTCGCTGAGATCACCGGCGCTCCCCTGGGCACGGTCAAGGACCGCATCCACCAGGCTCGCCGCTTCATGCGGGACCGCCTCGGCGGCGGCTTCTGAGACATTCCAACGCTCCGGTGTCAACCGGCATTTCAACTTGAGTAGGAGCCGGGAGGTGCTGCCGTGCGAGCTCGGACGATCGTCGTCATTCTCTCGGTGGCCGTCGGGCTCGGCCTGCTGACCGGCCGGTTCCTCCTGCCCGCTCGCTCTGCTCCGACCACTCGGGCAGTGACGCCGGGCGCTGTGCCGTCCTCGCCGGGTAACGGCTCCGACGCGCCGAAGCCCGCCGGCGGACCCATGACGGACCGGCACTTGTTGGCAGCGGCCGAGTTCAGGAAGGTCGGGTTCTCCAAGCACATCTACGTACGGGATCGTGTGGGAGACGGTCACTACGCCAACGCGGCCTGCGCCGGGGAGAAGACCCTCGACGAGACCTTGGGAGAGTCGGACGCACACTTCCGCGGGTTGATGACGACCACGCACGCGGACCACAGCGACCCCACTCTGGCGGTGAACATCGACGACCAGGTCGCGCGCGAAGTCGCCGCCGACGCCGGAAGCCCGGCACTGGCCCAGAACTTCTTCCAGCGCCTGCTGTTGGAGGAAGTGCCGTGCCAGACGGAACCGGCCACCCACTGGGTCTACGGGCCGACGCACACGATCGATGTGGCTCCGGGTATCGCCGCGAGCTGGATGGGTTATTACGACGGTGACCTGAACACCGCAGGGACCGCACCACGGGGCAAGGAGCCGTGCGGAGGCATCGCTGTACTCCGGAACGGTTCCCACTACGGGGTCCTGGAGGTCGACGCCTGCCTGGACACGGCCGCGATGACGCGGATCGTCCGTGCGGCCGTCACACAGCTCTGAGACCACCCCGATCTCGCTGACAGAGGTGAGGCAGCTCACACCGATCGCAGCAGACCGCTGTCCAACATCTCCAGTACCCCGTGCATCTCCCCGGGTGTACGAGAACCCAAGCCGCATTGTGACCACACAGGGGAATGAGATGTTCGACAACCAAGCTGCCAGCAAGAAGTTCTCGCGCCGCGGTCGTACCGCAGGAGTAGCAGCCTCCATCGGTGCGGCCCTGCTCGCGGTCGGTATCGGCGCGCATCCCGCTGCCGCCGGCGCGGACACGGGCTTGCCGAACCGGCCGGCAACCGCGCCTACCGCCACTCCTGCTGAGCCCCGCCTCGGCGCCGACAACCTGATCCAGCGCGACGACTTCTTCCAGCAGGGCCTCTCCCCGGTCGGCGCGACGGTGGACATGACCGGGAAGCAGGCTCTCTCGGCGTGTTCCGGCGAGGAGACGATGCGAACGTTGACCAAGGGGAAGGCCGGCGCCTACGCCGACGTGACCTGGACCTTCGACACCAAGGACACCTTGCTGACCGAATCCGTCGCAGACGGTACCACCAATACGTCGGCGGCCTCGTACGAGAAGCAGATCAACGAGTTGGTGCGCAGCTGCCAGGTCGAGCCGGCTGGTCACTGGTACTACGGCAAGGGGCACACGATCACCGTCAAGGCCGGCGAGGGCAGGTGGTACCCGGCCTTCAGCGGTGACGGCGGGGCCGCCGGCGGTGTCGCGGTCATCCGCAGCGGTCACAGGTTCGGCATCGTCGAACTCTCCGGTCAGCCCAGCGACGACCTCGGCTACATGGAAGGCATCGCTGCCGCCGCCATCAACCGGCTGGCCGACTGATCCCGCTCCGCCACGGCGCACTTCCTGCGGCGTCCCACCATTCCTCGCGGCCTGCACCAGGGAGGAATGGCGGGCGCTGCGCCGTCCGGGGGCACGGCGGAGTGGCCGGAATCCGTGGAGGCGAGACCGGTCGTCGGTGACGAACAGTGGCGACGTGCGTCCCTGTCCACGCTCGGACGCTCTCGTGCACCCCGTCCGGCGAAAAGGGTGCAACCTTCCGGCGCCTCTCCTCCGGGCGGAACGGGCGTCGTGCTCGCGCGGTCGCGGGTCTCCGGACGGCCTCGCCTCCGCGGCCTTCGTCACGCCGGACACACGCTCCCGGCCCGCTCGGGTGCCACCCTCCGCGACACGAGGGTGGGTGCCGACGGTTGTGGCTGTGAGCTCACGCCGACGTGTCGGATTGCCGGTGCACACTCCGCCGCGCAGCGTCGTCCGGTCATTGATGGCGGCCTGCTGCTGATCGGCACTGAGCTGCGTATCGGAATTGCTCATACGGCGAGGCGCGTCGTCGTCGGGACTGCGGGGCACGGCTTCTCTCCTTGCCTCTGGTGCTCCTGAAGCTGAGGCCCGCGAACACCTGGCCTGTTCGCGGGCCGCAGCCGTGTGTGCTGGTCAGACGTTGGCGCGCGGAGCGGCGGCGCGTCCCCTCTGCTGTTACTGGTGCAGGTGGTGCTGGCGGGTGGTGAGGAGGGTGCGCCATCGGGTGCGGGTTGCCTGTTCGCCATCCAGCCAGTGCGGCGCGGTGTGGCTGGCGGGGAGGGGGAGGTCGGCCATGAAGGAGCCGATGTCGATGTAGTAGGCGTAGTCCCCGTTCTGGGTCTGCTCGCGCAGCCGGGAGAGGGTGGCGGCAAGTGCGTCGTGGTCCTCGAGGACGGCTTGGTGGAACGCCGCGGCGAGTTCGAGGGTGCGTGCCATGGAGGTGAGGCCGGCGACGTCGAGCTCGGTGCGCAGGGTGTGAATGCGGTCGTCGAGCGCGGGATCGCCGGCATCGCGGATCAGGGCGGCGATGGCCGCGTTGATCGTGGTGGCCGCGCAGGTCCAGGTTGCGAGGATCTGGTTGGCGAAGTCGATTTCGTCGTCGGCCTGGTGGGGGGCGTAGAAGGCGACGGCGAGGGCGCGCAAGGCTTGATTGTGTGCGGCTTCGCCGACTTTGGCGTGCTGCTCGGCTTCCGTGCGCCCGGCGAGGTAGGCGGCGGCCGCGCGTTCTGGTTCTCCTTGCAGCCACAAGAGGTCGCCCAGGACGCGGTGGTGGCGTCGGGGCGAAGTCGCCGACCAGGACCTGCCGGCCGTCGCTGGTGGTGGGCAGCGGAGTGAGGGTGTAGGGGGTGTCGGCGGCGGCCAGGCCGGGCCAGGCCTCGGGGCCGGTGAAGTCGAGCTGGCCCTGGAGGCCTTCGTCGGCCCACTGGAGCCGGCCGCGCCCGGTGATCACCCATAGCGCGTTGGGCATCAGCCACACCACGCGCTGGATCAGCTGCTCCAGGTCGCGGCGGGTCCGGTCGCCGACGTCCTCGAAGGTGTCGAGCAGGATGACGGGGGTGACGCGTTTACGGCCGGGGAGACGGGCGATCTCCCACGCGAGCAGGTGCGGGTAGTAGGAGAGGGCGTCCAGATCGGGCTCGGCTTCCAGCAGGTCGGCCAGCCGCGCGCCGTCGGCGAGCGCGCGTACGGTCTGGCCCCGTTCGCGGAGTGCCCAGCCCCGCCCGGACCTCGCCGCCCGTCTGGAACGCGAGGTGAAGAAGCGGTGGCAGCCGCAGATTCGCGCCAAGGCCCGTCAGAGGGCGGCGACCACCGGCGGCATCGTCATCGACACCCGGGCCCGGATCGGCTACACCGCGCCGATCGGCTCCACCGACGATGCCCGCCTGCGGCACCTGACTGTGGCGCTGCCGCCGCAGTACTCCGCCCTTCTCTTCGAGGCGCAGGAGCGGGAGCAGGGTGTCAGCGATGAGCGCCTGCAGGAGAGCGCCGCCGAAGCGCTCAGGGAGGTGTATTTCCAGGACGGCGGATGGTTGCCCGCTTCCGGTGGGTGTCCAGCGGAGACCCGTCCACGGTGATGCCCGCGCTGCTGGAGGCGTCCGGACTCCCGTCGGCGCCCGACGGGATGCGCGGCGAGTGAGCATGGACAGCGGGCCGGAGGACGGTGGCGTGGAAAAGGCCCGGGCTGAGCTGTGCGATCTGTGCGGGGTGGTGGTCTGGGACCAACGGCAGTGCTCTGCGCTGGTAGCAGACTCATCAGCGATCCACGCGGTGGAGGCGCAGTACAACGGGAAACGCCTACTGGTCGGGTGCTCGCGCGAGCACCTGGCGGAGCTCGTGAAGCGGACAAACGTCGCCCGTTCACGGACGCGGAGCTGTGGGCGGGGAAGATCGCCCGGGTGCTGCGACAGCATCCCAAGGGAGTCAGCGAGGCGGAACTGCCTCGCGAGACGGGCCTGAGCCATGAGCAGATCCGGCGTGATGTGATGTGATGTGGCAGAACGCGGAGGCTCAGAGATGCTCGAGCACCACAGCCAGGAGGCAGGCGACGAAGCGGACGCCGATCAGTAGAGAGGCGTGTTCGCATGGCCTTCGGGCCGCTGCGCGCAGGGTCAATGGCAGGACGGCCGGTACCGGCTCTCCGCCCTACCTGCGCGCCGACCATTACGTTCCGCGCCAGGTCCTGCACCGCACCGAGATCCTGCCTGATCCCCGCCTTGCCAGTCTGCCCAGAATCCGCCCGCGTCCTGGCACTGGCGGCGGGTCCTTGCGTGAGTCCTGGTAACGGCGGCCGGCCCGGGGCATGGAGAGGTCGGCGTACTGTGGCGGAACCGGTGGTGGAGGCGGGTGGTGGCGGTGGAATGGCGTGCGTACGCCGAACAGATGGCTTTGCTCGCACGCGAGTTGCTGGCCCAGGACTCGGTCCAGGCGACGCTGGATGAGATCGCGGCCTCGGCGGTGAAGCTGATCGACGGCTGTGACGCGGCGGGGATCCTCGCTGTGCGCAAGGGCCGGGCGTTGACCCTGGCCGCCTGCGGCGACATGGTCCAGGAGTGCGACCGCCTGCAGGCTGAGCTGGGCGAGGGCCCGTGCTTCGATCTCGCCCACCGCAAGGGCAGTGAGCGCCTGTACCGGATCGCGGACATGACACAGCCGCAGCCGGCGTGGGAACGGTTCGCCGCCCGGGCCCGCGATCTGGGGATGGGCAGCATGACGGGCGTGCTGCTCTACACAGACAACGAGGACTTCGGCGCGCTGAACCTGTACGCGCGGCGCCCCGGAGCTTTCAGCAAGGACATCGAGACCGCGGGCTGGCTGCTGGCCTCGCACGCCGCCGTCGCTCTGGCCAGCGCCCGCACCATCGACCAGCTCGAGCACGCCCTGGAAGCCCGGCACGCTGCCATGGGCATCCTCATGGAACGCCACCAGCTGAGCGAAGACGACGCCCTCAGCGTGCTGCGTCGCATCTCCCAGCACCACAACATCAAGCTGCGTGACGTCGCTCAACGGGTCCGGACCGAACACACGGCACCCAGCTGATCTCCACCCCTTCCGGTGCCCTTCACCGTACTCTCGCCATCGGGGGCGATCCGACATCCTGAGGCACGTCCCGAACGCACAGGTCACAGGACGGGCAGTTCCTCCTCGGCGTGGTCCAGGCATGGGCCACGGTGGGTGAGTCTGGGGTGCATCCGGTCCCAGGCCATCGCCTCGGCCTTGCGGTAGCGGGTGGTGTCCGTGCTGGTGGTGACGTCGGGCTGGTGCCAGCTGTCGGGCTTGGCGAAGGTGAGGACGCGGCCGTGCCGACGGGGCCGCCCGCCCTTCGGGCCGGAACGCGGGGTGCCTGCGTCGCGGAGCATGATCCGGTCCGAGCGCAAGCGCCCGACCAACACGACCGGCAGGTCGGCCAGGGCGTGGGAGAGGTAGCTGACGTCGTAGCCGGCGTCCATCACGATCAGGATCTCCAGGTCGCCGGGCCGCCAGTGCCCGGCTTGCGTCAACCGCTCGACGAAGTCGCGTAGTTGGGCGGCGGTGACGAGCGTCGCGTCGTCGGCGGGCCCCAGGCGCACGGCGTCCAGCAGCCCTACCCAGGAGGTGCGGCCGGACTCCAGCGCGGCGACGAAGGAATACGGCCAGCCCGGCACGAACTGGTCCGTCTTGCGGTCGCCACGTCAGTAGACGTGGCAGAACAGCCGATCGTCGCTGGTCGGGGCATCGGGGCATCGGGGCGGAGCCAGTTGCTCACGTCCACGGCCAGCACGATCCGCCCGTCGGCCGCCTTCGGCAGCGGCAGGCCGACCAGCGTGCGGCGCAACCGTGTCGGCTGCAGCCAACCGCGCTCCAAAGCCGCGTACAGCGCGCCATGCCCGCGCCGGTGCTCGGCTGCCAGCGACAGCTCGACCAGGGTCTTCACCGGCCCGTCCGCGCACAACACCGCGTCCGTGAGCTCGAAGAGTGCGTCCTGGCGGGCGTAGAGGCATTCGTAGAACTCGACCCGAAAGCGGGACAAGATGCCCAATGCGTCGCCTGCGGACGCGTCGACCGGGAGACTCATACGCAGCGACCGTTCTCTCGTGCTTCGTGACTCGACATCTCGAAGCGTGGAGAACGGCCGCCCCTGCTGTCCCGGGAAGATCCGCAGATCAGCAGGTCGGGTGACCTGCGAGGTTAAACGTCAAGCTGAGATCCAGGCCTATGGCTTGAGATTTGCGGGCCTGACATGCTGTGGCTTGTGGGGACGGGAACGATCTGGCAGGCCGTGTCGCGCTGTGGCTGGCCGCCTGATCGCTGCGCTGGCCTTCTCGGAGATTGCACTGGGCCTGGATCGTGGCGCGGTGTCCGCGGCGGCGTCCCTTGCGCCCAGCCAGACAACGGGCGCCTCGGCGGAGTCCGGTCTTCCCCCGGCGATTCTGCAAGGGCCGATAGTTCTGGCAGTTCTCGCGCTGATGGCCGCATTGATCGCCGCATTGGTGGTGATATTCGCTGCGCCTGTGGTGGCCTTCGTCGTGGTCTGGGAGCAATGCTCAGTACCTGTGGATCGGCCTCGGGAAGGGTGCCTCGCGGAACGCGGAGGGCGTACCTTCCCGAGTGATCGATTGATGGTCGCCGAGTAGGCCCGCGTTCGCAGCGCGGGTCGGGAAGGCACGCCCGTGCTCAGCGTAGTCAATGCCGACGGCAGCACCCCGAACGGCTCCCTGATCGACGAGATCGTCCGCGAAGGGGCGAGGCGCATGCTCGCCGCCGCCCTCGAAGCCGAAGTCAACGCCTACATAGCGGAGTTGGCTGATCAACGGGACGACAACGGCCGCCGACTGGTGGTACGCAACGGCTACCACCAGCCCAGGTCAGTGACCACGGCCGCCGGGGCGGTGGAGGTGAGGGCCCCGCGGGTGAACGACAAGCGCATCGACGAGAGCACCGGGGAACGCAAGCGGTTCTCCTCGGCGATCCTGCCGCCGTGGTGTCGGAAGTCCCCGAAGATCAGCGAGGTGCTGCCGCTGCTCTACCTGCACGGCCTGTCCTCGGGAGACTTCGTCCCCGCGCTGGAGCAGTTCCTGGGCAGCTCGGCCGGTCTTTCGCCGGCCACCGTCACCCGCCTCACCACCCAGTGGCAGGCCGACCACAAGGCATTCGGCGAGCGCGACCCGGCCGGATCCGACTACGTCTACGTCTGGGCCGACGGTATCCACCTGCGCATCCGGCTCGCGGAGGCGAAGTCCTGCGTCCTGGTGCTGATGGGCGTGCGCGCGGACGGCACCAAGGAACTGATCGCGATGGCCGACGGCTACCGTGAGTCCGCCGAGTCCTGGGCCGACCTGCTGCGTGACTGCGCCCGCCGCGGCATGCGCGCGCCCGTGCTCGCGGTCGGCGACGGCGCGCTCGGCTTCTGGAAGGCCCTCGCGGAGGTCTTCCCCGAAGCCCGCCACCAGAGGTGCTGGGTTCACAGAAGCCGTCAAGA
>NZ_JBFBBS010000069.1:0-17113 GCF_040682835.1 Streptomyces sp. NPDC051104 | reverse complement strand
CGACCGCGACCACCTCCTGCACTGGTCCGCCTGGCGCCGTCACCACCAATACCAGGCCGCCGAAGCCCACCGGAGATGGAACAACATCACCGCCAGCGAAACGACCTGACCAGCCGCGATGCCCTACCGATCAAGGAACTACAGCTGCCGTGTCAGTGCGCGTGCGCTGATGAGGGGCTGGTGGGCGCGTGCGATGGGTGTGTGGCCAGTTGCCAGGAGCCGCCGAACTTCTGCCACGGTGAGGGGCGCGAGGCAGGAACCGTTTCTGCTGCCCCTTTTGCCGCGGCGTCGGCGGCCATGACGGTCAGGAAGGCGTGCGCCAGTATGGCCAGGGTGATGTGCCGCATCCAGCCGGTGTAGCGGCGGACTTCGTACTGGTCGAGGCCGCATTCGTTCTTCGCGGCCTGGAAGGCTTCCTCGATGGCCCAGCGCATCCCGGCGACGCGCACCAGGTGGTCGACCGTGGTGCCGAGCGGTGCGTAGGCGAGGTAGTAGGCGATCTCCTCGGGCTTGCTGATGCTGCGGCGTGCCAGGGCCCACCGCTGGTGGGTGGGCATCTCACGGTCGAGGTCCTCGATGGACGTGATCTGCAGGGCGGCCCAGTGGTAGACGCGCGGGCCCTTCGCGCCGTCACCGCACGAACGTCTCTCCCATGCCTCGTCGGGTGCCTGGGCGAAGAGGTGATCGATGCGTCCGAAGTGCGGCACCTGCTGGGACTTGGGGACGGCTAGCACATATCCCAGGCCGGTCTCCTCCAGCATGCGGCGCAGCCGCCACTCCTGGCCGTAGGCGGCGTCCGCGGTCACCCAGGCGATCGGAAGCGGTGAGGCGATCGCCCGCAGCACCATGGTCTTGGCCAGTTCGGGCTTGGTGGCGAAGGCCCGCTCGTTGGGGATGTGGGCGGCGCGGCAGCGGTCGCGGTCGTCGGTCCAGGACTTGGGCAGATACAACTCCCGGTCCACCAGGGCGCGTTCACGTGTGGTGGCGTAGGCGGCGAACACTCCGATCTGGCAGTTCTCGGTACGGCCGGCGGTGCCGGAGTACTGCGCTGCACGCCGGCCGAGGTGGTGCCCTTCTTGAGGAAGCCAGTGTCGTCGAGGATGAGAATGCCGTCGGGCTCGCCGAGCCGTTCGGCTACGTAGTGCTGGAGGTCGTCGCGGATCTCGTCGGCGTCCCAGCGGGCGCCGTTGAGGAGCCGCTGGAGGCGGTCGGGTGTGCGGTGTCCGGCGTATTCGGCCAGCTGCCAGCCGTTCTTGCGGCCGACTGGGCCCAGCAGTCCGCGGATGTAGTCACGCATCCTGCGACGAGGTTCGACACGCTTGAAGCGGTGGCCGGTACGCAGGAAAAGTTCCTCGAGCTCGTCGTTCCAGATCTCAACTGCACGCTCGTCGATCACGCCGGGAGGCTGCCCGGAGCGCTGCCACTATCAGCGGCGGCTGCACACGATCGAGGGGCTGCCCGGGAAAGAGAACACCGGCCGTCAATCAACCCACTACACTCACCCAAACCGCCTCTGAACAGGGAAAACGTCAAAGTGCTGCTGGAGTATTAGTGCGCTTTTACCTGGGGTTTTCCTGGGCTGCCGCACGCGTGCGGCACATCAGGGCCACGCGCCGCGGTGACCGGAACCGTGTGGCCGAGCGGCACCAGCCGGTGTAGCGTCGTAATCAGCAGTCGTGGTTCCGAAGTCCGTTCGCCCGTGATCGCAATCGCGGGCGTTTTTGCTGTTTAACGCCTCTCCGGACCAGGGCGAGCATCTCCGGATCCCGCACGGTGCGGGACCCGATACGAGTCCCTTCGAAGGAGACAGGCACATGGCCAAGGGCACTGTGAAGTGGTTCAACGCGGAAAAGGGCTTCGGCTTCATCGAGCAGGAAGGCGGCGGCCCGGACGTCTTCGCCCACTACTCGAACATCGCCGCCCAGGGCTTCCGCGAGCTCCGCGAGGGTCAGAAGGTCGAGTTCGACGTTACGCAGGGCCAGAAGGGCCCGCAGGCGGAGAACATCCGCCCCCTGTAACGCTGCCCGCAAGAGGCCTCGGCCGGGATGCACCTACCGGCCGGGGCTCATCGGCCCCACTCGTCCGTAGAGACGGGTAGCGGAGGTCAGTTAGGTGTTGTCGGGGGCCGTGGTCTCCTCGAGCCGCTCGTCATGCAGCAGTTCCCACCACACGCCATCCACATCCCGGAAGCGGGCGACTGGCCTAGCCGCCATCAGTAGCGTGTCCACAAAACGGGGAGATGTGAAGACTGCCTGCTGCCCCCTGCCCAGAACGGCGACGTCACCTCCGCCAGTTCGTTCGCTGGTCTGCACCCATCGCGGAGGCTCACCAGCGAAGCCATCGTCAGGTCGTAAATAGGGGCGTCGCTGTCGTTACGCATGATGGCGATCCAGTGGTCGGCGCCGACCAGCTATGGTCAGCTGGTGCTTGGGGTGCCGCCGCCGCGGTGTTCGTGGAGTGCTTGGAGGATGCACGCCCGGAGTTCGTCCTGGGCGTTGTCGGCGTTGGCTGCGGGGGTGTCGAGGAGCGGGCTGAGGCGGCCGTGCAGCGCTTCGAGACCGATGAGCGCGTCGAGGCTTTGCAGGGTGTCATTGTCGATGACGGGGAATGGCGCCCGGTCGGGCGGGAGGAGTACGGCGAGGAGGCCGAGCGGGGTCCATGCCTCGTCGAGCCGCTGGTTGATCCAGGCCCGGATGGCCTCGGGTTCGGTGTGGCGCCATGCCCAGATGAGGGTGATCTCCGGCTCGGTGACTTCGTCGACGGGACGGCGTGCGGCTATGGCGAGGTGCCGTGCGATCTCGTGGCTGATCAGTGAGCGGGCCTCACCTATCCAGTCGAGGGTGGCTGCTGCCTGCGTGTGGTCCGGGCTGGCGGAGTCGTTGCGGCTGGTGACGCGTTGGAGGGTGCGAGCAGCCAGGAGGGCTCCGTCAGAGGTCTCGGCCATGGTCTTGAGAATCGCGGGCCGTTCGGGCTCGGCAAGGTCGGTCAGGAGGTCTTTCGCGATGATGTCCATGGCGCGGTCCGCGGTGAACAGGCCGAGGGCACCTTGAGGAGTGGCGGTGAGGTGGCCGTAGTGCGGGGCTGCGGCTTTTTCGCCCCAGTCGACCTGGGCCTGGGCGCCAGGGATCACTTCGAAGCGGCGGTGCATGCCGGCCAGTCCCCGCGGCGTGATGCCGAGTTCCTCCGCGATCCTGGGGCGGGCTTCCTGGACATAGAGCTTGACGCGCTGGTAGTTGCCGGTGAACCCGTAATCCCTGACCAGCCGTTCGTGGATGACAGTGGCCTTCATCCGGATCTCGGCCCGCAGCATCGAGTCGATCAGCGGCGCGAACTCGTCGACCATCCGCTGCTGGTGCCGTCCGTTCGACGTCCGCCGCGGAGGCGACGCCGGCCCCTTGGCAGCGAGGTACTTTCGGACCGTCTTACGGTCCAGCCCGGTCTCCCGAGCGATCTCCGACAGGCTCATCGCCCCGGACTCGAACAGGCCGCGAAAACGTCGCAGTTCCAACCAGCGATGCGGATCCAAAACCATCGTCAGCCGTCCTCTGCCGCCCCACACCGACCAAGCAGCAGAGTGCCCACTACCGATCCTCAGCGCGTCAGAAACTGGCCCCGTTCATCCGTACGTGGGTGGGGACGTTCACGTGTACGCCGACAGTTTGGTAACCGGTCAGGAGCTTGAGCGGGCCGGTGTTGGTCACGTCCAGGGCCCGTTCCAGGGCGGGGAAGATGCTCAGCAGGCTGCCGCGCAGGCGGTTGACGACGCGGGTGCGGTCCTCGACCAGGTCGGCCCGGCGTCCTGTCAGCAGCTTAAGCTCGACAGCCGTCTCGTCGCCGGGGTGGATGGGGCGCAGGTCGCGGCGCATCCTGGCCTGGTCGGCGATGACGTAGGCGTCGCGGGCGTCGGTCTTGCCGTCGCCGCGGTAGCCGTCGGAGGCCCGGTTGACCAGGCGGCCGGGGATGTAAAGGACCTCTTGGCCGTGGTTGAGCAGCAGGGCCAGGAGCAGCGTGGGTTCCCCACCGGTCATGTCGATGGCCCAGGTGACCTCGCAGCCGTCGGCCAGGTCCAGGACGTCACCGATCAGCTTCAGCAGCTCGGGCTCGTCGTTGGCGACCCGCCGCGACAGCAGCGTTTTGCCGTCGGCATCCAGTGCGAGGCCGTGATGGTGGCCCTTGCCGCTGTCGATCCCCGCCCATATCCGGCTCATCGTGCTCCTGACGTGCTTGTTCGTGCTGTGCGTGCCACGGACGACCTCGCCGGCATTGCTCTACGCAGCGACAAATTCGCACTTCCTAATTGGCGGCCGAGTCGTCGTGGGGTGCCGGGCGGCGAAGCCTCGTGAGCCATGAGACGGCAGCGGGCTGAAAGCCACACCCGTCACCCCTGGGCGTCCCCACCCTACGAATGGGAGGACCAACCCGATCAAGAAGGTAGAGCGGGCTGACCACCAAAGTGCACCTCGCCTGCGACGGCAAGGGCCGCCCGCTCGCGATCCTTGTGACACCGGGCCAGCACCACGACAGCGTCTGCGCACGCCCTCTTCTGCAACGCATCCGCGTTGCCCCGCTCCGGTCCGGGTCGATCACGCTGAAGGCCTGATCGCGTCATCGCTGACAAGGCCTACAGCTCCCGTGGCTTCCGGGCCTACCTGCGCCACCGCGGCATTGCACATACCATCCAGGAGAAGACCGACCAGCGACGGCACCACCTGGGCCGAGGCCGGCACGGTGGCAGACCACCAAGATTCGAGCGGGAGGTCTACCGCCGGCGCAACATCGTCGAGCGCTGCTTTAACCGACTCAAGGGCTTCCGCGACAACGCGACGCGATACGAGAAGACCGCCACCTCCTACCAAGCGGCGGTCACACTCGCGTCCTTCCTGCTCTGGGCAAGATCCGTTTGAAGACGGACCCTAGTACTCCAGCAGCACTTTGACGTTTTCCCTGTTCAGGGGCGGTTTGGGTGAGTGTAGTGGGGTGATTGACGGCCCGTGTTCTCTTTTCCGGGCCGCCCCTCGATCGTGTGCAGCCGCCGCTGATAGTGGCAGCGGCGGGCGACGGCTTGGCGTCGTCGTCGCCAGTGTGACCATCTGCGGGCGTCCGCGTCATCGGCGGCCATGACGGCCAGGAAGGCGTGCGGAGGAAGGCCCGGCCTTCTACCTCGGCTTGCGCATCGGCGACACCGACCTCGGGCTGGTGGCCAAGACAAACCTGGGGACCGGGGCGGCACCGCGGATCCTGCTCAGTATCGGTGTCGACGACGTCGATGAGACGCTCGGCCGGGTGGAGGCTCTGGGCGGCTCGGTCCGCAGCGGCCCCAACGACATGCCGTGGGGACAGCGCGTCGCGCACATCTGGGAGTATCAAAGTTGACACACCCGAAGAGACCGCACCCCCCGGCCAGGTGCGGGGGGTGCGGGTGGTGACCGTGCCCGCGGGTGTCAGGGGGTCGCGGGGGTGGTCACGGCGGTGAGCAGGGCCAGGGGGGCGGCGGCGGCCCAGGCCTGCGGGGAGCAGGAGTGCGGGTAGGGTACGGGGTCGGGGCGCAGGGTGCGGTCGTAGCCGGCCATGACCTCTGGGAGCCGCCAGCCGTGCGCGCGGGCGGCGTCGGTGAGGGCGTCGGCGACGGCGGCGGCCTCCTCGGCGAGGCCGGTGCGCGCCAGGCCCATGGCGATCACCGCGTTGTCGTGCGGCCAGATGCTGCCGCGGTGGTAGGACAGCGGGTGGTAGGCCGGCTGTCCGGCGGCCAGGGTGCGGATGCCCCAGCCGGAGAAGAAGTCCGGTTCCATCAGCCGCCGTCCGGTGCGCCGGGCGCGGTCCTCGTCGAGGATCCCGGACCACAGCAGGTGGCCAGCGTCGGAGGCGAGGGCGTCGGCGGGGCGGCCGTCGCCGTCGAGGGCGAGCGCGGGGAAGTCCGGGCCGTCCAGCCAGAAGTGGTCGGCGAACCGCTCGCGCAGCGCCGCCGCCCGTTCCTCCAGGTCGGCCGCGTACGTCGGGTCGCCCCATATCCGCCGGGCCAGGTCGGCGGCGCGGCGCAGCGCGTCGTAGGCGTAGCCCTGGGCTTCGGCGACCGCGATGGCGCCGGTGGCTTGGACGCCGTCGGCGGTGCAGATTGCGCCGGCGGAGTCCTTCCAGTTCTGGTTGGCCAGACCACCGGAGGCGGCGTCGGAGGTGTAGACGAGCCAGCCGTCGCCGTCGAGACCGCCGTCGCCCAGCATCCAGGCGACGGCCGCGCGGGCGTGCGGCTCCAGGCGCCGGGTGAGCGCGTCGTCACCGGTGGCCTGCTCGTGTGCGTGCAGCAGGACGAGGAAGAGCGGCGTGGCGTCGACCGATCCGTAGTACCGACCGTAGGGTACCTGCCGGAAGTGAGCGAGTTCGCCGTGCCGGGTCTCGTGCGGGATGCGGCCGGGCTGCTCCAGGCCCTCGGCCCGGTACTCGGTGCCTTGCGCGGCGGCCAGCGCGGACAGGGTGGCGGCAGCCAGGGCGGGGCGGTAGGGCAGGGCGAAGAGCGAGGTCAGCAGGGAGTCGCGGCCGAATAGGGTGAGGAACCAGGGGGTGCCGGCGCCGGGTACCAGTACCTGGACGCCGTCCACTCCGGGTGCGGGGACGAGCAGTCCAGCAAGGTCGCGCAGCCCGGCCTCGGCGGCGCGCACGAGGTCGGGGCGGTCGGCTGCGGCCGGGCGAGGTGCGGCGGCGGCGAACTCCTGCGTCTCCTGGGCGATTCGGGCCCGGACTGCGGCAACTGGCGCCGCGGGGTCCGGGTCCGGACCGTGCGCGGCGAACGCCCGTGCGGACAGTCGCAGTTCGCGGCTGCCGTGCGGGGGCAAAGCGAGCCGCCAGACGAAGGTCCGCAGGGGGGCGTCCGGGCCGCCGGAGCCGGCCGGGCCCGCGCCGGCGTCCGGGCCGCCTGAGGCAGCCTCGCGGATTTCGTCCGGCGCCGGGGCCGCGGTGATTTTGGTGCGGGCGTGCCAGTCGTCGCCGCGCCGGTAGCCGAACTCGGCGCCGCAGGGGATCTCCCGGGCGGTGTGGACGGCGTCCGGCTTGGCGTAGTGGCGTCCGTCGGAACGCAGTTCGAACTGGTCGGCAAAGTCAGCGCCGCAGGTCAGTTCCAGGACCACCGTGGCGGGCTCGCCGGTGTTGTTGACGATCCGGACCGTCTCGGCCAGTAGCCCGGCGCCGACCGCCTGGTCGCGCAGCACGGTGAAGGCGGCGGGCTCGTCGCGGGTGCCGGGCGGCACGAGGACCGCGCCGTCCGGACCGGAGGTCAGCATGGCCAGTTCCCGGCCCCGTGCTGTGAGCGTCCAGCGACCGACGTGCCGGGCGTCCCGTGTGAACAGCCCGTCCGGGGAGGATCCGCGGCTGCCGGTGATGTCGCCTGCGGGGGTGACCGCGGCGAAGGTGCCGCGGTGTGCGAGCAGTCGGTGGGCGCCGGTCATCGTTCCTCCTTGGGTCCGGTGGCCAGCAGGTCTAGCGCCAGGCTCGCGGTCCAGCTGAAGTCGCGCACGCCGCGGCCGGCCCCAGTGTGCGGGTCGAGGTACTCGGCGAAGCCGGTGGCGGCGGCGTCGCGCAGGATGCCCTGGCGCAGCCGGTCCGCGGCCCCGTCCGCGCCGACCGCGCGCAGCCCGCGGTGCAGCATCCAGGCGGTGTTGAACCAGCTGGGCCCGCGCCAGTAGCGGTTGGGATCGAATTCAGGGCCGGTCAGGTCGTAAGAGGGCACGAGGTGCACCTCGCCGAGCCGGAAGTGCTCGCCGGAGGTAGCCTCCAGCAGGGCGTTTACCTGGTCGGCTGGGAGGCCGGGGACGATCAGCGGCAGCAGCCCGGTGACGCCGCGCACCGGCACGAGGGTGTCGTCGTGCAGGTCGCGGGCGCTGAACATGCCGAGGTCGGGGTTCCACAGGCGGGTGGACAGCGCCCGGGTGAGGGCGGCGGCGCGGGCGCGGGCCGGGCCGGGGTCGGCGCCGGTCTGCTCCGCGATGCCGGCGAGCGCGTGCTCGGCGGCGATCAGCAGGGCGTTGAACCCGGGGTCCTCGACGGCGAAGGCGAACTCGGTCTTCGTGTCGTCGTAGCCAGCGTCCCGGTAGTCGCGGGCCAGCCGCACGTAGCGGGCGTAGTCGAGGTCGGTGGGCCGGTCGGCGGCGGCCGAGTGGTCGAGGTCGGCGCGGCGGAATGAGCAGGCCTCGGCGGGGACGACGCGGTGCAGTGCGGTGTCCCAGGCTGGGCTGTTGTCCAGGCCGGGCTCCCATGGGTGCACGACGGCGGCCAGGCCGTGCCCGCCGAGGTCGCGGCGTTCGGCGAGGTAGCGGTGCCAGGCTTCCAGCCGCGGGTGGAGCCGGGCGAGGAAGCCGCGGCGGGCGGATTCGGCGGGGTCGGCCTCGTGCACCAGGGCGGCGGCCAGCGCGTGCACCGGCGGCTGGATGATGCCGGAGGTGAGCGGCGCGGCGGGTGCCCCGGCGGCGGCCCCGGCGGTGGCGGAGCGCCAGAAGTCCGAGCCGGGGAAGTACTGCCCGGCGGGCACGCAGGGGTTGAAGACGATGTGCGGGACCCTGCCGTCCGCCCACTGCGCGCTCATCAGCGACTCCAGCTCCCGCTGGGCGCGGCGCGGCGAGAGGTGCCGCAGGCCGATGGCGATGAAGGCCGAGTCCCAGCTCCACTGGTGGGGGTAGAGGGAGCGGGAGGGCACGGTGCCGGTGCCGGTCCAGTTGGTGAACAGCACCCGCAGGGCGGCGGCCCGCAGCGGCCGGGCGGCGGTGGTGTCGGCCACGGGCGCGGCGTCGAGGAGGGCCGTCATGCGGCGGCCCGGCGCAGGAACCCGGGGATCGAGCGGACGGCTTGGTCCGGGTCGCCGGTCAGCCGGCATTCGGCGGCGAGCCAGCCTTCGTACCCGGCCGCCTGCAGGGCGCCGAGCCAGGCGGGCCAGTCGAGGTGGCCGGCGCCGGGCTGGAAGCGGTTGGAGTCGGACACCTGGGCGTGGCCGATGACGTCGGCATGGGCGACGATCGCGGCGGCGGGGTCGGTCTCCTCGATGTTCATGTGGTAGCTGTCGATGCCGATGCGCACCGAGTCCAGGCCGGTGGCGCGGATCAGGTCGGCGGCCTGCTCCAGGCGGTTGACCATGTGGTCCTCGTACCGGTTGAGGGGTTCGAGGAAGAGGGTGACGCCCTCGGCGCGGGCGTGCTCGCCGAGTTCGGCCAGGCCGGCCAGGAGTACCTCGCGGTCGGCCTCCTCCGAGCGCGGGGGATCGAAGGGGGGCAGGCGGCGGGAGAACATGCCGTAGCTGGCGGGGGTCTGGGCGCCGAGGCCGCCGAGTTCGGCGATCACCGACAGCTGGGACTTCATCTGGACGACCGCGTCGCGGCGCAGGTCCTCGTCGAAGGCGCCGAGGAAGTGCAGCATGTCGACGCAGACGGTGGGCATGACGACGCCGTCGGCGAGGGCGCGCTTGAGTTCGGGGAGCCGGTCGCGGAAGGACAGGTCGCCCTTGCCGCGCAGTTCGATGCCGTCGTACCCGGCCGCGGTGGCGTACTCCCACTTGGCCTGGAGGGTCTCGCCGGGCAGCAGCTGCTCCTGGCACGCGATCTTGAGCATGGGGGTGGTGGGCCTTTCGGTGTGGCGCGCGAGGGGCGGGGGTCAGAATTCCAGGACGACCTGGAGCGCCTCGGCGGGCCGCTCGTCGAGCAGGGCGTAGGCGTCGGCGGCCTCGGCGACCGGGACGGTGTGGCTGACCAGGGAGCGCACGTCGACCCGGCCCTCGGCGACCAGCCGCAGGAAGGTGCGCTGGAGGCGCTCGACGGTCCAGCGGTGGGAGAGCTGCGGGGGGACGCCGCCGATCTGCGAGCAGACGATCTGCACGCGGTTGTGGTGGAACTCGTCCCCGAGCCGCAGGCCGATCCCGTCGCCCTGGTAGAAGCCGGAGGCGACGACGCGGCCGCCGACGGTGACCGAGCGGATGGCGTCGTGCAGGGCGGGGTGGACACCGGAGATCTCGATGGCGACGTCCGCGCCGCGGCCGTCGGTGTGCTCGCGCAGCGTCTCGGCGACGTTCCCGCAGCGGGCGTTGACGGTGTGCACGGCGCCCCAAGCGCGGGCGGTCTTCAGGCGGGCGTCGATGGCGTCGACGGCGGTGACCCGGGCGCCGTTGAGGGCGGCGAGCCGGGTGGTGATCAGGCCGATGACGCCCTGGCCGAAGACGGCGACGTCCTCGCCGAGGTGGATGTCGGCGGCGAGGACGGCGTTGTATGCGATGGCGCCGACCCGGGCGAAGGCGCCGGCCAGCGGTTCGAGGCCGGCGGGCAGGGTGTGGCCGACCATCCGCTCGACCGGCACGACGCCTTCGCTGCGGTGGCCCCAGATGCCCCAGACCAGGTCGCCGACGGAGGGCAGGCCGGGGGTGCCGGCCAGTTCCGGTGAGACTTCCGTCACTTCGCCGACCTCGGAGTACCCCCAGCCGGCGACCGGGTAGCTGATGCCGGCCACGTCGTCGCGGAAGAGCCGGGCCTCCGGGTCCCAAGTGCGGGTCAGGTACGGGTTGGTGCCGCGGTAGGCGGTCAGTTCGGTGCCTGCGGAGATGCCCGAGTAGCGGGTGCGGACCCGCAGGTGGCCGGGGGGCAGGGGCTCGGAGGCGACGTCGGCGACCTCCACCTGGCGGGGACCGGCGAACTGGACGATGCGTTCCACAGTGACTCCGAACCTGCGCTGTTACGTGCAATATTTCGCCAGATGACCCTGACTCATGTCGAAGATATCCGAGACTTAAGTCTTGTCAAGAAGCAAAAGTGGTGCTCTCATGCAACACGTCGTTAACGCAAGGCCCAAGCACGGCATGCAAGTGAGGACGGTTCAACGCATGGGGTCGCTCAGGACGAGAAGTCTTTCGGTGGGCATCGCCGCCGCGCTCGGCGCGGGGCTACTGGCCGGCTGCTCCGGTGGCGGGAGCTCCTCCGCCCACTCGGGCAAGTCCATCACGGTATGGACCGAGGAGAACGCCACCGACCGGATGGCCAAGCAGCGCGCCCTGGCCGCCGAGTTCACCAAGGAGACCGGCATCAAGGTCACCCTGGTCGGCATCGACGAGGACCAGCTCCCCCAGCAGGTCGAGGCCTCCGCCGCGGCCGGCAAGCTGCCCGACGTCATGGGCGGCATCCCGCTGGCCCAGCTGTGGCAGATGTACTCCAACGGCCTGGTCAACACCGACGCCGCCGCGGCGGTGCTGAAGAACCTCGGGAAGTCCACGTTCAACGCCAACGCCCTGAAGCTCGCCAGCGACAAGGGCAAGCCGCTGGCGGTTCCCAGCGACTCCTGGCAGCAGGTCCTGGTCTACCGCAAGGACCTGTTCGCCAAGGCCCACCTGGCCGCGCCGGACACCTACGCGGCCATCCTCAAGGCCGCGCAGACCCTCGGCAAGGGGTCGATGAACGGCATCTCGGTCTCCACCGACCCCAAGGACGTCTTCACCCAGCAGTCCTTCGAGGACATCGCGGTCGCCAACGGCTGCCAGATGGTCGACGCCTCCGGGACCGTGCAGCTCGCCAGCCCGGCCTGCAAGACCGCGTTCGACACGTACGCGAAGCTCGCGGCCACCGGTCCCGACGGCACCCAGACCGTGGACACCACCCGCGCCACCTACCAGGCCGGCCAGTCCTCCATGGTCCTCTGGTCCACCTACCTGCTCGACTCGCTGGCCGGCCTGCGCGACGACGTGCTGCCCAACTGCCCGCAGTGCAAGAGCGACCGGTCCTTCCTGTCGAAGAACTCCGGCATCGTCACCGCGATCAAGGGCCCCAACGGCAGCGCCCCGGCGCAGTTCGGTGAGATCTCCTCCTGGACGATCACCCAGGCCGCCAACGCCCCCGCCGCCCAGAAGTTCGTCGAGTTCATGATGAACGCCGGCTACGAGAAGTGGATCGGCATGGAGCCGGAGGGCAAGATCCCGGTCCGCACCGGCACCACCGCCGACCCGAAGAAGTACGTCAACGACTGGTACGGCATGAAGATCGGCGTCAGCCGCTTCGCGCCGATGGACAGCCTCTTCCCGAAGCCGTTCCTCAACACTCTGCTCGCCGGCGTCTCCAACATGCAGCGCTGGGGCATCACCCAGGGCCAGGGTGCCCTGGTCGGCGCCACCGAGGGCACCCTGCCGGTGCCGAAGGCGATCGGCGCGATCACCGGCGGCGACCACCTGGCCCCGGCGGCCGGCGCCCAGCAGGCCGCTGACGCGGTCAGCGCCCTGAAGAAGACGCTGCACTGACCGACCGGACCACCGTCGCCACGAAGAAAGCACGCACATGAGCACATCCACCGGCGGAAACCGCTGCCGGAAGTCGCCGCTGGAGGTCCAGCAGAACCGGGCGGGGCTGGCGTTCGTCTCGCCGACCCTCCTGGTGGTCCTGGTGATCGTCATCATCCCGATCCTGTGGACCGTCCTGCTGTCCTTCCAGCGGGCCAGACTCATCGACCTGCAGAACATGAGCCTGTTCGGCAACTGGACGACAGCCAACTTCGTCCAGGTCTTCACCCAGCCGGGGTTCTGGTCCGCGCTGTGGACGACCCTCGTCTACACCGTGGGCGGCACCCTGGGGTCGATCGTGCTCGGTCTGATCGCCGCCCTGGCCCTGCGCCGCCCCTTCCGGGGCCGGGGCTTGGTGCGTGGCACCATGCTGCTGCCCTACGTGGCACCGGTGGTCGCGGCCACCTACGTGTGGGAGACCGCGCTCTCTCCGCAGACCGGCATCGTCAACTACTGGGGACAGCACCTGTTCGGCTGGCACAAGCCGATCGCGTTCCTGTCCACCAGCAACTACCCGGTCGACCTGCTCGGCTGGCACGTCCATCTGCCGATGGCCCTGCTGACGGTCATCGCCTTCGAGACCTGGCGCTACTTCCCGTTCGCCTTCCTCTTCCTGCTCGCCCGGCTCCAGGCGGTACCGGCCGGCATCGAGGAGGCGGCCACCGTGGACGGCGCCACCCTCACCCAGCGGTTCCGATACATCCTGCTGCCGCAGCTGATGCCGGTGATCGCGCTGCTGTCGGTGCTGCGCTTCATCATGACGTTCAACAAGTTCGACGACGTCTACCTGCTGACCGGCGGCAACTCCGGCACCGACGTGGTGCCCGTGCGGGTCTACGACTTCCTGACCGCCAGCTACGACGTCGGCTCGGCCGCCGCCCAGTCTCTGGTGCTCGCCGCCATCCTCATGGTGCTGCTCGGGGTGTACTTCAAGGTCTTCGCCAAGCGCGTGCAGGAGGAGGAAGCATGACCCGCGCCCGGTTCGAGGAACGCCTCTTCGGCGTCCTGCGCTACGTGGTCATCGCCGGCCTGCTGCTGGTCACCGTCGCGCCGTTCTACTACATGGTGATGCTCTCCTTCCGCTCCACCGGCTCTCTGCTACTGCACCCGGGTGCACTGTGGCCGCAGGCCAAAGAGATCACCGTCAAGACCTACGAGACCGTCCTGAAGTCCACCGACTCCGGCGGCGACGGCCTGCTGGGCATGCTGCGCAACTCCGCGCTGGTCTCACTCGGCACCGTCGTGCTCACGCTGGCCGCCGCGGTGCCCGGCGCCTGGGCGATCAGCCGGCTGAAGTTCGCCGGCAGCCGGCAGATATCCGCCGTCTTCCTCGCCGTCTACCTCTTCCCGGCGACGCTGCTGGCCGTCCCGCTGTTCGTGATGTTCTCCCGGATGGGCATGCAGGGCTCCCTGCTGGGCCTGGCCATCGTCTACATCGCGCAGACCGTGCCCGTCTCCATCTACATGCTGCGCAACTACTTCACCACCGTGCCGGTCAGCATCGAGGAGGCCGCCGCTCTCGACGGCTGCTCGCGGCTCACCATCCTGCGCAAGGTGGTGCTGCCGCTCGCCGCGCCCTCCCTGATGGCCACCGGGCTGTACGTCTTTATGATCGCCTGGAACGAGTTCCTCTTCGCCAGCCTGTTCCTGACCGCCACCCCCGACAAGTGGACGGTCTCCCTCGGCCTGAAGCTGATGAACAACGCCATCCAGGTGCCGCCCACCGTCCTGATGGCGGGGTCTGTGGTGCTGACCGTGCCCGTGATACTGCTTTTCTACGCCGCCCAGCGGTTCCTGACGGAGGGACTGACCACCGGCGCGGACAAGAGCTGACCCCCTGTCACCCCCGCCGCAACCGGCGGACGCCTCAAGGAGACCGATCGGATGGCATCGCCCCGGAGCACCGCCGGACACCTGCTGGAGCTCATCCGCACCGGGCAGGCCCGCACCCGTGGCGAGCTGCAGACCCTCACCGGTCTGTCGCGGTCCACCGTCGGGCACCGACTCGACCAGCTCTTCGCCGCCGGATGGCTGGCCGCCACCCCCGGCCAGCTGTCCACCGGCGGCCGGCCCTCGGTGCTGCTCACCTTCGACCCCGGCCACGCCGTCGTCCTCGCCGCCGACCTGGAGACGACCCACGCCCGGGCCGCCGTCCTCGACCTAGCCGGCACCGTACTGGCTGAACGCACCGGAACGCTGCGGATTGCCGACGGCCCCGAGGCCGCGCTCGACCGGCTCGCCGCCTGGTACGGACCGCTGCTGGCGCAGGCCGGCCGGGGCGTGGACGCGGTCTGCGGTCTGGGGCTGTCGGTGCCCGGCCCGGTCGAGTTCGACACCGGCCTGGTGGTACGCCCGCCGATCATGCCGGGCTGGGACGGCTACCCCGTCCGCGAACGGCTGCGGCAGGCGCTCACCGAGCACGCCGGCACCCCCGCCGAACTGCCCGTGCTCGCCGACAACGACGCCAATCTGATGGCGCTGGGCGAGCAGCGCAACAGCTTCCCCGATTGCAGCACCTTCCTGCTGGTGAAGGTCTCCACCGGTATAGGAGCCGGCGTCGTCATCGACGGCCGGGTGCTGCGCGGCGTCGACGGCGGCGCCGGCGACCTCGGGCATATCCGGCTGCACGACGCCTCCGACGCGCTGTGCGCCTGCGGCAGTTACGGCTGCATGGCCGCCGTCGCCTCCGGCCGGGCGGTCGCCGGACAGCTCGCCGCCCTCGGGATGCCCGCCGAGTCCGGCACCGACGTACGCGCCGCCCTCGACGACGGCCACCCCGACGCGGTGCGGCTCGCCCGCGAGGCCGGCCAGCGCTGCGGCGAGGTGCTGGCGACCGCGGTCACACTGCTCAACCCCGGCGTGCTGATGATCGCCGGCGACCTCGCCGAAACCCACTTCCTGACCGGGGTGCGCGAACTCCTCTACCAGCGCGCGCTGCCCCGGGCCACCCGCAACCTCCAGATCGTCACCTCCCGGCTCGGCGACCACGCCGCGCTGTGCGGCGCCGCGGCCATGCTCGTCGAGCACCTGTACTCCCCCGAGCAGGCCGACGAACGGCTCGCCGCGCTCGCGGAGGCCTGACGACGCCACCTCTCGCCAGGAGCACCGCCATGACCAGCACCCCCGCCCCCGTCGCCGTCGGTCTGATCGGCGCCGGGCCATGGGCCCGCACCATGCACGCCCGCATGCTGGCCGCCGGACCCGAGACCCGGCTCGCCGCCGTGTGGGCCCGCCGACCGGAAGCCGCCGCGGAGGTCACCGCGCCGTACGGCGCGCCCGTGGCCGGCAGCGTGGAGGAACTCCTCGACTCCTGCGAGGCGGTGGCCTTCGCCGTCCCCCCGCACGTGCAGGCGCCGCTGGCGGTGCGGGCGGCGGCGGCCGGCAAGGCGCTGCTGCTGGAGAAGCCGCTCGGCGGCGACCTGGCCGCCGCCCGGCAGGTCGCCGCGGCGGTCGCCGAGCATGGCGTGGTCTCCCAGATGGTGCTCACCAAGCGCTACCACCCCAGCACCCGCGAGTTCCTGGCCCGGGCCGCCCGCACCGAGGTGCTCGGCGCCCGCTCCTGCTACCTGCACGGGGCGTTCCTCTGCGGCGAAATGGCAACCGGCTGGCGGCTCGAGCAGGGCGCGCTGCCCGATCTCGGGCCGCACCTGCTGGATCTGCTCGACGCGGCGGTCGGCCCGATCGCCACCGTCCGGGCTCTCGGCGACTCCCGGCAGTGGATCGAGCTGACCTGCGAACACGAGAACGGCGCGGTCAGCCAGGCCTCGCTGTCCGGCCGCGTGCCGCTGGCACGGGGCCGCACGCAGGTCGAACTCTTCGGCCCCGACGGCGAGTTGACCTGGGACTCACGCGGCATCGACCACGAGGAGTGCTGGCCCATACTCCGGGCGGAATTCGCCGCGGCCGTACGGTCCGGGGTGCCCGGCGAGCTAGACGCCGCTCGAGGGCTGCGCCTGCAGGAGCTGCTAGCACAGGCCTCCGGGTGATCTTCTGATGCACCTCGCTGTCACGGGGACGCTACGCCATCCGGTACGGGTTGCACTGTGACCGGTCACACAACTCCCCCGCCTCTGAAGGGGCACGCCCCCCGCGCCCCGTTCGGGGCTCACATAGGCCTGGCCGCCGCCCACGACACGTGTGATTCCGGGTTGGTCGTTGGTGTCGCGGGGGTTACTTGAGCTGGTCACAAACCCCGTCGCAGACAGGCGTGCGTTTCCGCCCACGACGCAATCGTTTGCAGCGTGGCTACGGGGCTTGACCCCTGATCTTGGACACGGCTATGCGGCTTGGGCCAGGGTAGTTGATGTCGTGTCGAGTGCTGTCTCGTAGGCGATGGGACTGCGTTGTCCGAGGGTGGAGTGGCGGCGTCGGGTGTTGTAGCGGTGTAGCCAGCGGAACAGGTCGAGGCGGGCTTCGCGCTCGTCGGTCCAGGCCCTGCGGCCCTGGAGGGTCTCCCGTTTGCAGGTGGCGTTGAAGGACTCGGCGAGCGCGTTGTCCGCTGAACTGCCGACGGCGCTCATGCTCTGGATCACGCCCGCCCGGCGGCAGGCGTCGGCGAAGGCCCGGCTCGTGTACTGGGCGGATTCAATCGGTCGTTGCAACACCTCGTCCGCGGAGGTGTTGATGGGCAGGCCAGCAGGGTGGATGGCGGCGTTGACCGGGCGGTCGCCGATGAAGTCCCCGGGTGCGCCGGCGCTTCGACGGGAGGTCGAACGTCAGTTCTGGCGAGAGATCGCGAAGGGGCTGCTCGCCGAGGAGGCGGCAGCTGCAGTCGGCGTATCCCAGGCAGCGGGTTGCAGGTGGTTCCGGCACGGTGGCGGCATGCCACCG
>NZ_JBFBBS010000068.1:0-17275 GCF_040682835.1 Streptomyces sp. NPDC051104 | reverse complement strand
AGCAGACCTGCACGCCCTCCGGGTGCCGTGGAACCCCGGCGCAGCCGCAGCGACACGCGAAGGCCCCGCCCGCGATCACGCGGAACAAACAGGGCAAACCGACGCCCCGGTCATGCACTCACGGCTGCTGAAGAATGGAGGTTAGTAGTCACATCCGGGAAATCCCCGCACGAGCGATCATGTTCGCTTGCATAGTTCGAGGACAGGCCCAAGACCAACCGCGGCCGCCGGCGCGGCTGGGCGGCGACCGTCGCGATCGTGAGGGTGTCCCGAACAGATCACCATAGGTCTGTCCGAAGAACACATCGCCTGGGTTCAGAATCACCAAGCCCGACCAGCGGCCGGCTGGTCAGTTCACCCAGGCCCGAGCCGGCGGAGACCGCCGCGAGCACAACCGGAGGAAACACCGATTCCCCTCCGCTACGGTAGGGCTCGAGCCCGAACGCAAGGAGCACATGATGAGCACCCCAGCATGGGATGCACTGCCTCCCTGGATGCAGCCTCCCAGGCCCAGCGGGTGGGAGGCCGACGATCTCGACCAGGTCCCCGACCTGCCGCGCCACACCGAGCTGATCGACGGAGCCCTGATCTTCATGATGTCCCCCCAGCGGTCCTGGCACTCCCGGGTCGTCGAGAACGTGACGGTCACCCTGCGCCAGCAGGCCCCTGAGGGCTTCGACGTCGACCGTGAGATGACGATCAAACTTGACAAGATCAACCGACCCCGAGTCTGACGTCCTTGCTGTGCGCGTGCCCTTCGAGCCCGACCGCACGCGCTACCTGCCGGAAGAAGTCAGCCTTGTCGTCGAAGTGGTTTCCGAAGAGTCAGCCGGACGGGACCGGGTACTAAAACCGTTCAAATATGCGCAGGCCGGGATCCCGTTCTACTGGCGCGTGGAAGATGAAAAGGGATTGCCAGTCGTACATACCTACGAGCTGGACGAGACCACCCGAGCCTACGTCGCCACCGGCATCCACCGCGAACGGCTGACCGTTTCTGTCCCCTACGACATCGCTATCGATTTGACCGGCCTGGTACCCCGCACCCATTGATCTTCCCCGGGGTGGTCGAGCTTCGCGGCCCGCTCGGTGCCAAGAGCATCGAAGAGGCTTGCAGCACCTGCTTGCCGTGGCCGTCGGCCATCCACACCACCAGCCGCGTGTCGTGGTCGACCACCACCGTCATGTACCGCTGCCCCTTGCGGTAGCTGATCTCATCGATCCGGATCCGGCGCAGCCCGGCAAGCCGGTCCACCCCGGCGTCCCGGTCGGCCACGAACTTGGCCACGACTGCCCCGACCGTCCGCCACGACACGCGCATCAACTGCGCGAGGGCCGACTTGGAGCACTCGGCGGCCATCCAGGCGACCTGCTGGTCGAAGGCCAGCGTGTGCCCGGCGCCATGCCGCGCCCGGGGCACCGCTTGAGCCACCACACCGTGCTGTCGGCAGCGCATCCTGGGCGCATCGGCCTCGAGGTGACCGTGGCGTGACGGAGCAGGGCGCGGCGATGGGCTGGCCGTGCGCGAGCGGTCCGTACACCGGAATGCCGATGTCGTGGCGGATGAGCGCTTCAGCTCGGCATCCCGCGCCGCCCGGACGCTGGGCGTGCGGTTCTTTGCGGTGTAGTAAATGATCGTCGCAATCTGCGCACCGCACTTTCTCGGAGCTCAGCAGGCCTCCTTGCAGCACCGGATGCCGCCATCGTCCCCACCCGCTGACGTGACGTGCAGCGGTCGTGGGGCCGTCGCAGCGGCACCCGGGCTGCCGGAGAACCGACGGCTACCGAGTGAGGCGTAGGAAGTCGAGGTTGAAGCCGCTGGTTTCGCAGTAGACGGTGAGTGTCTGTTCCCCGGCTGCGAGAGTGACGGGCACGTGCAGGGACTGGTACGTTCCCCAGCCGCCCGTGGCAGGAACCGACACCGTTGCCAGTGTGGCGCCGCTCTCGTCGCGCAGGGACAGGGCGTTCGGTGCGGTGGTTCCGGTGCCGTTGGCGACCCGCAGTTCGAGATCGTAGGTGCCCGCCTGTGGCACCTCGACACGGTACTTCAGCCAGTTTCCGGCGGCCGTCCAGCCCACGTTCCTGCCTCCGCTGGCAGCAGGGTTGCTCTCAATGAAGTTGCTGCCGTCCGCGGCCCAGCCGTGTTCATCGGCGTAGCCCTCCGCCTCGATCTTCTCACCCACCGGGACGGCGTGCGGCCGCACGGTCAGGTGGACGGTCACCTGGTCGCGCGCCCTGCCGTCGGTGGCGTAGAAGGTCATGTCCTGCTCGCCTGCGGTGGTCGGGTGGATCGTGACCAGGCCGGTCACCGGGTCGACGCTGACGCCGTCCGGCAGTTCGCTGGCGTAGTAGGACAGCCGGTCCCCGTCGCGGTCGGAGGCCTGCAACTGAATGCGTACGGTGCTGTACTGGTCGGCGACTACATCGGCGATCCGGCTGAGGACCGGGGCGTGGTTGTCTTGGCCTGAGGGAGCGTGGCCCTTCCACCGGTAGCTGGCGAAGGAGTTCGCCGGAACGGTCACCACGAACGACTGGCCGGCGACGACGATCCGGACCTTGCTGTCGGTGCTGTTGCTGTTGCCGAGGACGGCGACGAACTCGTCGGTACCGGAGCGGAAGACCACGTTGCTGACGCCGTGTTCCGCGGCGCTGGATTCCAGACGCACGTCACCGGGGGAGAGGTATTTGGCGAACTGCCCCATCTCGTAGAGCTCGTCGCGGACGGTGAAACCCTTGGTCGCCGTGTTCACCGTGACCAGCCGGTTGGGCCACTTGGTGGTGGCGGCGATCTTCTCCCAGTCGACGTTGTTGTCCCGGGCGGGTGTCCAGTGCAGTGTCCCGCCGTCCTGATCCGTGGTCTGGGCCCACAGGATGTAGGAGCCGGCATCCAGGCGGAAGTCGCTGAGGATGGTCGAGGGCGAGAGGTCGCTCGTCTCCGTGAGGTGCACCGGCTTTCCGGTCTGTTCGTACGCGTCGCGCATCACGCGCGGGTCCCCCCAATAGGGGTGGAAGGCGATGGCGTCCGCCGCGTTCTGTACCTGCTTGCCGGTCACGGAGCCGTCGGGGGCGTCGTCGAAGATGCGGTGGTAGTTCTTGGTGGCCGTGCTGTTGGGATCCCGCCAGTCCCAGAAGTTGAAGTCGTGCACGTAGAGCTGGGTGTTCAACCGGGCAGTCCGGAATTCACGTTTGATCGCGAGAGCCAGCTTCTGCTGCTGGGCGACGCTGATGTCCATGGCCGGGTAGACCACGTCCATGCCCGGCTCGTTCAGCAGCGTCAGGGCGTCGACGCCTATTCCGTGCCTGGCGTAGGCCTGGACGAACTTGACGTAGTACCGCGCGAACACATCGATGCAGTCGTCGCGCAACTTGCCGACCTGGTAGTAGTCCGTCGTGCTTCCGGGCTTGAGCGCGACCTCGCCGGTGAACCGGTTGTTCGTCTTCATCCAGGCCGGTGCGCTCCACGCGGAGGCGAAGAACGTGGCCTTCGGGTTGTAGAGCTGAATCAGCTTGATGGTGTCGACGATGTGAAGGTCGATGTCCCGCTGGATGGAGAAGTGCTTGAGGCCGAAGTCCTCCGTGACGCCGGCGGGAAGGTCGTCCTCGGACCAGAACGGGAGATGCTCGATGAGGTCGGGGCTGCCGATGGTCAACCTGAACCGGTCAAGACCTGCGCCGTTCTTCGGGTCGACCAGCAGCCGGATGGCCTGCTCGCGCTTGGCGGGGGTGAGCTTCCACAGATTGGAGACGCTCGTCTCGTCCAGGGAGAAGCCGATGCCCGCGTATTTCTGCCGGGGGGTACTCGGATCGACGACCACGGTGTCATCGGTGGGGGAGCCCGTGTCGTCGCCAATGCGGACACTCGGCAGCGGCCGCCACGCCTGTGCGGCGCCGGTGGAGTAGGTGCCGGTCACCACCCGGCCGTGCCCGGCCGGTTCACCGCCGGCGCGGTCCGCGTGCGCGGGACCCGTGCCGGCTAGTGGGGTCAGTGTCGTGACCACGATGGCGACGATCGCGGTGAGAGAACGTCTCACAGTTTCTCCTGGAGTCTGGGAAGTGTCGGTGGATGGGTGCCGTTCCAAGTCGGTGGCGCGTGGTCCGTTCCGGCAACGGCACGAGAGTGCTGGTCGTTACGGCGTGCACCTCGCTCGGCGACGGCGCGCGGCTCCGCTTCGGAACCGCCAGTCGGGGAGCCTGTTGCCGCAGTAGGGGCGCCCGGAAAGCGTTCACGGCTACACGTCCTGACGTGGCGACAGCCACTGCATCGCCCCCTCCCGCCTCACCGACAGGTTGGATACAAGCAATTTCATTGGTGTTAAGTCAAGGCGTGAAGAAAGCAGAGTTACGACCATGGCGCCGTCTGTCCGCTCTACCTGCGCCTCAGCGAGCGGTTCCTCCGCGTGCACGGCTGTCGGTCCAGGTATCGCCCGCGACGCGAAGGCCGCGATCGCCCACGTGGCCGAGGCTCACGTGAGGGTGTGCCGCTCGAAAAGTCGTCGCTGCAGGTCATGCTGCGGCGTATCGGTACTCGTTGATGATGCCGCCGAGGATCCGGGTGCGCTGCAGTCTGCGGGTGCCGATGTCTGTTGCCGCGGGCTGTTCGTGGGCCTCTGGTGGTAGCTGGTTGCGGGCCTGGTGGGGACGGCGTTCGTTGTGGTGCTGCTGGTACGCCGCAAGGACCTGTCGAGCATGTGCTTCGTTCAGGATGAGGACGAGGTGCACCAGGCCGCCGGTCTGGTCCAGCTCGGTGGTCTTCAGGGACGACCACGGCCAGGGCAGGAAGTCGGTGATCGCGTAGGTCAGGGCGCATCCGACCAGCAGGACGCGGTGGCGGCTGAGTGAGGAGAGCGTGTACAGCGCCGCCATGGTGGCGAATACCGCGTCGGTGACCACGGCGGTGGGGAGCGTGAGTACGAAGGTTGTCAGTGGCAGGTGGCGACGCACCGTGAGGGCGAAGGCGGCGAGTAGCGCGCAGGCCATGGCCGTTTGCTCCTCGACGTCGACGTTGACCCACGCGTCCGCCAACGCGGCCACGACGAGGACGGCGTCCAGCAGCGGAGCAGGCGGTTGGCGGGCGTTCATCAGATGACCCCGTCTTGCGGTGGCGCGAGCAGGCCCGCGCGCTCGGCGATCAAGGCCGCCTGGACGCGGCTGCTGACCTGCAGTTTGCTGAATACGGCGCTCACATGACCTTTGACGGTGCCGGTGCTCAGGTGCATTCGTTCGCCGATGTCGGTGTTGGCGAGTCCTTCGGCCGTGAACACGAGGACGGCACGCTCGCGCTCGGTCAGCCGGGCGACGAGGCGGATGGCGGAGGGCTCGCGTGCGCCCTTGTCGAGGTAGCCGTCCACCACCGTGCGGGTGACCTTGGACGACAGCACGGTCCCGCCTTCAGCCAGGGTTCGTACAAGGTAGGGAAGATGCTCGGGGTCGGTGTCCTTGAGCAGAAATCCGGCGGCGCCCGAGCGCAGAGCGGTTGTCACGTATTCGTCGGTGCCGAAGGTGGTGAGCATGGCCACCACGGGAGGGTCGGGAATACGGCGAAGGTTGGTCAGGATGGTGAGCCCGTCCACGTCCGGCATCCGGATGTCCAGCAGGACGACGTCAGGGCGTAGCTCCCGCACCGTCCGGACGGCCTGGCCGCCGGGGACCGCCGCAACGACCTCGATGTCGTCCGCCGTATTGAGAATGTGTGTGAAGCCCATGCGGACCAGCGCTTCGTCGTCGACCACCAGCACCCGGATCACGTGCGCTCCGCTCGTTGCATGTCCGGTTCGATCCGTACCACGCACGGGAGCGGTCCGCAGGCAGGCCCGATGCGTGTCGCGCTGGTTGGCGGCGCGGTTCCAGCCGGTCGACGGGGGTGGCTTCGGCCGGTCGGCGGGGTGCTTCCGGAAAGCCGCCGGGGTGGCTGGGGCGGGTGCTCGGTGAACCCTGAAGGCATGACACAGAACACATCGGCGGCGCTGCTGACAGAGGGGTCACGTGAGCTCGAGCCGAATCGCTCCTCCGCCGGCACCACCGCCTTCGAGGTGACGCCGTCGACGGGGCGGCTGATCGGTATCGATCTTGCCCGCGGGCTCGCGGTCTTTGGCATGTACTCCGCCCACGTCGGACCCGACGTGACGGTGGGCGGGCCGGTGGGGTTTCTGCTGGAGACGGCGCGGGGCCGCTCCTCCGCCCTGTTCGCGCTGCTCGCCGGCTTCTCGCTGGCCATCATCACCGGTCGTCCGCATCCCCGGACCGGACGCTCCGGCCGGCAGGCGGTGGCCAGGATCGTGATCCGCGCCGTCGTCCTGGTGGCGCTCGGCTACGCCCTGACTGCCCTGGACACCCCCGTGGACGTGATCCTGAGTTTCTACGGGCTGCTCTTCCTGACCGTGCTCCCGCTATACCGGTTGCGGGCAGGGACGCTCGCGCTCGTCGCCGCCGCAAGCGCGCTGATCCTGCCCCAGGCGCTCTACGCCATAAGGAATTCGATCGAGGACGGGAACTGGGCGGACGCCATCGCCGCTCGGGACCCGCTGGCCCGGATCAGCGGTACGGACGGCATCATCGAACTGTCGTTCACTGGGAAGTACCCGGCTCTTACCTGGATGCCGTTCCTGATCGCGGGCATGGCGGTGGCCCGGCTCGACCTCACTCGGCCCGGCATCCGATCCCGACTGGCCCTCACCGGTGCGGCGCTCACTCTGCTCGGCTACGGCGGCTCCTGGCTGGTCCTGCGCCTGGTCCCGAGCGCCCTCACCGCCGTGGCGGCCGCCACGGACGGCGGTTCTACTGCGTCGGCGTGGTGGTCCGACACCGTCGGTGAACCCGAGGGTCATACCCCGCTCGCCTGGCTGCTGGTGGCCGCGCCGCACAGCCAGACCACCTTCTCCATCCTTGGCAACACGGGCGTCGCGCTCGTGGTGGTGGCCGCGTGCCTGACCGGCGCCCACAGGATGCCGCGCCTCACACACCTCGCCACACCGGTCGCAGCGGTCGGCATGACGGCGCTGACCGTCTACGTCCTGCACATCGTCGCCCTCTGGTTCTTCACCGATGTCTGGCATGTGGCCGCGATCGAGGACGAGACCATGTCCGCGCTGCCCGTACTCGCAGGCTTCATCGCGGCTGCCACGCTCCTGGCAACCGCGTGGACTCGCCGGTTCCGACGTGGCCCCCTCGAGCACCTGCTTCACATCGCCACCCGGCCCGCGCGGCACATCAAGTGAGACGGCGGCGGTGCCACCTCGGAGGCCAGGGCAGGGGCCTCCTGCTAGGAGCGGCCCGCCAGGAGCGAAACCGGCCACCAAGCAGCGGTAGCGGCTCGACGTCGTCGCGGATGTCATCGGCGCCCTGGCCACGCCGGAGCAGGTCGGCGACCGCGTGGGCGAAGCGCTGGTGGACCTGGCGGAGAGCTTCACCGGCAACACGTCTGGCTGTCTTGCTGCCTGTACCGATCGACGCTGGTGCTGGGCGGGGCGTTGAGGGCGCTTCGGTCACACAGACCGTGGTGCCTGAGAGTACGTCCAGTAACGGCGCGGCGGTCACGCTCTTCGCTGTCGCGCGCTTTCTCACCTACAGCGGGTGCGCGTTTCTAGGGCGGGCATCGGTGTTTGTCTTGTTGAGTTGGCCGCGCGGCGAGAGCCCGCGGCTCTTCCGGGGCATAAAGCGGGAGCAGCAGCGTGCCGATTCCCGTGCGCTCGCGCCAACCGTCTCGGTGGGCGGCAAGTCGGCAGCAGCGGCGACCCTTCCGACGTGGTGGCGCCGGATGGAGGGCCGGGGGCAGTTTGTTCCAGCGAACCGTCCGGTGCCGGTGGGGCCCGGCTCTCCAAAGCCGCCCTGCGACGGTCGGTCGGCATTGAGGCCGCGGAATGATATATGGGTGCCGGCGGCTGGTGATCTCCGACGTGCGTGGAGTCCATCGGCCAGGTCTCTCTCAATGCCCCTCCGGCGGTTGCGCGCCCAGGCCGGTGCACGCCAGCTTGCCGTCCACTATGGCGCAGGCTTCCACCTTTTGGGGCGATGTCACGGGGAGCATCGGGCTGGCCCAGCCGTCTGAATGAAGAGCCCGCAGACAACTCGTGGGGCCCCGACCGAACGGAGATGACCCGAGCGGCCGACACCCCGCGCCTGGACCTCGGCCCAGGCGGCGCCGCAGGCCGGGGAGTACTCCAGCCGCACCGTGTAGGACTCCTCATGGGCGTGACTCTTGGTCTGCGCATCGCGGTCGCAGGCGGAGACGTAGGGCAGCTGTTCTGTCCACCACAAGACGTGCCCCGGCACCGGGAATCCGCCGCAGGTCGTTCGCCCTGCCCCCCTAGAGCCAGGCGGACCCGATCGTCGGCCTGCTGATCACGGTCGCCATCCTGATGGTCCTCAAGGACGCCGGCCGCGTCGCGCGAGGCTGACGGCGTTCTCGATGTCGGCGCCGTGCGCACGCGCTTGGATCGGTCGCCCATCAGCACCGGCGCCCACGCCGCATTGCAGCATCATGCGGCGTGACGCCCCGGCCCCGCGCATCCCCATGGGTGCGCGGGCGGCGGTGAGGAAGCGCCGGAAGGCGTCCATTTGTACGATCGGCCGTCCGCAGCAAAGGGTCACGCCCAGTCGAGATGCTTCCGTAGCTGATCGAATACTTTACGTATGTGATCGGAATGCGGGCCAGAGCGGCGAGGCGAGTCGGGCATTCAGGCCGTCTTGGCGTGCTGCTCGGTCTCGTCGTGCTGATCGTCGCCCATCTCGCTGGTGCGCACAGCACCTCTTTCGCGGGTCCGCATATGAGTACTGCCGCGGCCGTCCCTGCACCTCCCCCCGCGGGTGGCGACGAAAGGACCAGCATCGCGCCGGCTCCCTGGCATGAGCACACCTCCGGGCGGCCACATCGACCATGCCGCAGACCGGCCGCGTGTCACCCTTGAGGATGTGGTCGGCGAGCCCGGTCACGACGGGATCCCACCGCTCCGGATCGAGAGGGCGGACTTCGTCGCAGGGCCGGCCTCCGGTGCTCGTCCAAGGGATGCCCGCGACCCTCCGGGCGGCTGTTTCACCCTGACCCTCCACTGCATCTGGCGGCAATAGGCGCGTCCGCACCCCCGGCCCGGGCCCCTCGTGGCTCGGAGTCGAGGCGTGCTCGCGCGCCCATGATCCGTCTGCAGTGCGCCCTGCCACGTCGCGGGGTGCGAAGGAGTCGTACGCACATGCATCTGTCCCTGCTCGAAGCCCTGGGGGCGCACGCCCCGCTCCCCGTGATCGCCCGTCGCCCGGCCCAGCTCGTGGGCAACACCCCTGTCTTGTGGGTGGACGAACCCTTTGCCCCTTCCGGCCGCGGCTTCTACGCCAAGCTGGAGGGAACGAACCCCGGCGGCATCAAGGACCGCCCCGGCCTCTACATGATCGCTGAAGCACGGCGGCGCGGGGACCTCGCGCCCGGCGCGCCGATTGTCGAGTCCTCCAGCGGCACCCTCGGCCTGGGTCTCGTCATGGCCGGGCTGACGTACGGTCACCCGGTGACCGTCGTCACCGACCCGGGCATGGAACCCTCCATGATCCGACTGCTCACCGCGCTCGGTGCGCCCGTCGACCAGGTTGCCGCCCCGCATCCGGAAGGCGGCTGGCAAGAGGCCCGCCGCGCGCGTGTGCCGAACTGCTGGCCCGCACCCCTGGCGCCTACTGCCCGGACCAGTACCACAATCCCGACAACGTGGCCGCCTACCGGCCGCTCGCCGCCGAACTCATCGCCCAACTCGGTCGCATCGACGTCCTGGTGGCGGCCGTCGGCACCGGCGGTCACTCGGCCGGCGTCGCGGCCGGACTGCGCGAGTCGCTCCCCGACCTGAGACTGATCGGGGTGGACGCGGTCGGCTCCACCATTTTCGGGCCGCCCGACCCCGGCTCATGCGGGGACTCGGCTCCAGCATCCACCCCGAAAACGTCGACTACGCCGCCTTCGCCGAGCTCCACTGGGTGGCTCCGGCCGAGGCGGTCTGGTCCTGCCGCCCGCTGGCACTGCGCCACTACGCGTCCGGCGGCTGGAGCGTCGGAGCAGTCGCGCTCGTCGCCGGATGGGTCGCGCGTACGTTCCCAGTCGGCACCCGGATCGCAGCGTTCTTCCCCGACGGCCACTATCTGGAGACCGTCTACAACGACGCCTGGTGCCACGAGCATGAACTCCTGGGCCAGGAACCGCCGGAGGAGCCCGACGAGATCGCCGAGTCGAACGAGTGCGTGGTCACGAGCTGGACCCGGTGCAGCCAGGTCCGTGATCCACTCGGGCGTGACGTGGCCAAGGCGGGCGTCCGATGAGGGGCCTGCGGGCCCAGGTGGCCTCCTTCGACCGGCCGGCACAGCTGCTGATGGTCAACCAGTTCGCCATCAGCCTCGGCTTCTACATGCTCATGCCCTACCTGGCCGACCACCTCGCCCACGGCCTCGGTCTCGCCGCCTGGGCGGTCGGCCTGGTGCTGGGCGTCCGCAACCTCTCCCAGCAGGGCATGTTCCTCATCGGTGGCACCCTTGCCGACCGCTACGGCTACAAGCCCATGACCTGATCGGGTGCGTGATGCGCACGGTGGCCTTCGGGCTGCTGGCGCTGGCCGGTTCACTGCCCGCCCTGATCTGCGCCTCGGCGCTGACAGGTCTTGCCGGGGCGTTGTTCGATCCGGCCGTCCGCGCCTACCTGGCCGCCGACGCGGGCGAGGAACGGCGCGTGGAAGCCTTCGCCGCCTTCAACGTCTTCTACCAGGCGGGCATCCTCATCGGCCCCCTCGCCGGACTCGCCCTGCTGACCTGGGACTTCCGCGCGGTGTGCGCGGTCGCCGCGTTCATCTTCGGCGCCCTGGCCCTCCTCCAGGCCCGTGCGCTGCCTACCCGCCCCCCGGCCGACCGCAGCGCCGAGCCCGCCTGGCGAGCGGCGGCCGCCGACTGGCGCACCGTCGTCGCCAACCGGCCGTTCCTGCTCTTCGCCGCCGCGATGACCAGCTCGTACATCCTGGCCTTCCAGGTCTACCTCGCCCTGCCGCTGAAGGCCCGTGACCTCTTCGGCGAGCGGACCGGTCTGGTCACCGGCGCGGTCTTCGCGGTCTCCGCGCTGGCCGCACTGTCCGGGCAGCTGAAGCTGACCGCATGGGCGAAGCGGACCCTGGCCGGGCCGCAGGCCATCGCATACGGCCTGGTAGTGATGGGGGCGGCGTTCATGCCCCTGCTTCCGGGCCCGTACTCAGGGGCTCTCGGCCTCGCGGCGGGCGTCATCGCCCTCATCCTGTGCACCGCGCTCCTGGCCTGGGGCGGAGCGCTGCTCTACCCCTTCGAGATGGACACCGTCGTACGGCTCTCCGGCGACCGGCTCGTCGCGACGTACTACGGCGCCTACAACACCGCCTCCGGCATCGCGATCTCGCTGGGCAACCTGGCCGTGGGCGCCCTGTTCGACACGGGGATCCGATGGCTGCCGTGGGTGTCGCTGGCCGTCACCGGGTTCGCCTGCGCGGGGCTGATCGTGCGACTGCACCGTGCCGGGCACCTGGCGGCCAGGCCGGTTCCGGTCCCCGGGGTGAGGTGACGCGGCGTTCAGCTCAGAGCAGAGGTCTGGCCCACGACCTGCGGCTTCGGGAACCGACAGCGTGGCCGAGCTGCTCCGGCTCGCGGGCTGGTCGCTTGATGGCATCTGTCAGGGGACCGGCTGACTGGATGGCCGGCCCAGGTCCCTTCACTCCGCGGCTGACTGCGGAGTGAAGGGACCCTCCCGTCTACTGCTGGGCGCTGGAGCGGCGTCGAACGGCGTAACCGCCCGCCGCTACTGCGATCACAATCGCCGCTCCGATGCCGACCCAGGCCCCCGTCGGCAGTCCGCCATCGTCGTCCTTTTCCCGGGCCTGGGGCGTGGGAGATGCCGAGGGCTGGGTCTCCTCCGGAGCGGCGGAAGGGGATGTGGATGCGGTCGCGCTCGGCGACGGGTTGGCCGGCTTGGCGTCGGGGGCGGCGGCCTTGAGCTTGAGGGTGGGTGCCGGGTTCTCGCCGTTCTCGTCCAGTTCGATCCAGCGGTCGGTGTGTCCGTCGCTGTAGGTCTGCAGTGTCTTGAACGGCAGCTCCTTCGCATCGGGGAGCTGCTTGACGACGATCGAGTACTCGGCGTTGACGCCTGCCTTCAAGGCGGGGCCCTCGACGGTGTAGCCGTCGTCTGCGGCAGTGAACTTCCAGCCCCTGGGCCCTTCGCTGTACTGCACGTCGGAGGGCGCGATGCCTTCGGGCAGGACCACACGCAACTTGGTGATGCCGGCGCTGTCGGATTCAGACTCGGCCTCGAAGTGGATGGTCACGTTCTCGGCGAGGGCCTGGGCTTGCTCCGACTCGACTTCGACGTGGGCGGAGGCCGGACCAGCGGTGAGAAGAACGGCGGTGACGGTTACCGCAGTCACCAGAGTCAGGCGGCGGTTGGTGGCGTGCTTGTTTGACGCATGGAACACGGGTGTCTCCAGAGGTGGTGGAACGCGGGGCGGCTGCACGGCCTTCCCGGCGAGGTCAGGTTCAGATGGCGAAGGTGAGCCCTGCTTGGGGAGGACCCCTCCGTACCACCACGTCGGCGAGCACCGCCCCGGTAAGGGGCGGCCGTTCCAGCCAGGCGCGGACGAGCATCGGCATCCCGGCCCCGGTGGGAGCCGGGCCCTCGCTCAGCAACGCGCGGACTGCCGTGATCCCGCTCCGCATGGCGTCGATCGCGGTGGTCAGGCCGTGCGCCAGTGACCAGCACACGGTGTCCGCGCGGTGCAGTAGGACAGCAACGAGCACGGCTGCGACGGCGTGCACGGCCGTCATCGCCGTCGAGGCCTGCAGCCGCTCGTGCCAGGCCCCATGAAGGTTCTGGGGAGACACGTGACGGGGCATCACCATGACTGTCGCACCGTGCGCGTGCGCGAACGTCAGCCACAGATGCAGTGCCAGTTGCGCTGCACAGCATGCTGAAACCACCGTGGCCAGTGAGCGGGGACGCTGCGTTCCGGCGAGCCCCACGCCAAGCAGCACCGTGGCCGCTGCCGCACCTTGCCGCCACGGCATCGGCCCTTCGGCAGCCAGGTGGTGAGCACTGACCCCGAGTACGGTCCCCACGACCGCGAACACCGCCGCCCTCAGGACGGGCAGCGGCGCGTCGCGGGTTGTCCTATGGAGCGCGGTCATGGCTCGCCCATCATCGGCTATCACATGACCCCACCGGGGGCAGGATCCGTAAACAGGCGGCTCGCCCGGATTTCCCTGCGGTCGGCCTCTCGGTACTCACCAGCTTTGGCGGTCGGCGACTCCCGCTCCTGTGCGATGGTTGCGGGCCGTACCCGGACGGAGCGATATCGGGCCCCTCCGGCTATCTCGCCGGGAGGGTGACCCAGACGACGGCGCCGCCGTCGGGGTGGTTGGCGGCACCGTGGCTGCCGCCGGCGGCGCGGGCGATGGCGGCGGTGATGGCCAGGCCGAGTCCGGTCCCGGTGGTGGTCCGGGCTGCGTCGGCCTGGGTGAAGCGGTCGAAGGCGGGAGGCAGGAAGTCAGGCGGGAAGCCGGGGCCGTGGTCACGTACCTCTATACGGATCTGTCCGTCATCGTGACGGGCGGTCACTTCGATGGGGGCGTGCCCGTGCTGCTGGGCGTTGCGGATCAGGTTCGTGACGGCGCGGTCCAGCCGGTCAGCGGAGACCGCGGCAGTGAGGCCGGTGGGGCAGTCGATGGTGACGGTCGTGTTGGGTGCGCCGTTGCGGAGGCGGGTGGCCGCGCGCCGCAGTACCGGTTGGAGGTCGGGAATCGTGGCTGCCTCGATCGAGGAGGTGTCCTGACGGCGGTCGGTGCGGGCCAGGAGCAGCAGGTCCTCGGTGAGCTGGACGAGTCGTACGGTCTCCTCGAGGGCGGAGACGAGTGCGGCGTGCAGCTCGGCGGCGTCGCGAGGGTGGCGCAGGGCGAGTTCGAGTTCGGTGCGCAGCAGGCTGAGTGGGGTGCGCAGTTCGTGGCCGGCGTCGGCGACGAAGTGTCGTTCGCGGTCCAGGGCCGTCTGGAGCCGGGAGAGCATGTCGTTGAGGGTGGTGGCGAGGCGGGCGATCTCGTCGCGGCTGGGCGGTACGTCGAGTCGGTGGCCGGGCGTGTCCTCGGTGACGGAGGCAGCCTGCATGCGCATGCGTTCCACGGGGCGCAGGGCGGCGGCGGCCAGCAGATAGGCGCCGATGGTCGCCAGCACGAACACGATGGGCAGGGCGGTGACCAGTTCGCGAGCCAGGTCGTCGAGGGCTTCCTGTTGTGCGTGGCGGGCGATGCCGGTGGCGGTGCCGTACTCGCTCTGGGCCTCGCGGAAGCGACTGAGGGTGACGTAGCCGGCGCCGGCCAGGACCAGCGCCATCACCGCGGCGAAGATCGCGGTGAGGCGGATGCGGAGCGGGATGCGGTTCATGACGTGCTGGCGGTGGTGCGGCCGCCGTCCGGGCGGATGCGGTAGCCAGCGCCGCGGACGGTTTCGACGGCCTGGGTGCCGTAGGGCCGGTCGATCTTGGCGCGGAGTGCCTTGATGTGGGCGTCGACCACGTTGGAGCCGGGGCTGGTGCCCAGGTCCCAGCAGTGTTCCACGAGCATGGCGCGGGTCAGCACGGTGCCGGGGCGGCGCAACAGCGCCTCCAGGAGCGCGTACTCCTTGCCGGTCAGGGCGATCTCTTCCTCGCCGCGTCGTACGGTCCGTGTGGCCGGGTCCAGACACAGGTCGCCGCCGGTGAGGATGGCCGGGCGTTCAAAGGGGCCACGGCGAATCAGTACTCGTAGCCGGGAGAAGAGTTCTTCCAGGCTGAACGGCTTGGTGAGGTAGTCGTCGGCTCCGCCGTCCAGGCCGCGTACGCGGTCGGCGACGGCGTCCTTGGCGGTGAGTATCAGAACCGGCAGCCAGGTGCCGCGTCGGCGTAGCGCGGCGCAGACCTCGAAGCCGTCGAGGCCGGGCAGCATCACGTCCAGCACCATCGCATCGAAGGCGGCCACGTCCGTCAGGGCGAGTGCCTGGGGTCCGTCGGCGGCCGTGTCGACGGCGTAGCCCTCTTCGGCCAAGGCCCGGCGCAACAGGCCTCGCATCTTGGGTTCGTCCTCGACCACCAGGATCCGCATCCGCGTCTTCCTTCTGCCTCTGTTGTACGCCGTTCGGCCCAACGATCCTGGCGGCTGATGAAGCCGGCATGAAGTCACCCGGATGGTGGTGCTCTTCATGCCGGCTTCATCAGCGGCGGTTTGTCTGGCCACACAGGCACCATCGACGAGACCTCGACGAGGAGTGGTCATGTCACCCCGTTCGCATATGAAGCCGCTCGCCGGTACGGCGGCCGCACTCCTTCTGGTGGCGGGCTCCGGCCTGCTCGTGGGCTGCGGTGCCGAGACGAGGGGCGGCGCCGCGGGCAGCGATCCGCAGGCAGTCGCGGCGCAGACCGCCATGCACGGACAGGCCCAGCAGCCCCTCCAGACGACTGCGGCGGACTGGAAGTCGCTCGCCGCCGCCCTCGGCCGCACCGGCACCCTGATGAAGGGCACCGTCTACCGCGTCCCGCTGCCCCGCAAGGACCTCGCCGTCACCACCCAGGGCATCACCATCAAGCCGGGCCTCGCGCTCGGCGGCTACGCCACCTTCGCCAAGTACCACGACGGAACCATGCTCATGGGCGACCTGGTCATCACCGAGGACGAACTGCCCAAGGTCACCGACGCCCTGCAGACCGCCGGAATCGAGCAGACCGCGCTGCACAAGCACCTCCTCCAGCAGTCCCCGGCGATCTGGTGGACCCACGTCCACGCCATGGGCAACCCGGTCGCTCTCGCCAAGGGCCTGAAGTCCGCGCTCGCGGCCACCGCCATCCCGCCCGCCTCGCCGCCCCCGGCCACCCAGCCGCCCATCGACCTGGACACCGCCGGCATCGACAAGGCGATCGGCCGCAAGGGCACCGCCGACGGCGGCATCTACAAGTTCTCCATCCCCCGTAAGAACACCGTCACCGACGGCATGCACGTGTTGCCGTCCGCCCTCGGCATCACCACCGGCATCAACTTCCAGCCGCTGGGCGGCAACAGGGCCGCCATCAACGGCGACTTCGTCATGGCCGCACCCGAGGTACAGAAGGTCATCCGCGCGCTGCGCAAGGGAGGCATCGACATCGTCGAACTCCACAACCACGCCTTGAACGACCAACCGCGCGTGTTCTACATGCACTTCTGGGCCACTGGCGACGGCGTCACCCTGGCCAAGGCGCTGCGCCCGGCTCTGAACGCGACCGCGCTGGCTCCTACGTCGTGATCGGTTGGGTTCAGATTGTCTATGGCGCCGTGCTGTCGGCCGTCGTCGCCGCCGTCCTCATTGCCGTCACCCGCGGCCGCGGCCGTGACACCTCTTCTCATTTCATCGTCGGCAGACCGGCTATCGCGCGGTGGATCGAGGGTCAGAACACCTCGTGGCTGGGGCGGTCGGCTCCGCGACTTTAGCCAGCCACTTTGGCGCGAGCCTCGAAGATCATGGCCCCACATCGGTATCGGGCACTACCGGGCAGGTCCACAAGCCTGCCCGATCCGCGGGCCAGCATACTGACCTCGGCGTATTAGGGTCCGTCCGGTCTGTCGAGGGCGAGGCCCGTCCCGGCGAGGAACCCGCCGAGGATGCCGTGCCGGTACTGCAGCGCCTTGAGCCGTCTGCGGAGCAGAGTCTCCAACTCGCTGAGGGTGCGGGCGGCCAGGTTGGCCAGGCTCCGCTTGATGTGCGCCCACAGGCCCTCCACCGGGTTGAGGTCGGGCGCGTACCCGGGCAGCAGGACCACCGTCAGCCAGTCCCGCTCGGCCACGAGCGCCTTCATCGCCTTGGAGATGTGGGTGCTCAGCCGGTCCCAGACCACGATCAGCGGGGCCTTGAGCAGTTGGTGGGCACCATCCAACAGGCGGATGTAGTCCGTCTCGCCCAGCGAGCGACGTTCTCCCTTGCGGCCGGTATGCCGACGCAGCCGGTAGCACAGACGGGCGGGCAGGCCCGGCCGGAAGCACAGCAGCCCGGCCACCGAGAGCCGTCCCCGGCTGCGGCCGGACACCTTGACCCTCGGGGTCTTGCCGCGTCGGCCCCAGGTGCGGCCCTTGGGCGGCCGACCGGTCACGCCCGCTTCGTCCTCGAAGCAGACGAACGCGCCGGTCGCCGCCCGAAGCGTTTTACCTCCTGCCAGGTCGCCTCCTGCCATGCGGTGATCGCGTCCTCGTCGCGTTCGGCGGCGGGCCGGGCGGGCATCTGCGCGCTGAAGCCCATAGGTGCAACAGCCGG
>NZ_JBFBBS010000067.1:0-17430 GCF_040682835.1 Streptomyces sp. NPDC051104 | reverse complement strand
CGCGCTGGCTTCGACCTACTCCGCCTGCAGATCCTCCACGCGGACTGAACGCCGTCACGCGCAGTCACGGCTCCACAGCAAGTGGATCAGAACCGCTTTCCATGGCCGCCGTCACCGGGACTCACAAATTGATCATCCCACGTTCACGCCGCGAGGGATACAGGCCGTCCTATAGGCGGTCGAAGCGACGCTCTTGGGCAGTCCGCCGATGCACTCAAACCGTCCAGGCCGAGGCCAGGGCACCCGCCCGGAAGCCGGAACCGCCGCCCTGAACTCGCCACGACACGGGCAAAAGCGTGAAACGACCCGAGATCGTCCGGTCGCGTTGGCGCCGGCAGCGAAGTGGCGTAGTCGCATCGGCGGGGAGGCCCGGCCCGCGACGCGGCCGGGCTCCTGCCGGGCGCGTGGAGTCCGTCGCGAACAGGTGCGTGCGATCCACAAGATTGCTCCGCCGTTTTTTGGGAGTGGCGACGGTTTTTCGAGCCGGGGCCGGTCTTGATTACGACCGAACCCGACCACCACTGCGGAGTCTTTGATGTCCGATCCCATCCAGACCGCCGTCGTCACCGGTGCAAGCCGCGGCTTCGGGCGTGCGATCGCCGCCGCGCTCGTCGCCGCAGGCACCAACGTCGTCGGCATCGCCCGCGGCGAGCGGGAACTGGGCGCCGCACGCGAAGAACTCGGCGACCGCTTCACACCCGTAGCCGCCGATGCCACCGACGAAGCACTCGCACAGCACGTGATCCGCGAGAACCGTCCTGGCCTGCTCGTCCTCAACGCCCGGGCCACGCCGCGCATGGCGCCTGTGCACGAGCAGACCTGGGAGACCTTCAGCCGGAACTGGCAGGCCGACACCCGGCACGTCTTCGCCTGGACCCAGGCGGCGCTGCGGGAGCCGTTGGCGCCGGGCGGCGTGGTCATCTCGATGTCCAGCGGAGCCGCCCTGGCCGGTTCCCCGCTCAGCGGCGGATACGCCAGCGCCAAGGCCGCCGTCCGGTATCTGCGCGGGTACGCGGCCGACGAGTCGCAGCGAGCGGGTCTCGGCATCCGGTTCCACACGCTGCTGCCGAACATGACTCCGGCCGGCGGTGTCGGCTCGGTCGCGGTCGACGGTTACGCCGCACGTCAGGGCGTCGACCGGGACACCTTCCTCAAGAACCGGGAGCAGCCGATCCTCACCGCCGACCAGGTCGCCAAGGCCGTCATGGCCATCGCCCAGGATCCCGACAGCACCCCGGAGTACCGGGTCACCGGCACCGGATTGCAACCGATCGACTGAGCCGCCGCCTACAGCCGACGTGACCGCACCTCCAGGAGTAACCCCCATGCCGCCGTACACCAAGGACGCTGAGCAGGCGGAGTTCGCCGCCCGCACCGAGTCGTTCCGGCCGGAGCTGCTCGCACACTGCTACCGGATCCTCGGCTCGATCCATGACGCCGAGGACCTGGTACAGGAGACCTACCTGCGAGCGTGGCGCGCGTTCGACCGGTTCGAGGGCCGCTCCTCCGTGCGGCAGTGGCTGTACAAGATCGCCACCCGGGCCTGCCTGACGGCGTTGGAGACGCGCTCCCAGCGGCCCCTTCCCTCGGGCCTCGGCGCACCGTCGGACGACCACCGGGTGAGCGTGGCCGTCCGCGAGCCCTCGGTGGAGTGGCTCCAGCCGGCCCCCGACCTGCTGTTCGGTGTCGACGACCCGGCCGCGATCGTGGCCGGCAGGACTGGAGTGAGGCTCGCCTTCATCACCGCACTCCAGCTCCTGCCCGCCCGCCAGCGCGCCGTCCTGACGCTCCGAGACGTCCTGGCGTTCCGGACGGCCGAAGTCGCGGAGATCCTCGACACGACTACCGCGGCCGTCGACAGCGCGCTGCGCCGCGCCAGGGCCCGCCTGGCCGAGGCGGGGCCGGCCGAGGAGGAACTGGCCGAGCCGGACGAGGAAGTCCGGCGCACCCTCCTCGACCGCTACGTCGACGCCTTCACCCGGGCCGACCTCGACGCGCTGGTGGAACTCCTGCGGGCCGACGTCGAGATGGAGATGCCGCCGACCCCCACCTGGTTCACCGGCCGCCAAGCCGTCGTCGGGTTCCTGGCCCACCGAGTCCTGCGCACGGACCGGTGGCACATGGTGCCCACCCGTGCCAACGGCCAGCCCGCCCTCGTCGCCTACCAGCACACAGGCGACGGCCGGTACGAGGCGTACGGCATCCAAGTCCTGACCCTCATCGGGGCCCGCATCTCCCGCATCACGGCGTTCAACGACCCACACCTGGTACCGACATTCGGCCTCGCACCCGCGCTCACGACCTGAACCGGCCACGGCGCTGTTCAACGGGGTCTTCGCACAGCTTCTCACCGACTGAGCAAGCGCATCAGCGCGGCCTTCACCTCCGGCCGGCACCACACGTCCGCCGGGCTGAACACGATGCGCGCACAGCCTCGCTTCACACTGCACGCCTGCGGCGGAGAGTACGGACACCCCGCTCGGGATCGGGCTTCTCATGCAACCCCAGACCGTGACCACACGGTCCGCACGTCCGCGTGTTTGTGACACGTTGAGTTGGCCCCACTTTTTCCATGATCGGCACTCGTTTTGGTCCCACCCCGACACGCCCGAAGCTGACGCGCTCCCAGGGCTGAGAGAGGGAATAGACGCAGCTAGAGGCGGCCGTCAGTGGTCCGGGCCCGCTGCCGTCTGCCCGCCGTGGGTGGAGCCAACTCCAGTGCCGGAGCGGTACCAACGCAACCTGTCACAAACATCCGCGCGAGCTTGGCCCGCACCTGTTCGATCTCCCCGCCCATACCGGCCCAACGAGCCGTTCGCTCAAGTGTCACGGCCACCGTTATGTCATATCGGCCTCAGGAACAGGAAATCAGGCAAGAATTCCGTTCTCACCGAGATCGGCGGCCGCCGTGTCACCTCGGGCGGCGGGGCAGAGGCACTGTCAGGTGCTGGTGCCGAAGTAGGCAGCGGCAGCGTCGATGAAGCGGTCGTGTGCGGCCCGCGCGGCGTCCTGCGTCGCGGTGAGCTCCTCGATGCTCGTGGCGGCATCGACCGTGTCGTAGGTGGCGACGACCATCGCCTGAGCGGTGGCGTGGACAGCCGGGTCGGGCACGACGAGCCGCAGCGCAACCAGGGGCCGGGTGATGGCGGAGCGGGTGACATGAGACCTGGCTCGCAGTTCTTCCAGCTCATCACTGCCGGCGCCACGCAGCCGAGCCTCTCCGCGCATCCACAGGGCCCGACGGTGGTCGGAGCAGGCGGAGGCGAGCGTGGTCACCGCGTCGAGCCGGTCACGGCGCAACTGCTCAGCGGCTGCTGCGCATTCGGCCCGGCCGGCCGCCAGGTGCTGGAAGGTGCCGGTGACGATCGATCCAAGCAGCGTCCCAATGCAGGCAACGAGAGTGGTGATCACGAGCTGCTTCCTTGGTCGGGTGGCCGCATCCCCCAGGGCCCGGAGAGCGTCGGTCCGGACCTGGTGGCGGGCCGTGCTGCGGCCGAGGACCGCGGCGGCGGCACCCGTCACCGCTGTGCCGAGAGCACCGACGGCGCCGGCCGTCACAGCGGCGGGTCCTGCGTCCATCGCGCCACTGTGACGGCCGGCGCGCAGCCAACACGAGACGATGATCAGCTATCGGCGTCAACGGCCCTTGATGACCCGGCTGATCCCGTACGGAACCTCCTCCGCCACCACGAGCAGCGGTTGCACAAGCGCCGCCTCTGGGCGTCCGACGGCATCATGGCCAATGCGGTGAACCCCGGCGGTGTCGCAACGGGACTGCAGCGGAACTTCACAACGCAACAGAAGGAGTCGCTCGACGCGGCCGAAGCCGCCGGAGTGTTCACGTACAAAACGGTCGAGCAGGGGGCTGCCACCAGCATCGTCGCGGCCGTCGCCCCGGAGTTCGCGCACTCCGGAGGCCACTACCTCGACGATTCACAAGAGGCCTACACCGTGCCGAACGACGCCGACCTCGCGCAGCACCCGCACGGGGTCAAGGAATGGGCGCTCGATCCCGCCGCCGCCAAGCACCTCTGGACGGTCTCGACCGACCTGCTCGACGCATGACCTCTCGACGCCACAGCAAGCGGCACCGCCGCCTCCTCGGTTGGTCATCGCATCCACCCACAAGGCCGATAGCACGTGGCCCCACGTCCGATGCGCAAAGCCAAAACCCGGTCGCTTCCTCTACGAGAGCCCGGTGCGGGACCCCGCCTTCGGCGCGACGGAGACGCTGGCCAGCGCAGCTCAACACACTCAACTTCACAGAGAAGTACGCGCAGGCGTGGTCGGTTCTTCACCCGGTTCGGCAACGAGAGACGCGACCCCTGATGATCAAGGTTGTCGAAGCCTTTGATCACGAACAGGAGTTGCGTTCGCGTGCCGTCCTCCCTGATCCGTGTCCTGCAGCGCCACTGCCCGGACACTGATTCCACCTTCCCGGAACCGGAACCGTCACAGCTCGCCTGCCTGGCGGACGTGTTGGGACGGCTACCCGATCCCCGCCGTGTCCGGGGCCGCCGCTACCGCCTGGGCTCCCTGCTCGCGCTGTACCTGGTCGCCGTCTCGGCGGAGCAACGTCCCTGGCCGCCATCGCCCGCTTCGCCGCCGATACCGACTCCGACCTGCGCGAACAACTCGGACTGACCTCCAGCGCACCCAACGCCTCCACGCTGGGAAGGCTCCTGGCCTGCTGGACGGTGACACCCTCGACGACGCCGTGGGTGCCTGGCTCGCCCGCTACGTCGCCGACCCGGTCGACGAACCCGGCGACACCCTGGTCGGTCTGGCCGTCGACGGCAAGACCATGCGCGGATCCCGCACCGACGGCACCTCTGTCCACCTGCTCGCCGCCGCGCTCCACGCATGCCAGACCGTGATCGCCCAGCGCCAGATTGCCGCGAAGAGCAACGAAATCCCCGCCTTCGCCCCGCTGCTGAACCAGATAGACCTGCGCGGCGTCGTCGTCACCGCCGATGCGATGCACACCCAGCGCGCTCACGCCGAGCACGTCATCACCGCTGAGGGCCACTACCTCCTGGTCGTGAAGGGCAACCAGAAGAAGCTGCGCGAGCAGCTGCGGCACCTGCCCTGGAAGCAGATTCCGCTGCAGGCCCGCACTACCGGGGCCAGACGGCGAACGGTCGCCCTCGAGCAGGTGTCACCGCCAAGCTCGAAGGACGGGGGTGGGCGGAGCCTGTGCAGCCGCAGGCCGCTCTTGACCTGATGCGCGCCCTGGAGGAGGGGATCTGCCAGGTCCGGCGGGTGGTGGGTGTAGCCGGCCGACGGCGGGGTGGACATGCCGCAGTCGGCGTAATGGCCCGTACGGCTGATGTGCGGCGGCACTCTGTACGAACCGTGCTCGAGAGGGGCACCGTGCCCGTCGCCGGATACGCGGGAGTGGCAGCTCAGGGACGTTGGGGGGAGGGTGGAGTCATGGCGGAGGGTGGCCGGCAGCCTCGTCGGAACATGCCCGACCGATCGGAAGGATTCGGTGAGCGGCTGCTGGGCCTGCTGCTGGACCGGGCCCACGAGATGCCGCCGCAGCTGATCGCTCCCCTGGTCGCGGAGGAGGTGGCCAGGATCGGCGGCCGTGAGGTGTCGATCCTGCTGCAGGACTACGGACAGGAACTGCTGGCACCGCTACCGGGCAGGGGACTGCTGGTCGGCGGGCCCGAGCCGATTGCCGACTCTCCCGCGGGCCGGGCGTTCCTCAACGCGACCGCCGTCGAGGTCCCGCAGGCGGACGGCGTCCGGATATACCTGCCCCTGCTGGACGGCAGCGACCAGGTGGGGGTCCTGGCCGTCACCCTGGACACCGTCGACGACGATGACCGGCGCCTGCTGGGCAGGCTCGCCGGACTGGTCGCCGACATCATCGTCACCAAGCACAGCTACACCGACCAGTTCTTCCAGGCCAGACGTCGCGAACCCATGAGCGTCGCGGCGGAGATGCAGTGGTCCCTGCTGCCGCCGCTGGCGATGTCGGTTCCGCAGGTCGCGGTCGCCGGGATCCTGGAACCCGCCTATAACATCGCCGGTGACAGCTTTGACTACGCCCTTAACGACACGATCCTGCACGCCGCCGTGTTCGACGCGATGGGCCACGGCCTGGAGGCCGCCACGATGACGACCGTCGCCGTCGGCGCCTACCGGCACGCCCGGCGCGCCCAGGTAGACCTGTCCGAGAAGTACACCTTCATGGATCACGCCATCGCCCAGATGTTCGGGCCCGAACGCTTCGTCACGGCCCAGATGATGCATCTGGACATCGTGGAGGGCAGTCTGCTGTGGGTGAACGCGGGCCACCCGGCTCCGCTGCTGATCCGCGACCACCAGGTCGTGGAGCGGCTGGAGAGCGCGACCACCCTGCCGGTCGGCTTCGGCGGACAACGTCCCAAGATCAGCGGGCGACAGCTCCAGCGCGGTGATCGCGTGCTGTTCTACACCGACGGCGTCATCGAGGAGCGCAACCTCGCCGGAGAGACCTTCGGCGAGGACCGTCTCATCAACTGCATCAACAGCATGCAGCCGGTAGAAGAGGGACTACGCGGAGAGCTTCGCCGGCTCTCCCACACCCTCAAGGGAGAACGAGGCGGGCACACCAGCGACGACGCGACGCTCTTCCTGGTCGAGTGGCGCGGGGGCACTGCCGACTACCTGACCGTCCCGGCCTGAGCTTGTCCCACCACCCATCCTCGTCGCCGCCATCAACGAGTGGCTGTGACCAGCCCCATCACGATGCCGCCGCGTAGCAGTGGATGGCCACCAGCTGAGACGGGCTCCATCGTTGCTCGACCGTGGCCATCAATTCCCAGCCCAGCCGCTCATACAGGGCTGCCGCGGCGGTATCGGAGGCCACGACGTCGAGCACCGGATGCAGGCCACGCCCTCGTGCTTCCTCCACGGCCTGGCCAATCAGCAGTGCACCGATTCCATGCCCCCTGGCCTGCGGGGCGACGAACAGCCGGCTGACCACTGCGGTCAGGTCCATGCTCGTCTCGTTCCGGTCGCTCCACAAGCCGGGGGCCAGATCCCCTTCGCCGCAGCGGGACAAGCTGACATGGCCAACGACACGGCCGCCAAGTTCAGCGACCCAGGCCCCCCATACGGAAGCGTACGACAACCACTCATCAGGCTGGTCAGGCCAGTTCATCGGATACCCGTCACGTTGATGGACTTCCGCGAGAACCCGCACGCACTTCTCAACATCGCCATTAGTCCTCCGCCGGACCCAATGGCCTGGCCTTTCCACGGCAACCCCGGAATTCTCGATGTTCACTCCGGCAGGGAAGCACAGCCCACGCCGTCACCACCAACCACTTTCGATGCACGCCCTACGTAGGACTACCCGAATATCCGTGAGTCCACGCTGGAGGGGCTCGACACTGCGGCCCGCAAGGGCAAGCACGGCGGCCGGCCGCCGGTCATCACCGACGACATGCTCCACACCGTGCTGCGGCGCCGCGCGGGCGGCGAGTCCGTCGAGCAGATCCAGCCCGACCTGATCATCCCCACCGGCAAGCGCAAGGGGCAGAGCCCCTCGGTGGCCAGCATCTACCGGGCGCTCGCCGAGCACGCCAACCGCGAGGCCTACCCCAAAGCCGTCGAACGGGCCCACGCCGACTTCGCCGCCCTCACTGGCCCCGAAGTTCCAGAATCCCGTACGGAAACCAAGGCCCTAACAACACCCTGAGTTACTTGTCACTTCGTGGCAGCTTCGGGAGAACAGGGCCATGTCGGCGGGGACGGCGATGGCGTGACCGCCATCGGCAGTGATCCGATCGGCGAGTGCGTCCAGTCGTTCCTTTCGGCGCGCCACGAGCGCGACGGTGGCGCCGAGCGCGGCCAGCTGTCGGACGTCGCTTCGCTGACCGACCGCGCGTCCCGGCTGAACATGCGATGTCGACTCGCGCGCGACTTCGGTCTGGGTACGTCTCGATGGCACACCTCCTCTACCGTGAGTAGAGGAGGTGATAGAGTCGCGACTATGGCAGCAGACGAGACGAGCATCAAGGTGAGCGCCGCCGCGCGTGACCGGCTGGCCGTGCTGGCAGCCGAGCACGGCACGACCATCCGCGGTCTGGTCGAAGAACTTGCACAGAACACGCCGACCCACGCCGAGTACGCCGAGCGTGCCGAGCTGGCACGCGCCGAGCTGGCTTCCGCCCTTGGCGGCGCGCCGAGCCCGGAAGCCGAGGCCAAGGCCCGAGCCCTGCTTGAACGCCTAGGCGCTGCGCAGCACGGCTCGCAGGCAGCTGCGTAGTGGCGACGATCGCGGTCGTCCTTGACCACACCACCGCCGCGGCGCTGTACGACCCGAAGGATCCGTTCAACGAGGCGGTTGCCGCGTTCTATGTGCAGGCTTCCGGCGGGTTGGGCACGCTGTATGCGCCAGTGCTCTCGCTGACCGCCGGCGACACCGAGCGTCCCGGACTGCTCGGCTACATCAAGGGGCTGCGGTTCATCACGATCGAGGCGTTCGACACCAACGCCGCGGTCACCGCCACCGAACTGCTACGCTTCGGCCACTCCTGGGCAGCCGTCCACGCCATCCACGCCGCCAGGCCCTCCGCCGCCTTCCCGGCCGGGCGCTTCCTGCTCACCCTGACGCCGAAGGCATACGCGGGCACCGGCGTCCAAGCAGTCCACCCCGACCAGTAGCCGCATGCCGAACGGTCCCCCCCCGGGCGTGGGTCGCCCCAGCTACCGTCACGGCCATCAAAAAGGAAACGTTCGGCGGTGGGGCAGCCGACTGGATCCAAGCGGCGAGTCCTGCGTAGATCTCCCTGCTGCTTTTGGAGCAGGGTGTCCCGGTCCCAGCGGCGTCATCCCAACCGCTCCGGACACACGCTGGAAAATGGGCGATGCGCTACGCAGCCGCCCACCCAGGTATACGAACGTGAGGGGCCGCACGGGCACCCAGGAAGCACCTCGAAACAATCGTGGTCGGCAGCAACGGCGAGCACCGGGAGCAGCGGGACATCAAGCTTGAGGCGGGGACCAGCAACCAGCGCTCCCGGGCCTCGACGCTGACGACAGAGGGGATGGAGCAACCGTCCGCGATCGGCATGCCTGGGGGCGACCGCCAGCGTCCCCCGGCCGGAACCGAATCTGTTCGGCCAGTGACTACACCACCAAGCGGGGCACGACCGTTGCGCGAGGTAGGGGGAGTCCTTGCTGCCGCTTGTGAGGTGGCGCAGGACGAAGAAGGACCGAATCCGTTCGGAATCACCCGTGCATGTTGGCATCCCTCCTCCGGGTTATTGGCGTTCGCCAGGGTGACCTCGCGACTTGAACGCACCGGCCGAGAATGGCCGTTAGCGCATGGAACGAGTGCATCCCGGGCCGGTCCCCACCGGAAACGCTCGCAACGTCTCGCAGTGTCAGCTGCTCAGGGCGGCCTCGGCGTCGACGGTGTCAAAGACCCGCAGGACCTGATCGACTCCGGTCATCTCCAGGATCCGGCGCAGCGCGAGGGGGACGCAGGCCAGGACCAGCACCACTGCTGCCCTCTCCGCCTCTCGACGGGCTCCCGGCAGCACGTTCAGCCCCGCCGAGTCGCAGAACGACACGTTCGCAAGGTCCAGCACGACGGCCCGCTCTGCGTGATCGATCACCTGCGTCAGCCGCCCGCGCAGCTCAAGATCCGTGCCGTAGTCCATGACCCCGCGCACCTTGGCCACCAGGCAGGGGCCCGACACGGTCACCTCGACCGAGGGAAGATCTTCCACAGTGCTTGCCCAACCGCCTGCCCGACCACGACCGTCCTGACCACCGACAGCGGCAGGACACCCTCCCAGCCGAGGAGACGTATTCCAGCGGCACCACCGCCACGGATGTGCAATCCGGCGATGGCGGTCTCCGCCCACCCGCGGCTCTCCTCGCGCTCCATGCCTCATCATCCACGCGGCCAAGGATGGATTCACCCGGACACTCCGGGCCGCTCCGAGCACGATCAGACCATGATCAATCTCTGCGCCATCGGCAGTGCCGATGCTCCCCAAGGCAGGTCCAGAGACCACCGCTGCACCCCAAGGCCGTATGCCCGCTCGGCGGGCGGGGGACCGAGGCGTTACGTAGATTGAACACAGAGGTCGCCGGGGGGCCAGGGATAGCGTGTGACGGCATCGGAGATCGACTACATGGCGGCGTTCGCCGCCCTTCCGAGCCCGTGTCTGATGCTCGGCACGGACCTGGTGGTCGCCGACGCCAACCGGGCCTTTTGCGAGGTGACCGGATTCAGCCGGGCCGAGCTGGTAGGGCAGTACCTCTTCGACGTCTTCCCGGACAATCCCGCCGACCCGGAGGCCGACGGGGTGGACACGCTGAAAGCCTCGCTGCACCGTGTCCTGGCCTCCGGCCAGGCCGATCACATGACACTGCAGAAGTACGACATCCCGGTCCCCGGCAACCCGGAGGTGTCCAAGGAGCGCTGGTGGTCCGCGATCAACGTGCCCCTGCTCGGCCCGGACGGAAAGGTCGCCTGGATCATCCACCGATCCGAGGACATGACCGACGTCGTCCGCGCCCGCCGCTTGGCGCAGCCGTCGGTCCGCCCCGGCCGGGAAGCGGCCATGGAGGCCGAGCTGTATGCCCGGGCGCGGCAGCTGCAGCGGCTGAACGAGGAATTGCGGCAGGCCCACGCCCGTGAACGGCGCATCGCCGTAGCCCTGCAAGAGACCATGCTCCACACTCCGGACCTGGCGCGGCACCCTGACGTCGCCGTGCGTTACCTGCCCGCGGTCGGATCACTGAACGTGTGCGGCGACTGGTACGACGCGGTGGATCTGTCCGCGGGCCGCTTCGCCGTCGCGGTCGGTGACGTGGTCGGCCATGGGCTGATCGCTGCCACCGTCATGGGCAGGCTGCGCAGCGCGCTGAGCGCCGCCACCCGCGCCGTCCACGGCCCGGCACAAGCCCTGGAGGTGCTGGGGCTGTATGCGCGCTCGGTCGAGGGAGCGCTGGCCGCCACCGCCGTCCAGGTCCTCGTCGACTGCCACAGCCGCCTGCTCATCTACAGCAGCGCCGGCCACCCCCCGCCCGTCCTGCTGCACCCGGACGGCGCCAGTGAGCTGCTCGATCAGGCCACCGACCCACCGCTGGGCGCCCGCCCCGAACACGTCCCCCACCCCCAGGCCAATGCCACCTACACCCCCGGCGACACCCTCATCCTCTACACCGACGGCCTGATCGAACGCCGCGACGAGGACATCGACACCGGCCTGGCCCGCCTGACCTCCACGCTCGCCACCTGCACCGGATTCGGCGCGGAACACCTCGCCGATGCCCTCCTCGCCCGCCTCGGCCTCACCAGCGGGGGCCACGACGACATCGCCATGGTCGTCGTCCGCCTGGAGACATCATCGTGATCTCGGGTGAGGCGCAGGGACACCTCTGGAGCGGCGAGAACCCTCACCCAAAACCATGATCAATCTCGGCGCCAACGGCTGTACCTCACCAGTAGGCCGAGCTGGTGAGCTCCGGCGGGCCCAGGCGGTGCGACGGTTGGTGCCGACTCGTAGGCTGCCGCCATGACCGAGATCCAGAACCCGACGCCCCGCGACGCCTTCGAGCTGCTCATGGCCGGTAACCAGCGCTTCGTCTCAGGCACCCCCGAGCACCCGAACCAGGACGCCATACGCCGCACCGAGATCGCACCGTCCCAGCAGCCCTTCGCCGTGCTGTTCGGGTGCTCCGACTCCCGGCTGGCCGCCGAGATCATCTTCGACCGCGGTCTGGGCGACCTGTTCGTGGTGCGCACCGCGGGGCATGTCGCTGGTGCAGAGGTCCTCGGTTCCGTCGAGTACGGCGTGAGCGTGCTCGACGCCCCGCTCGTCGTCGTGCTCGGCCACGACTCGTGCGGGGCCATCGCAGCCGCACGTGCCGCAGCCGACGGTGGCAGGGTGCCCGGCGGCTTCGTCCGTGATGTTGTCGAACGGGTGACCCCGAGCGTGCTGGCAGCCCGCGCCGCCGGACGCGACCAGGCCGACCAGATCCTGGCCGAGCACATCGAGAACACCGTGGACTTGCTGCTGGAACGCTCCCGCGTCCTGGCCGAGCGGGTGGCCGCCGGCCGCCTCGGCGTGGTGGGACTGTCCTACCGGCTGGCCGACGGCAGTGCACAGCTCGTCGCCTCCCGCGGCCTTGATGCGGCGGTCCCCGCCGCGTCCTGACCCACACCGACCCACCCACCAGTCCCCACCCACACACAGCAAGATCACGCGCCTACCCCCGCCCCCTCCGAGACATCTCAGGGGGCTAAGAAGTCAAGCTGACTTCTCGGCAGGTCAGCTTGTCTTCCTCTCACGATGGTTCGGTGTCGTCCTGGATGCGGGCGTGGAGGTGTTCGTCGTGCCAGCCGTCAGCGTGGAGGAGCGCGCTGCGCATCGTTCCTTCCAAGGCGAACCCGGCCTTGGTGGCGACCCTGCAGGAGGCCGTGTTGGCCACGGAGTGCGTGATGCGTAGGCGATGCAGTCCGAGAGTGCCGAAGGCCCACTGACTGACGGCAAGAGTGGCGTGGGCCATGACTCCGCGCCCGCGGCCGGCAGGCAACAGCCAGTAGAGAAACTCGCCGCTGCCACCTCGTAGGTCCAGGTCGGCGAGGCCGATCAACCCGACAGGGGCGTCGTCGGCGGGAGCGATGGCCCAGATGGCGGCCTCCTCGTCCTGCCATCGCAGCTTCCAGCGCGCGATCTTCTCCCGGGCCGTCTCGATGGTCAGCTGACCGGGACGGTTCCAGTACTGGATGTCCGGGTCGAGAGACGACTGCACCAGGGTTTGCGCGTCGCTCTCCCGCCAGGGGCGCAGATGTATGTCCCCGAAGAGTGCAAAATCGGGCTGCTGCGTCTGCTTCATCCGGCCAGGTGGCACCACGGGGGCTATCGACTTGATCACCAATCCATCATGCCGGGGGGGTGCTGTCCGTTCTCGCGAACATCCACATCGGCTCGAAGTGGGCGCCTCCGCGAGCGGTGGCCAACTACCGGGTTACGCAGGCGCTTGAAGGAGTGGAGCGAAGGCGCGTTGTTCGTCGAAGTGCTGCCGGGTCTGGAGGCAGTGGTGGAGTTGGCCGAGGAAGCGGTTGAGTAGGTGGCGCTGTGCGGCGGCGTGCCAGTCTCCGTGCTCGCGTCTGCGCCGGTAGCGGGCGTTGGCTCCGGGTGAGGCCTGCAGGGCTGCGAAGGCCCAGAGGAAGCCGGCGTTTATGAGGCGGTTGTTCTTGACGAAGCGGCGGCCGACGAAGCGTTTCTTGCCGGAGGCGCGGGTGATCGGGGCGGAGCCGGCGTAGGCCTTGAGGCTCTGGCGTCGGCAAACCGGCTCCGGTCGTCGCCGATCTCGGCGAGTATCCGAGCGCCGAGCAGAGGGCCCAGGCCGGGGAAGCTGAGCAGGATCTCGCTGTCGGCGTGCTGGTGAAAGGCGGTCTGGACTGCCTCGGCGAGGTCGTCCGCGGCCTGGCATGCGGCGTCCAGTTGCTTGAGCAGAGCCAGGAGTTGGTGGCCGAAGGCTTCCTCGACGGCCGGGAGCTGGTGGGCGTACTCGGAGCGGAAGATGGCCCGTAGACGCTCGGTCTCGGTGTCGAAGGCGCGAGTGCGGCCGCTGCGTTTGAGGGCGGCGCGCAGTTGGGCGAGGGTGAGCTTCGCGGCCTTCGCCGGGGTCGGGGCCAGGGTGAGGACGACGCGGGCGTCGGGCCGAGTCAGGCCACCTTCCTTGCCCTGGAAGGCGTGCAGGGCAGCGGGGTAGTACTCGCGCAGCAGTGAGCGGACCTGGTTGGCGACCTGCTGCCGGTTCCAGACGGCGTCCTGCTGGGCGCGGGCCAGCACGGTGATGGCCTGGGCGAGTTCGGAGTCGTCGGGCAGGGGGCGGTGGGTGTGCATGTCGGTGCGCAGGATGTTCGCAAGCACGAGGGCGTCGCCGGGATCGGACTTCTTGCGGCTGACGCCGTGGCGGTCCCGGTAGCGGGAAGCGGCGAGGGGATTGATCGCGAAGACTTAGCGCCTGCCGGTGCGCAGGGCGGCGACAAGGAGGCCGTGGCTGGTCTCGATGGCCACCGGTATGGGGGTGCCGGGGCTGTCACCATGTTCGGCCAAGAGGTCCAGCAGCTTGTTGTAGCCGACCGCGTCGTCAGTGATGCGGGCTTTGGCAAGGAGAGTGCCGGTGCCGTCGACAACGGCGACGTCGTGGTGGCGCTCTGCCCAGTCGATGCCGCAGAACACGGTCAAGCTGTCCTCCCAGGTCCATTCGTTTGTGCAGGTCGCGAGCACATGCGGGTCACGCGGCGCCCTAATCCCAGGACTCACAGGTCCGCCATCTCAGTAGCCGTTCGCGACACCAGCGCACCCCAGGGGCTCGATCTGTCTGCAGAGCTCACGGGCTCGCGGATGAACAAGAGGTCGACCCTGGAGCAGGCTCACGCCGTGACGATCAACGTTCGGCCGGCCGCCGTGAGTTTCGCGGTGGTCACGTAGGCACCGGGCCGTGCCGCTCTTGACCGAGGCCTGGAACGGCCAGGAGAAACTGAGGCATCAGCCCGGGGCCCGCGTCACCCCGCGAAGCTCACGGCATGGATGGGCTCGTGGTGGTGCGGAGACGCCGGGCTGCCGCTCTATCGGGAGGCCTCATGGGCCCTGGTCGGTTCAGACCTTGCCCGGCGCCCACGTCACCACCACGGATCCATCGGCGGGCAACGGCGCCGGTCTCAGAGGACGTTAAGTCCGTTTCTGGATGATCTGGTGTCGCCCGTTCGTGGGCACTGGGGTGCTCAGGCTGACTGTGGTGTCGTGTGCATGATGGGGTCGGGGGCATGGAACGGATACCGTACTCAACGGACTTGTCCGACGGGCAGTGGGCCTTGATCGAGCCGCTGATCACCGCCTGGAAGCAGGAGCGGGTGTCACGCTCGGCGACCGGAGACCCGGGCTCCTGCGACCTGCGCGACGTCGTGAACGCGCTGCTGTACCGGAACCGGACGGGCTGTCAGTGGCGGCTCCTGCCGCATGACTTACCGGCCTGGTCGGCGGTGTTCTACTACTTCACGCTGTGGCGTCAGGACGGTCTTGACCAGCGGATCCAGGAGATCCTGCGCTGCCAGGTGCGGGAGCGGGCCCGGCGATTAGAGGACCCGTCCCTGGTGATCATCGACACCCAGTCCGTCCGCGTGGCGGCAGGGGTGCCGAAGGAGACGACGGGACTGGACGCGAACAAGAAGACGCCCGGCAGGAAGCGGGGACTCGCCGTCGACGTGCTGGGCCTAGTCATCGGCGTGGTGGTCCTCGCCGCCAGCGCGCACGACAACGAGGCCGGCATCGCCCTGCTGGACCAGGCGGCCGAACGGTGCGGGATGCGCCTGGAGAAGGCCCTGGTCGACCAGGGCTTCAAGGACGCCGTGATCATCCACGGGGCGGTGAAGGACATCGCCGTCGAGGTGGTCCGCCGCAACCCCGACGACGCCGGAAAGGGCTTCGTTCCGCAACCGAAGCGGTGGGTGGTCGAGCAGGTCAACGGCACCCTCATGCTGCAGCGGCGCCTCGCCCGCGACTACGACCACCGGCCCGACAACGCCGCCTCCCGCGTCTACTGGGCCTCCACCGCCGGCATGCTCCGCCGCCTCACCACCCCCAGCCCCGCCTGGCGTGACGGCGTCGAGCTGGCCGCGTGAACGTCACCGAACTCCTGCGGCTGCTGCAGGCCGAACACGACGAGACCGCCGTACGAGCCGACAGCCTGCGCAAACAGATCGTCCAACTCACCGGTGCCCTGGCCGAGGTCGAGGCCCGCCTCGCCGAGATCGTCACTACCGGCAAGGTCATCGACGGCCTCACCCTGCCCGAACACGAACCGGCCCCCGCGGAGACCGCCACCGTCTACCAGCGCATCGTGACCGCCTTCAACGAGCACCCCGGGCAGGTCTTCCGGGTTCGCGACCTACACGAACTCCTCGGGCTGCCCACAGACGAGCCTTCGATCAACGTCACCCGCTCCCGCCTGGGACGACTCGTCCGTCAGGGACTCCTCGACCAACCCGGACACGGCCGCTACCGGAAACGGACTTAACGTCCTCTCAAGGACGACGTGATCACCGTGGACGCCCTGCACGCCCAGCGCGCCCATGCCACCTACCTCGTCGAACAGCGCAGCACCCACTACCTATTCACCATCAAGGCCAACCGGAAGAAGCTCGCCCAGCAGCTGCAGAATCTGCCCTGGAAGGCCATCCCCGTCATCCACGGTGACGACAGCGCCGGCCACGGCCGCCGTGAACAGCGCCACGTCCAGGTCGTCACCGTCAACAACCTGCTCTTCCCGCATGCCCGCCAGGTCCTGCGCATCCAGCGCAAACGCCGCACGGCTGGCATGAAACGGTGGCGCACCGAGACCGTGTACGCGATCACCGACCTGCCCGTCGAGCAGGCCACCGCGGCCGAGATCGCCTCCTGGGCACGCGGGCACTGGACCGTGGAGAACACCGTCCACTGGCTCCGTGATGTTGTGTTCGGAGAAGATCTCTGCCAGATCCGCACCCGCAACACCCCCGCTGTCCTTGCCGCCTTGCGGGACCTGATCCGCCGTGCGCTCACCCTTGCCGGCTACGTCAACTTCGCCTCCGCCAGGCGTGTTCACGCCGACCGGCACCGTGTCCTCAACCTCTACGGACTCACATGATCACCACGAACCCGGACATCCGGACCGAACGCCGGGGCCCTGGACCGAACGCGAGGAGAAGAACAGCGTCGCGATCGCCTCGAACGAATCGTTCGGCAAAGCGCACATGTTCCGGCGAACCTGTGCGAGGCAGCGCCGAGAAGCGTCGGGTTTAAGGGCCGGCATCGTGGTGTCAGCGCTCCCCGTTAGCATTGCGGCGCCGGTTTGGGGCAGCGCGAGAGGGGCAACACGTGGGTGCATCGGGCTGGAGGTACGTCACGCCGTATCAGAGCGACTTCGGGGCCGCGCTGCAAACTGTGCGAGCCCAGGTGCTGGCGTCTGGCGAGTACTACGGCCCCACGGAGTGGGGGCTGCCTGCGCCGGCCTCGCCGGATGATCTGTTGGAGAACGAGGTCTACTGGGAGTTCATGGGCACCTGCGGGACCCATTCGGTGCTAGACGTTGACCGGGTGATCGCCGCTGAGGACGAGCACGATTTCGGTACCGTCCGGCCGTTGAGTGTGACGGCAATCCGCGCTGGGTTCGGCTCCGATCAACCAAGCCTTGCGGACTTCGGCGGCATGGATTTCGAGGCCCTGGACAACTTGGAGGAGACCCCGAAGTGGAGCGGCCACTGCATGGTCCTCTACGCGGACGGCGTCCCGCGCGAGATCGCGTTTTGGGGCGTATCGGGCGACTGACCTCGATTCGTCTGTGGTCTGACGTCGTCGCCGTGAACGGCTGGGTGCCCGATATGTCCCTCGCCGTGTGGGGACAGGTCATCGCATGCGCTGC
>NZ_JBFBBS010000066.1:0-19313 GCF_040682835.1 Streptomyces sp. NPDC051104 | reverse complement strand
TGAGCGGCTGTACCACTCCCACATCATCGAATGGCGGGCAGCCCGGGATGCCGGGGCGATGGCCACCCTGACCGACCAGCGCACCAGCGCCGCCATGCGCCCGACGGCGCTGGCCGTCCGACTAGGGATACGGCTGCGGGGGGCTTACTTGGATTCGACTCGTCCTACGGGGTGGGGGCCGGTTGTCAGTGCCTCGCACGCGACCTGCCACGTGGGGGCGCCGGGGTAAAGCTGGGTGTGGAGATAGGCCGCGGTGAGCCGGGCGAGGGCGGCCACTCGCTCGGGGTTCTCGTCGGTGGTCTCAGCGGCGTCGTATCCGGCGATTCCGCCGAGTCCGTGCTCCGCGTCGAACAGGGTGAGCAGGGTCTTGGGGCTGGGGGCGAGGGTGTAGGGGTCGGCGTGCCAGTCCGGCCCCATGTCCGTGAAGTGCCGGGAGTCGTCCTCGTCGCCGGCGACGACCAGCGCGGGTGCGGCCATGGTGGAGAAGTCGACGGCGCCGATGATCGGCCACTGCTCGGCCATGGGCCCGTTGAAGGCGTCGCCGCCCCTGCCGGGCGCGGCGAGCAGTACGCCGGCCTTGATCCGGGGCTCGACGAGGTGCACCACGTTCCCGGTGTCGGGGTCGTTGAGCCCGGCGCCCAGCAGGAGGGCGGCGGTGAAGCCGCCGAGCGAGTGTCCGGCGAGGGCGACCTTGGTGGGGTCGATCCGCCCGGCGAGCTGCGGCACGGTGCGTTCGATCCCGTCGAGCCGGTCAAGGATGTGGGTCATGTCCTCGGCTCGGGATCGCCAGAAGTAGGGTGCGCCGGGTGCGTCGGCGACCAGGTGGGTCAGTGTCCTGGAGGTGAGGTGAGTGGGCTGGATGACGGCGAATCCGTGGGCAGCCCAGAAGTTGGCGAGCGGCGCATAGCCATTGAGCGAGGAGAGGTTGTTCGAGGGGCCGTGACCGTGGGAGAGGAGGATGACGGGGAGGCTGGTTCCCGTCGCGGGTGCGGAGACGCGCACCTGGAGGTCTACGGGACGTCCGGGTACTGAGAGGACTAGGGGGCTGAAGGACAGGACCGGGGCGGGCGCGCCAAAAGCGTCGGCGCTGGTCACAGTGGATGTGGATGTGCTCACGATGGGGGTTTCCTTTCGTGGCGCCTGTCGCCCGCCGGTCTCCTGCGATCGGCGACGGGCGACGGACAAGGCGGACAGAGGCATCCCGCTTCGGCTAATCTGAAGCGGAGCGCCGCTCCGATTAGTATCCGGAGCGATGCTCCGTTTTGTCAATCGGCGTGGAAGGAGTACACGGTGACCGCCGACAGCCCTGCAGGGGAGTCGCCGTCCCGAGGCAAGCGGGCCGACGCCCAGCGCAACCGGGAGACGGTGCTCGCCGCCGCCGCCGAGGTGTTCGTCACCTCCGGCGTCGACGCGCCGATCCGCCAGATCGCCACCCGGGCGGGTGTCGGTATGGGCACGATCTACCGCCACTTCCCAACCCGGGCGGATCTCGTCACGGCCGTCTACCGCCACCAGATCGAGGCATGCGCCGAGGCCGGCCCGAACCTGCTGGCCAGTGCGGACTCCCCACTCGACGCGCTGCGTGAGTGGATCGACCTCTTCGTCGACTTCCTCGTCACCAAGCACGGACTCGCCGACGCCCTGCAGTCCGACGACGACCGCTTCGCCGCGCTGCACGACTACTTCCTCGACCGCCTGCTGCCCGTCTGCGCCGAACTCCTCGACGCTGCGGTTAAGGCCGGCCTCATCAGACCCGGTACGCAGCCGTACGAGCTGATGCGCGGCATCGGCAACCTCTGCATCGGACGCGACAACGACCCCCGCTACGACCCCCGACGCCTGATCGCTCTCCTCCTCCAGGGACTTCGGCAACCTCACGCGTCCTGATATGGACGAGCGGCATCGCGTGCTGGTCCCTCCGCGCCCCCCGCTGAGCGGCCGCCCCTCAACAGCTGGAGACGCCGACACGCAACAGCGCCCCTCAACTGGTGCTGTCACTTCTCGGTTGTGGCACAGATCTTGGGGAGCCGTCGCGGAGGGTGACGATGTCGTTCGATTGAAAGGGTGGTCACGAACCCCGGCTGCCCGACTCAAACGCTCCTCTCGTAGCCTCCGCGCATGACTGATGATCCGTTCCAGTGCCGCTGCGTTCTCTGTTGTGATTACGGCGACCGAGACGAAGCAGACCGGGTTGATCTGACGATCATCGAGAATGTGCAGCAGCACGGATGGCACGTCGTGATGGTTCCTGAGGACGAAATCGGTCCTGGATTCGCCTATACGATCGGCCTCTCACACACTCACGGCGCACCTGAACTCGCCATGTTCGGGCTGGATGTCCACGCCATGCACCGCATGCTCAACAGGCTCGGAGCGAAGTCCGCTGCGGGTGCTGTACTGGCTGCCGGCCAGAGGCATCCTGACGTTGTCGACGGTCACCAAGTCGCGCTCAGGCAGGTCGATCTCCGCTGGTACCGGACCTTCTTCGGACGCGCCATTGGCTTCTATCGGCGGCCTCCTTTTCCCGTGCTGCAAGTTGCGTGGCCTGACGTGAATGACCGCTTTCATTGGGAAGAACAGGCTGAGGAGAGGCATCGGGAGTCACAGCCTCAGTTGTGGCTGCCGCCGAGTGAGCACCCTGTCGGGATCTGGACGACCGAGCTCTGATCTCGAACGTGCCGACCAGCGACAGGCCAACACCGTCGCGAGAAGCTACTGGAGCAAGATCGTTTTGCGGAGCAGTTCGAATACGGCTCGACCGTAGAGCTGCCTCTTGATCTTCTTGATGCGGTTCACGGCGCCCTTGATGCTGCCCGAGCTCCAGTCCAGGGTGAGCCCGGCTTTCACAGCGTCGAGGTCCCGGAGCAGGTGGAGTGCGAAGCCGGTGAGACCGGGTAGCTGGCTGGCATCGACTGCGTCGATCGAGGCAGGGAGCGTGCTGCCGAGGCGGCCGCTGAGTATCTCGCCGAAATCGCGGACGTGTCCGGCGGCCGTGTCCACTTCGGGGCAGCGGGTCAGAACGTCTTTCAGGCCGACGCGGTCCTCCTCGTTCAGGGTGGTGGGGTGACGGGTGAGCCAGCCAGTCACCTGCCGGACTGTCGGCGGCCGCGGCAGTGGAGCACGGTTTGAGGCCCCAGCCCAGGTGCCGGGCGATCGCCCGGCGTGAATGGCCTTGGGCAAGCAACTCGTGGACCAGTGCGTGTGCTGCCTTCTTCCGCTCGGCCCGCCGGCCGACGGGCTCCGAGTGGTCCTGCGGCCGACCGGCAGCCAGTCGGGTGGCCTCCGGCAAGATGCCGCTGGGCGACGGGTTGCGCAGACAGTCGCGGTGGGCAGCGACGCAGGTCTCCGCGGCCCGGCCGAGGCCCTGCCACAGATGGAACCGGTCAGCGACCTGCAGAGCGTCGGGGCACCGCGCCGGGCACCTTCGGCATAGGCGCCCGCCCGATCCCGGCAGATGATCTCCACGCCGGGGTGGCGGACCAGCCAGGCGGCTGTCGTGGACTCGGTCCGAGAAGCGGCCGCAGTCCGGACATTCAGCCCTGACCGCGCGGCCTCTCGCGACCACCTCGACCGTGCCGAACGCGGCCGTAACCGCCTCGACATCCACATCGTCGATCCCGTCGAACACCAACGAGTCCCTGAACGGTGCATCGGTCTGCATGACGAGCACCGTCACCGTCCACAGCCGACCACAGCAGCGACCGACAATCACCTGAGGGAGCGTCACTCCCGACCGTCCAGACGACAAGGCGTGCGCCGTCTCACACGAGCCGGTCTCCTCGCAATCGAACATCGAGGTGACGCTCCGCGACGGCTCCTCAAGATCTGTGCCAGAACCCACTTCTCATGAACATCGAACACGACGCCACCAGAACGCTGCTCAACGTCGTGAACATCCGCTGTCGTTACCCGTGAACAAAGCCAATCCCCGCAGGCGCGGGGAGCAGGCGGCGAGTGCGGCGCGGATGGCGGCTTGTTCGGGACCATTCCCGCGGGCGCGGGGAGCAGGCCTCCTTCGTCGACCGGCGATGAGCAGGCCGGGACCATCCCCGTAGGGCTCGGGGAGCAGGCCATGGCGGCCGGGCCCCAGCGCTTCACCGCGGGACCATCCCCGCTGGTACTGGGAGCAAAGGCGAGCGTCGATGGTGACATGATCCCGTCGGTACTGTTGCGCCGCGACTCCCGGCTGGCCGTCGATGGAGCCCGGCCGAGCAAGCCGGCTATCTCTCGGATCGTCAGGCCGCGTTCACGTAGCGAGGCGATCCTGCGGCGTTCCAACAGCGACAGGTACCGGCCGGACCGGGAGGACTCCGGGAGATAGTCCGGCCTCAGGCCGCCGTTCTCAGCCCGCCACCAATAGCCCGTCTTACGCCCGATCTCGAGTTGCCTGCACGCCTCGACGCTGCCCACCCCGGCCACCAGAAGCCGCCAGTACTCGGCCTCGAGTTCCAGCCTGCGCTTGCGTCTCCGCCTCGCCATCAACACTCCACAATGATCAAGGAATGTTGCGACAAGCGTTAGAACCCAAGCGTCCGCTACTGGTCCACTCTTCAGCCGTCGCCGACATCCGCGCACACTTCGGGGCCGGACGGACAGGCGGGGCAGGCGGTGGTGGCGGCATGCGCGGGTTGGCCATGTGTCCCCACAGGACGAACCAGAAGCGACGACGCTAGCGCCAGGGGCGCGATCCGTGGGAGGGTATGGAGGAGTGATCATGTGACGACTTGGCCTGTCCGGTGGATCTTTCCGGGCGCGCGCCGCGAGGCATCCTGCCGGGATGCGGCGTGATGTGTGGAAGAGTCAGACGCCATTGCCACGCTGGCCATACGAGGTTGAACCCTGTGGTCGAGAGGATCAGGAGTCGTTCCATGTCTGATGAGATCACGCTGCGCCCGGTGACCGCCGACGATCTCGACCTGTTCGAGCGCGAGTTCAACGGGCCGGAGGGGACCGGGCAGTACCAGTGGTTCGGCTTCGGTTCACCGGCCGGTCTGCGCCGGCAGTTCGCGGAGAACGGCCTACTCAGCCCCAACGGCGGCGTGCTTTCCGTCGCGGAGGCGGGCCGGACGGTGGGCCGGGTCGAGTGGTTCGCCAGCACCTGGGGGCGACCCGCCACCTCCACCTGCTGGACCCTGGCGATCGGCCTGGTGCCGGCCGCGCACGGCCGCGGCATAGGCACCCAGGCCCAGCGACTGCTGGCCGAGTACCTCTTCGACCACACCAGGGCCGAACGGCTCCAAGCCTGGACGGACTGCGCCAACCTCGCTGAGCAGCGTGCGTTGGAGAAGGCGGGCTTCGTCAGGGAGGGCGTGCTGCGCTCCGCACAGTGGCGCGGCGGCCAGTGGCGCGATCAGGTGATCTTCTCGATGCTCCGCGCGGAGCGGTCCGGCGGCGAACTGAGGTGAACACAAGACGGTGATCGACCTAACGAGTCTTTAGTTCCTGAGCTCGAGCCTCGTCAGGCGCCTGCGTCGAGCTCCGGCCCGAACTGTCCCGCAGCCCCGCCGGGCCGGGGGAGTCGTGTCCGAGCGCGTGGCCGAGTGGTCGTTACTCACTTTCGGGTGAGGGCGACCGGCACACGCCGACCTGCCAGTGCCTTAGCTTGACGTTTATCCTCGGCGGGCTTGGTGTTCCTTGATCGACTCGGCGCGTTTGACCGTCTTGCCGACGTCGTGGCGCTTGGCCCGGTGCTTGTTCTTCGAGCCGGGAGGCCGTCCCGGACCCGGCTTGGACGGTTTCGGTGCGGCCGCCGGGCGGGCCGCCGTCGCGCGGACGTTGCGAAACCCCCGGCGGACGCGGGCGGGAGTGAGGCGGCGGGGCTCGGCGGGTCGCTCCCAAGGACGGCGCAGGTCCTCGGCGAGGGGGCGGGCGAGGCGGAGCTGGGTGTGGGCGGCGATGATGAGCCAGGTCCACAGATCGGCGCTGTCGGCGTAGCGGACCTTCGGGGCCGTCCAGCCGAGGGTCTGTTTCATGAGCCTGAAGGTGTGCTCAAGATCAAATCTGCGGAGGAACGACTGCCACCAGCGGTCCACGTCCACCGGCGTTGTGGCGGTGGCCGAGCACCACAGCCAGACCGGTTTCGGGTCGCAGTCGCCCGGCAGGCGCTCGACCTGCAGCCGCACCAACGTGCCGTGCGGGGCGGGCAAGCGACGGGTGGCTGCGCCCGCCCGCCCCGTGGGCAATGACCCGCACGGGGAGAGCGGGTCTTGCGGAGCCGAGTCATCGGCCCATGGGTTACTGCGCCCCCAACGTCGCAGGTGTCACATCCACAGTGCAACAAGCGAAATCGCTCACGGCCCGAGGCTGGGGACAAGGCCGGGGGCGACGGTGCTGACGCAGATGACAGCTCGGCCGATGTTGATCAGGCAGCCTCCCGCAGCAGGGGTCCTGTGCCCGTCAGCTGGAACAGTCGCTCGACCGCTGGAGCAACCGGTCCGGACATGGAGAACTGCACTCCCGCATCCCGAAAGTGGCTGCGCGCTGCCAGCAGGACGTTCAGCCCGGCGCAATCGCAGAAGCCGACCCGGCTGAAGTCCGCCTCGACCCATCGAGCTCCGCTGAGCACCGCGACTCCCAGTTCGTCGCCCACTCGAGCCGCGGTCAGGTGATCCACCTCGCCCGCCACCGACACCACCGTCCGGCTGTCCAGTGTGCTGCTGGTCAGGCGCAACCGCTCGCCCGGCCGCTTCCCAGGGTTGCTGTCCCCCCCCAGCGTCTCGGCTTAACGCAGCCCACGTCAAAGGCCGCCCTCAGGAGCCGGGATCTCGCTCGGCGCTTGCGGCCAGACCCAGGACTGCCATCCGGATGTGCGATCGAAGGCTCTGCGCCGTCGAGCGAGCACCGCCCCACCAGCAGGTCCACCCCCGGACGGCGGCAACGTGAGCCAACCGACAGTGTGCGCGGTCGGCCGCCGGGGTACACGCCGGGCAAAACACCGCTTACGAAGCGGCCGAAAAACAATCGAAAGAGCCCGCATGGTCATCCCGCTTAGGAAGCAGGCGGCACAGGCGCAGGGCACGGGGGAGCAGTCCACGCTCCACTACAGCGCGGACTGGGCCGACGGCGCCGCCCGCGCCGTGGACGCGCGCCAGGCCCTGCGCGCCTTTCTCGCCCACGCCCCGCGCGCCGGCCGCGCCCCCGTGCCCGAACACGTCGTCCTGGACGCCGAGCTCGTCGTCAGCGAGCTGATAGCGAACGCCATCCGGCACGCCCCCGGCCCCTGCGGGCTGATCCTGCAGCTCTACGGCGACGAGCTGGCGATCACTGTGTGGGACACTTCCGCCGCAAATCCGGTGTTCAGGAGGCCCGACCGGCACCGCGCCGGCGGTCATGGACTGCACCTGGTGCGCGCGGCCAGCAACAGTCTGGCCGTCACACCCCGCGCCCAGGGAAAGCAGATCACCGCCCGTCTCCGCCTCACAGCGAACCACAGCACCAGCGCCACCACCAGGACCGTTCTGTCTTCCCTCCCTCTCGCGCAGAACGCCGCAGACACCATGACCGAACCACAAGCTCATCCCGCGCGGGACGAGCATGCTGCCAGCCCCCACGGACAACCAGCCGGCTGACAACACTGAGCACCGCCACAGCCAGCGCCGCCAGTGCGCCCCGCGGCACGCTGCAGGCCGGCCTCCAGTCGATGATCGTGATCGCCAACCGCGCCAAGTGGTGCCCCTGCCAGCCCGGACTTGTTCGTCGATGTAAGCAACAACAAGGTGTACCGCGTGTACCGCCCTGGCGGGGCAGTACCGCGAAACGGCCCACACCGGCCCGGCATCGGTGCCCCCTGGAAGGCGGGGGAACAGGGCGCACCTGGTGGGGCCGGAGAAGGGAAACGCCCGGACGCTAGACGGGAGAGTGCAGGTGACCACGCCGCCGATCGACTACCAGGCGCTGTTCGCTGCCACGCCCAGCCCCTATGTGGTGCTGAGTCCCGATCTTGTGATCCTCGACGTCAACGAAGCCCACTGCCACGCGCCCCATCGTTCTCGCCAGGATCTGATCGGGCAGTATCTCTTCGACGTGTTCCCTGACAACCCGGCGGACCCGAACACCGACGGGGTGCGGAACCTCAGTGCCTCCCTGCACCGGGTCCTGCACTCCAGGCAGCCGGACACGATGGCGGTGCAGAAGTACGACACTCCCGTGCCCGGCCGCCCGGGGGCGTTCGAGGAACGGTGGTGGTCCCCGATCAACACCCCGTGCCCGACGCGGACGGGCAGGTGGCGTGGATCATCCACCGGGTCCTGACCGAGTTCGTGCTCTCCCACCGCTCCGGCCCACAGGACGGGGAGACGCTCAGCGAGCGGGAGGCCATGGAGGCCGAACTGTACGCGCGGGCGCGCGAACTGCAGAGCCTGAACGAGGAGCTGCGACGGGCCCACGCCCGGGAGCGCAAGGTGGCCGTCACCCTCCAGGAGGCGATGCTGCAGTCGCCGGAGCTGGTCCGGCACCCGGACATCGCGGTGCGCTACCTGCCCGCGGCCAAAGGGCTGAACGTGTGCGGCGACTGGTAGGACGTGGTGGACCTGCCCGAGGACCGTTTCTCCGTGGCGGTCGGCGATGTGGTCGGTCACGGCCTACAGGCCGCCGCAGCCATGGGCATGCTCCGCAGCGCGCTGTCCGCGGCCATGCGCGCCCTGCGCGAGCCCGGCCCGGCGATGGACGTCCTGGCCTGTACGCCCGCTCGGTGGAAGGGGCGCTGGCCACCACGGCGGTCAAGGCTGTCGTCGACACCCGCCGCCAGCACGTCACCTACAGCAGTGCCGGCCACCTTCCCCCGGTCCTCGTTCATCCCGATGGCACCTTCATACTGCTCGACCAGGCCACCGACCCCCCGCTGGGAGCCCACCCGCACCACGTCCCGCGCGCCCAGGCCGCCGTGCCCTACACCTGCGGCGACACACTCGTGCTCTACACCGACGGGCTCGTCGAACGCCGCAATGAGGACTTCGACACCAGCGAAGCAACGGCTCACGGTGCGCCCGGCGCCGTAATTGCGGCCGCGATCCTGGTGATCGCATGGTGGATCCAGGGCACCGCCTACTGGGCCAAGAACCGCGGCGAGTGCCTGCGGATCAACGCCGGGGCCGGCCTCGTCGTCGGACGCTGGACGCAGATCCCTTACTACGGCTACGGGAAGTGGGCCTACGCCTGGCATACGAGATGCTAGGGGCCGACCACATGAGCGGGTCGGCCCGGGGACACCCGCGTCGGCCCATGCCACCGACGGCCGGAGAGGCACTGGATGCGTTACTCACCTTCCACTGCGGTGTTCTGTGTAGGTGTCGCACTGGCTGCGATCGGGCTCGGATTCGACCCGATCTTTGATCGGGCGCCGGCACCTCGTCGATCGAGGTGTCCGTCCCGATTCTGATAGCCGCTTGGTTCCTCGAGCGGCGCCGACACTAAACCGTAATGGACGTGCCAGGTTCCCGCCCGCCGTGCCATCGAGCGAGACGAGGCGACGGTGGCCGGCTGGGTGAAGGAGACCTGGCCGCAGGTGGAAGGACCGTGGCGGCGCTCGGTGCCTGGCTCGTCTTCGAGGACGAAGCCGGATTCTCGATGATGCCGCCGACCACCGGCACCTGACCGCGTCGCGGCCACACCCCCCGTCGTCCGTGTCCGGGGCCGATCCCGCCCATCGCACCGGACCTGCGCGGCTTCGGGGCACTGACCCGCTGCCCATCGACGCGACGCGCGGCCTGCGCGACCACGCCGACGACCTCGCCGCACTGCTGGCGGCCCTCGGGCTCGACCGGGTACACCTGGTGGGCTGGTCCATGGGAGGCGGCGTGATCATGCAGTACCTGTGTGACCACCCGGCCGCGGTGCGCTCCCTGACCCTGGTCAACCCGGTCTCCCGTACGGCTTCGCGGTACGCACGGGGAGGACGGGACCCCCAACTCCGAGGACGGGGCGGGCTCGGGCGGCGGCACGGCCAACCCGGAGTTCGTCGCGCGGCTCGCCAAGGGCGACCGCACCGAGGACTCCCCGCCCTCGCCCCGCTCCGTCCTGGCGAACTGCTACGTCAAGCCGCCATGGCGCCCAGAGCACGAGTACGAGTACGAGTACGAGTACGTCCATGCTCACCACGCGGACGGGCGACGACCACTACCCGGGCGACAGCACGGCTTCCCCCGCCTGGCCGGGCGTCGTACCCGGCATCCGCGGGGTCCTCAACTGCCTTTAGCCGCTCCACTTCCGCGTCGACGACTTGCATCTGATCGACCCCAAGCCGCCGGTGCTGTGGGTACGCGGCGAGGACGACGTGATCGTCTCGGACACCTCGATGTCCGACCTCGCGCACCTGGGCTCGATCGGTGCGGTGCCGGGCTGGGACGGGACGTCGGCCCGGCCGATGGTGGCGCAGACACGCCACGTCCTGGACCGCTACGCGGCACAGGGCGGCGCGGTGCGGGAGGTCGTCGTGCTCGGCGCCGGCCACGCCCTGCATCTCGAACGCCCAGAGGAGTTCGGCGCGGCACTGCTGGGGATCCTGTCGGCATGACGGTATGCAACACTGAGCAGGGCGCCGTGCGCGGCAGCCTGTCCTCCAACGGCGTGGCGTCCTTCCTGGGCATCCCTTACGCGGCCCCGCCCTTCGGCGCCCGTCGCTTCCGCGCACCGTGTCCGCCCGAGCCCTGGACGGGCGTACGCGACGCCACGGCCCACGGTCCGACCGCGCCCCACGCGCCCTACGCACCGCCCTTCGACGCCCTCATTCCGGAGGACGTCATCCCAGGTGAGGACTGTCTGAACCTCAACGTCTGGACCCCATCCCCGGGGCCGGGGGCGGGCCTGCCGGTGATGGTGTGGCTGCACGGCGGGGCGTTCTCCAACGGCTCGGGCTCGGCACCGGCGTACGACGGCAGCGCCTTCGCGCGCGACGGGGTCGTCTGCGTCAACCTCAACTACCGCTTGGGCACGGACGGTTTCCTCCACCTTCCCGGCGTCCCCGACAACCGGGGTCTCCTCGATCAGGTGGCCGCCCTGCGCTGGATCCGTGCCAACATCGCCTCCTTCGGCGGCGACCCCGATCAGGTGACGGTCTTCGGTGAGTCGGCGGGCGCGATGAGCATCGGCGTCCTGCTGGCCACGGGCAAGGCACACGGCCTGTTCCGGCGGGCGATCCTGCAGAGCGGCGCCTGCCACCACTTCCTGCGCCCGTCCTCGGCGGCCCTGATCGCGGCCCGCCTGGCCACGAAGCTCGGCATCGAGCCGACCCCGGAGGCCTTCGCCGCGGTCCCCCTCAGCGACCTCCTTCCGGCCCAGGCCGAGCTCCGCACCGAGGTGAGCGCCCGCCCGGATCCATTCCTGTGGGGGGAGGCGGCGCTCAACATGATGCCGTTCGAGCCCGTCACGGACGGTCTGCCCCTTCCCGGCCCCCACTGCGGCGTGGACCTCCTGATCGGCAGCAACCGCGAGGAGTACCGGCTCTTCCTGGTCCCCACGGAGCGCCTGGAGACCTTCCCCGAACCGCGACTCCGTGCCGTGACGGCCGCCTACGACCTCGAGCCGGACAAGGCCCTGCCGGTCTACCGCACCACCCGCCCGGCCGCCGCCCCGGGCGAGCTCCTGGACGCGGTGGCGACGGACTGGTTCTACCGGATCCCCGCCATCCGTCTGGCCGAGTCCGTTCCGGGCTCGCACCTGTATGAATTCGCCTGGCGCTCCCCACAGTTCGCCACCCGCCTCGGCGCATGCCACGCCCTGGAACTGGCCTTCGTCTTCGACCGCCTCCACGACCCGTCGTACGCCCCGATGCTCGGCACCCACCCACCCCAGGCTCTCGCGGACGCGATGCACGCGGCGTGGGTCTCCTTCGCGAAGACCGGCGACCCCGGCTGGCCCGCGTACAACACGACCACCCGCACGACGATGGTCTTCGCCGAAGACCCCGCTCCGGAGGACGACCCACGGAGGGAGGAACGCCTGCTGTGGGAAGGCGTGCGCTAGCACCCCGTCAGTTCTTCCCCGGACATGCCTCATCCTGTCGCGTTCGGAAATTCCTCGCAGCTGTCCGAAGTGGCTCTGGCACGGCTTGGCGACGCTCCTTACGCCGACAGGAGTCTCAGATCCGCGTGCCGGCCGGTTCCAGCCGGACCACGATTCCCTTCGACGTCGGCGTGTTGCTGATGTCGGCCACGCTGTCCAGCGGTACCAGGACGTTGGTCTCCGGGTAGTACGCGGCGGCGGAGCCGAGCGTCGTCGGGTAGGAGACGAGCCGGAAGTCCGGGGCGCGGCGCTCCGTCCCATCCCGCCATACGCTCACCAGGTCCACCTCGGACCCGTCGGCGAAGCCGAGTGCCTCCAGGTCGGCGGGGTTCACCAGTACGATCCGGCGGCCACCGTGGATGCCGCGATAGCGGTCGTTCATCGCGTACGGGATGGTGTTCCACTGGTCGTGGGAGCGCAGGGTCTGCAGGATGAGATGGCCCGGGGGCGCCTGGAGCATCTCGAAGCCGTTGCGGGTGAAGACGGCCTTGCCCTGTGGGGTGTTGAAGACGCCCTGGTTCACCGGGTTCGGCAGCCGGAAGCCGCCGGGCCGGGCCGCGCGTGTGTTGTAGTCCTCGAAGCCCGGCACGACGCGGGAGATCCGGTCCCGGATGGTGCCGTAGTCCGCCTCGAACCGCTCCCACGGGATGTCCACTCGGTCACCGAGGGTGCGGCGGGCGAGCCGCGAGATGATCGCCACCTCGCTGAGCAGCTTCTCGGAGGCCGGCTCCAGACGGCCGCGGGAGGCATGCACCTGGCTCATCGAGTCCTCGACCGTGACGAACTGCTCGACGCCGCCCTGGACGTCCCGGTCACTGCGTCCCAGCGTGGGCAGGATCAGCGCGGTGTCACCGCAGACCGTGTGCGAGCGGTTGAGCTTGGTCGAAACGTGCGCGGTGAGCCGGCAACTGCGCAGTGCGGCCTCCGTGAGCTCGCTGTCCGGGGCCGCCCGGACGAAGTTGCCCGCGACGCCGACGAAGACCTTGGCACGTCCGTCGCGCATGGCCCTGATGGAATCCACCGTGTCCCAGCCGTGCCGGGTGGGCGGGGTGAACCCGAACTCACGCTCCAGCGCGTCCAGGAAGCGCTGCGGCATCCGCTCCCAGATGCCCATGGTGCGGTCGCCCTGCACGTTGCTGTGGCCGCGCACCGGGCAGACGCCCGCTCCAGGCCTCCCGATGTTGCCGCGCAGCATGAGGAAGTTGACGACCTCGCGGATGGTGGGCACACCGTGCTTGTGCTGGGTCAGGCCCATCGCCCAGCAGACGATGACGCTCCTGCTCCGCAGCACTCGCTCGTGCACCTGCTCGATCTCGTCGCGAGTCAGCCCGGTCGCCCTGAGCACGTCGTCCCAGTCGGTCCTGCGGGCGTGCTCGGCGAACTCGGCGAAACCGGTGGTGTGGGCGTCGATGAACCCGTGGTCGAGCACCGAGCCCGGCTCGTCCTCCTCGGCCTGAAGCAGCAGCAGGTTGAGGGCCTGGAACAGTGCGAGGTCACCGCCGAGGCGGATCTGCAGGAACTGGTCGGCGAGCGCGGTACCCCTGCCGATGACGCCACGGGGCCGCTGCGGGTTCTTGAACCGCATCAGTCCCGCTTCGGGCAGCGGATTCACGGCGACGATGTGGCCGCCGTTGCGCTTGGTCTGCTCCAGCGCGGAGAGCATCCGCGGGTGGTTGGTGCCCGGGTTCTGACCCACGACGAAGATCAGGTCGGCGTGGTGGATGTCGTCCAGGGACACGCTGCCCTTGCCGACGCCCAGCGTCTCCTGCAGTGCGGAGCCGCTGGACTCGTGGCACATGTTGCTGCAGTCGGGCAGGTTGTTGGTGCCATAGGCCCGGGCGAAGAGCTGGAGGAGGAACGCGGCCTCGTTGCTCACCCGGCCCGAGGTGTAGAAGAGGGCCTCGTCCGGGGAGTCCAGCCGTGCAAGTTCCCCGGCGAGCAGCCCGAGCGCCTCGCCCCAGCCGATCGGCTCGTAGTGGTCCGAACCCGGCCGCTTGACCATGGGCTCTGTGAGCCGGCCCTGCTGGTTGAGCCAGTAGTCGGACTTTCCGTCCAGCTCGGAGACGGAGTGCCGCGCGAAGAAGTCGGCGGTGATCCGCCGTGTGGTCGCCTCGTCGTTGATGTGCTTGGCGCCGTTCTCGCAGTATTCCTGCCGGTGCCTGTGCTTCGCGTCGGGCTCCGGCCACGCGCAGCCCGGGCAGTCGATGCCGCTGGTCTGGTTGACGTTCAGCAGCGTCAGGGCGGTACGCCGGGCCGATGTCTGCTGCAGCGAGTAGCGCAGCGCGTTCGTGACGGCTGGGAGACCGACCGCCCAGGTCTTGGGGGGTGTGACCGTCAGGTGGTCATCGGCCGGGTCTTCGATGGTGCCCATGCTGTGTGGCCCTTCTGCTGCTTTCTCAGGCGTACGGGTGCTTCATCGGCGGGTGGCCGATGGCCGGCCGTCCCGAATTCCACCGCTCACGCGGAAACCGTCGCCGGCTTCTCGATTTCGGTGGGCTCGTCGGCGAGCCGCGTCGACGTACCGCGGCCCACGAAGCCGTAGGCCGCCCCGACGAGCAGACCTCCGCCGACGAGGTTGCCCAGGCCCACGATCCCGAGGTTGCGGGCGAACTCGGCCGCGGTGGCACCCGGTACGTGCTCGAACATGCCGAGCGCGTAATACGTCATGTTGGCCACGACGTGCTCGAAGCCCGAGCCGACGAACGCCAGCAGACACCAGAAGATCAGCATCAGCTTGGCGCCGTCGGACCTGGTCCGAGCCGCCATCCACACGCCCAGGCAGACGAGGAAGTTGCAGAGCACCCCGCGGAAGAACAGCGCCGCGCCCGACTCCGCCGACTTCGCCTTGATCAGGCTCGCCAGCAGGGCGAGCGCCGGGGCAGGATGCCCGGGGGCGGCACCGGAGGTGATGACACCGCTGCTGTGCACCAGCCAGGCGAACAGGACGGACCCGAAGAGGTTGCCCACGAACGACCCGATGATGAGCGCCGCCGCGTTGCCGGCGGTGCAGCGCCGGGCTATGACTCCCTGCACCGTCGTCATCATGTTGCCGGTCGTCAGTTCGGCTCCGGCGAAGACCACCAGGGTCAGCGCTACGCCGAACACCAGGCCCTCGACGAGTTTCGTGTACGGCGACGAGGCCGCCAGCAGCGGTCCGGCGACCGTGAGGAGCAGTACTGCCGCAACCCCGATGAATGCACCGGCCAGCAGGGAGCTGACCAGATAGCGGCCCGGCTTCCGGAGGCTGTCGACCTTGTCGGCGGCCGCCTGTCCCTGCTCGGCGAGAGCCTGAGAAATGGGGATGGGCATTGCGTCACCTCATTGCGCTCATGTACGGATGTTCGCTGTATGGCCTGCTGCGTTTTTGAATCCTAGGCGGAACGGAATGCTCCGGAAGAAAAGGAGTTCAAGGTCACAGATCACCGAGTGGGCGGTTCGCGATTCGGATACCGGTCCCGGCTCACATTGCGGTCAATGGAATTTCCAATTTTGAGCAAAATGGTGGTATGGAATTCCCCGGTGGAGGATTCCGGACGGGCCGGAGACTCGGCCGGCCGGCGGCGCCGGCGAAGCATCCGGGATCCGGGGGAATCCCACCGGGCCGCCGCCACATGACCACCCACTCGTTCCGCGACGGATCATCCGCAGCGGCCGCCCGCCCTCGTCGTCATTGATCTCGCGGACGGGTACTCGCTTATGCCACCCGCGCAGCTAACGGCCATGCAATGGGAGCGGCTGGAGCGGGAGTTGAAGCGCGGCCCGCTCGCGCACGGCTGGGACGACGAGTTCCAGGGGTGGACGCTGAAGCGGGTCAAGCTGCTGATCGGGCGGATGTTCCATGTCGGGTACACGATCCAGGGTGTGTGGAAACTGTTGCGGCGGCACGGCTGGTCCGCGCAGGTGCCCCTGCGGCGGGCGATCGAACGCGACGACGAGGCGATCGAGGTGTGGAAGGCCGAGGTGTGGCCGCAGGTAAAAGGACCGCGGCGGACCTGGGCGCCCACATCTGCTTCGAGGACGAGGCAGGCCAGGGGCTGAGGCCGCCGAAGGGACACACTGGGCACCGCGCGGAGCCCGGCCGGTGGTGCGGGTGCGCGGCCGCAGCCGGGGACGGGTCGACATCGCCGGCGTGGTCTGCTACCGCGCCGGACACCGCTCCCGGTTCTTCTTCAAGCTGCACATCTGGCACGGGCGCCGGGGCGAGCCGAAGGCGTTCTCCTGGCGCCAGTACCGCGATCTGATCGTCATGACGCACATCCAGCTCGGCACCCCGGTGGTGTGGTGCTGGGACAACCTGAACGTGCACCTGGTCAAGGAGCTGGCCGGCTTCGCCGAGGAGCACAAGGACTGGTTACAGATCTTCCAGATGCCCTCCTACGCACCGGAGCTGAGCCCGGCCGAGGGAATCTGGTCGCTCCTCAAACGGCACCTGGCCGACTTCGCCGCCGCCGACCTCACGCACCTCACCCGCGTGATCAAGCGGAAGCTGAAGAAGATCCAGTACCGGCCCCACCTGGTCGACAGCTGTCTGCCACCCACCGGTCTGACCATGGACGACGACGCGACCAGACCACCGGACTCCGCGAGTTCAACCTGAGTAATGCCTTAGCCTCAATACCAGTGACTTAAGGGATGGGATCTCAGTTGCGGGGGGGGCCTTGATCGGTGGATTGATCGAGGCTGTACGCCAGTGCGGGGCTATGGCCACGGCCTCGGCCGGGCTCCGGTCGGGCTGTGGCGGGCGTCGGTGTTCGTCGCGTTTGACGCCGAAGTTGGACATCTTGCGTTTGATGACACGGGGGTTGAAGCGCCTGCGGCGGAGGGGTAGTAGGCGCCGGGCTTTCTCCTGCAGGCCCTCGGTGAGGGCCGTTGCCAGGTGCTCAGGGGGAAAAGGCCGCCTGCGCGGTGACCTGACGGCGTGCGAGACGGATGCTGCGGGTGAAGGAGAGCCGGTCGGTGTCGAGTTGGGCGGCGTCCGCAGTGTCGTGCATCAGGCTGCGGATGGCGTAGTGGACCAGTAGTTGGCCCCAGATCTCCTGCTCGACGCCGTCGGGTGAGCGGGAGCGAAGGACCTGGGCGGGGCCGCGTTGATGGGTCTTCAGCTCGTCCAGCGCGGTTTCGATCTCCCATCGTTCGTGATAGAGGGTGGCCAGGTCGGTGGCGGACGCGGCTTCGGGGTCGAGAATCGTGGTGATCAGCCGGTAGGGAGCATCCTGTTCGGGAAATCCGGGGCCTTGCAGGGTGTACTCGACGACCCGTACGGCCGTGGGGTCGGCGCGTTTGCGGTGGTCCTTCGCGGCGACGATCTCTGACAAGTACGAGCCGTCGGGAAGCTCCTTGCGTACCGGCAGCACCTGGTGGGAGCGGATTCGCCACAGCAGGTCCGCACCGCCGGCCGAGGCGGCCCGCCACAGATCCAGACCGCTGAACCCGCGGTCGGCCAGCAGTAGATCGCCCTCACCGAGATGACCGAACAGGCTGCGGGCCAGGGCAGGTTCGGATGACGACAACGGTCCCAGTGCGGCGGCGGTGATGGCATGGGTGCCGCACTCGGCCAGGGCCACCATCCGTACCTGCGGATACGCACACCGCTCGGTGCGATGGGTCTTCGGCCGCCCGAAGTACGCGGCGTTCGCCTCACTGTCGGGTGCGTCAAAGACCGTGCCGTCGATCGCCACCAGCCTCCACCGCCCGTATCGGGAACCCCGGGTCTCTTCGGTCGCCAACGGCCGGGCAACCTCGGCGAACAGTGCCCTCAGCGGCTCCGGTCCCAGCTTCACCCGTGCACGCGAGATCGCTGCCGTAGTCGGCACCTGCCATGAGCCCGACCAACGCTTCGCCCAGGTCAGGCCCTGAGTGAGCAGCCGTGCGACCTCCTCGTACCCCTGCCCGGAAAACAGACACATCGCCAGCACGAAGTAGACCACCACCCGCGGCGGCAGCAGCCGAGTGCGCTGTCCCGAGCGACCGCACTCGGCAACCACACGGTCCACCAACTCCGGCGGAAACGTACGCGTCAGCAGCCCGACCGCGATCCGGTCCGACAACCGCTCATCCGTCTCCGGCTTGACCTGCCCAGGCCGTGGCATCCAGGCACCTCCTGGACGCCACACTACCAGCCGTGACCGTTAAGTCACTGGTATTGAGGCTAGGCCGCTTGACGAACCACAACGATCAGCAGCACAGGCCGACGGGCCTACGGTGCCGACAGGGCTGTGCGCTCGGCTTTCTCCAGCCAGTCGGTGTACCAGCGGGCAAACGTCACCGGCGTACCGTCGTCGTCGAGCAGCGGGGCGAGGTCTACGTCGTCCACCCGGCAGTCGGACCAGATCGTGCCGCGGTGGCTGCCGCTGATGATCAGCCATTCTCTCTGGGCGCAGCCCAGGTGAGAGATCACGATGGCGCCGGCGGTGCGCTCCGGGGCGAACATGACGGCCTCCCACCGCTCGTCCCACGCCTCGATGGCGTCGTCGAAGTCCTCGATGTCGTCGAAGTCCTCTTCCTCGGGGCGTTGGGCAAGAAGGTCATCGAGCAGCTTCGGGTCCGGGCCCTGCTCGGGAAATGGCTCGGCAAGCCTCGACAGGTCGGCCAGGTCCGCGCCGTCGCCTTCCCAACGCCAGCGGCCTTGCACGCGCCGAACCGGGAACAGGCCATACGCGGGGCCGGCGCCGCCCGCGCCGACGTGGAGCAGGAAGGTCCGGTACTCCTCTGGCAGCCGCACGCCTATCTGAGCCTCGAGTTCGGCAAGCTCGCCCTGGGTAAGCGGGTCCTCCACGATCCACCTGTGCCCCAACGCCCCGAACACCTTGCTGCCGGAAGGCCCTGCACCCGCCGCCTCCACCCGCTGACGCACGCCCACCCGCCACTGATCAGTCATGCGCAGACCATACGTGCAGCCACCGACACCTGGGTCGCGGGGCCCACTGCTGCGGTCCCGACGGACTCAGGAACGGCCCGACGCCCCAGGCCCATCGGCAGAACACGCACATCGGCAGCTGAGACCCTCGGTGGCCAACCAGCGCACTCAGTCACGCCCACCAGCAAGATCACGATCTACAGCTGGAGTACATGCTCCTACGACCGGGCAATGCAGGGGCGAACACGGTGGCCGACCACCTCGCGGTGTTCAGCGAGGCCCTCGCCCAGATCCCCGGCTCCTCGGCCGCGAAGATCCTCGTCCGAGTGGACGGGGCCGGAGCCACACACGGGCTGCTGGAGCATCTGGAAGCCCTGAACACCACGCGGCGCACGGTGCGCTACACCGTCGGCTGGAAGATCACCGAGGACGACGAGAAGGCCATCGCCCGCCTGCCCGA
>NZ_JBFBBS010000065.1:0-21258 GCF_040682835.1 Streptomyces sp. NPDC051104 | reverse complement strand
AGAGCTTGGGGGTGGGGGTCCCCCCTGCTCGAGCGAAGCCGAGAGCTTGGGGGAGTGCCGGGCGTCGCGACGGGGCGAACGTTGCCTGTTGCGGCGCTAGAGACGGACGGAAGGGGCGCCCGGTGACACCGGACGCCCCTTCCGCCGTACGCGATGAAGTCGGCTGAGCCCTACAGCTTCTCGATCACGTAGTCGACGCACTTCGTCAGCGCCTCGATGTCCGTCGGCTCGATCGCCGGGAACATCGCGATGCGGAGCTGGTTGCGGCCCAGCTTGCGGTACGGCTCGGTGTCGACGATGCCGTTGGCGCGCAGGACCTTGGCGATGGCGGCGGCGTCGATCTCGTCCGAGAAGTCGATCGTGCCGATCACCTGGGAGCGCTTGGCCGGGTCGGTGACGAACGGGGTCGCGAACTTGACGTCCTCGGCCCAGCCGTACAGCGTGCGCGCCGAGGTGGCGGTGCGGCGGACCGCCCAGTCCAAGCCGCCCTGGCCGTTGATCCACTCCAGTTGCTCGTTGAGCAGGAACAGGGTGGCGAGGGCCGGGGTGTTGTACGTCTGGTTCTTGCGGGAGTTGTCGATCGCCGTGGGGAGGCTGAAGAACTCCGGGATGTGGCGGCCGGAGGCGTGGACGCGCTCGGCGCGCTCGATCGCGGCCGGGGAGAAGACACCGATCCACAGGCCGCCGTCGGAGGCGAAGGACTTCTGCGGGGCGAAGTAGTAGACGTCGGTCTCGGCGATGTCGACCGGGAGGCCGCCGGCGCCGGAGGTGGCGTCCACGAGGACCAGGGCGCCCTCGTCGGCACCCTCGACGCGCTTGATCGGCATGGCGACACCGGTCGACGTCTCGTTGTGCGTGAAGGCGTAGACGTCGACGCCCGACTCGGCCTGCGGCTCGGGGTGGGTGCCGGGGTCGGTGGCGACGACGGTGGGCTCGGCGAGCCAGGGGGCGAGTTTGGCCGCCTTGGCGAACTTGGAGGAGAACTCGCCGAAGCTGAGGTGCTGCGACTTGTTCTCGATCAGGCCGTGGGTCGCGATGTCCCAGAACGCGGTGGACCCGCCGTTGCCGAGGATCACCTCGTAGCCGTCGGGGAGCTGGAACAGCTCACGGATACCCTCGCGCACCTTGCCGACCAGGTTCTTGACCGGGGCCTGGCGGTGGGACGTGCCGAGCAGGGAGCTACCCGTGGCGGCGAGGGCGTCCAGCGCCTCGACCCGCACCTTGGAGGGACCCGCGCCGAAACGACCATCGGCGGGCTTGATGTCGTCAGGAATCTGGATATCAGCCACGGACGGGAGCGTAGCCGCTGGAGGAAACCTGGGCGAAACGTGGTCCGTCGGCTGAGACGGGCGTCGCCCGAAGGGGTGAACTCGCCCCCGCCGCGACAGCCAGGCGCAGCTCAGCAACATCGAGGCCGGCAGATTCGGTGTGAGCGCAGACCGTCTGCGTGCCCTGGCCCGCAGCTACCGTTGTTGCTGCGACACCGCGTACCTCGACGCATCCACCTCACCGCGTCCGCCGACCCCGAACAGACCGTCCTCACCGCCACCGCCACCGCCACCGCCACCGCCACCGCCTTCGCCGTCGTCCTCCCGGCGTTGGCCGGTCGGCGCACCGTGATCTCGTAGAGGATTGCGGCGTCGTCGGCCTTTCGCGGGAGACCCTGACCACAGGGCCTCCTGGTGCAGCTCGGTCGGGATCGCACGCCCGAGCCACCAAGAGGCCCTGCTGTCGTGCCCTCACCACGAACGGGCCGGCGGAAGGCTTCAGCGCTGTGCGCCCTGGGCTTCCCTCGAGCCGGTGACGAGCCCCTGGGTGTCCTGAGGCTGGGCGGCGGGCTCCTGAGTGTTCTGCGGCCTGTCGGCGAGCTTGAGCCAGACCACTCCGACGATGATGACGCCCAGCCACAGGGCCTGGACCGGGGTGAGGGTCTCGTCGAAGAAGACCGGGCCGAGCAGCGCCGCGCCGGCTGCCCCGATTCCCGCCCAGACGGCATAGCCGATACCGACGTCGATGGTGCGCAGTGCGACGCTCAGCGCCCAGAGCGTCAGGAGGAAGAACACGACGGCGACCAATGACCACGACAGACGGGTGAAGCCGTGGCTGCCGCCGACGGAGAGCGCGTAGCCGACTTCGAATCCTCCGGCGAGGAGGAGCATGAGCCAGGAGTTGGCCGAGGAGCGGTCGGTGCGGGACATGTACCCGGGTCCTTTCGGGGAGGCGGATCAGGCGTGGGCGGGATTCCTAGGCGGCACCGCTGAGCTGGAGGCCGACGACCCCCGCGATGATGACGACGATGCCGAGGGCCTTGCGCCAGTTCAGGCGCTGACCGAAGAGCAGCACTCCGAGAACGGTGATGCCGACACCGGCAATGGACGTCCAGATGGCGTAGCCGACGCCGACGTCGAAGGTCAGCAGTGCCCTGCTGAGGAAGTAGGTCCCGAGCGCACCGCTGACCAGGGTGATGGCGGTCCACCGGCGGTTCTTGAAGCCTTCGGCCTTGCCGGCTGCGATGGCGACGACGATCTCGAAGATGTCCGCGATGGCGAGGTAGAGCCACTGCATGGCAGTCCTTTCGTTCGGTGGGGTCAGCGTGTTTCGGGACCGGATCGCCGCGGAGCGACGGTGGCCCGGGCGGCGGCGGGAACAGTGGCCAGGCCACGCTTCCCCGTGGCATTTGCTTGTACGTACATGCTTATGACACCCATAGGGCAGTGTCAGCGACCCTCGCGAAGGCAGATAAAGCTTGCATGAACATGTATCTTGCTGTCAATGCCACTCTGGAGAGCGCCGGGAGCGACCGGCACAGGTGATGTACACGCCCCCCGCGCCCGCCGCCACGGCCACCACCAGGCCGAGCAGGGTGGCGCTGAAGCCGATGCCGGCCGCGTCGCCGAGATAGCCCGAGCCGACCGGCAGGAGCCCGGCGAACAGATATCCCCAGGAGCTCAGCGCCGCGTTCGACTCGGCCAGCCGGGCCGCATCGACCCGGGCACCCAGCAGGGAGAAGCTGCCGAGCTGCCCCATGCCCTGCCCGGCGCCGGCGAGGACGGCGGCCGCGAGCAGCAGACCGATCAACCGGCCGTGCACGGCCGACACGACCAGCGCCATGCCCGCGGCGGTCGCCCCCGTGGCGATGGCCAGCAGTCGGCGTGTCGGCCATCCGCTCACCAGGAACTGCACCGCGGTCGACGTACCGAACATCACGAACGCCGTGCCGCCCGCCAGGATCCGGTTCTCGGTCCCGAGCAGGGCCGCCAGCAGGGACGGGCCGAGCGCGAGCAGGAACGACGTCCCGGTCATCCCCGGCATGTACGCGGCCAGCCCCAGCAGCAGGTCGCGTCTGTTGCGGCGCGGCACGGACGGCACCCGCAGCCACGGCCCGGTGGCGGGGCGGCGGACGTTCGGCACTTGGCGTACCACCAGGAGCGCCGACAGCAACAGCACGGCCTCGACGACGAACACCGTCACCGTGGGCGCCGGCAGCGTCTGGGCCACACAGCCTGCCAGCAGCGGGCCGGTGGCCAGGCCGGTGCCCATGGCCACCGAACCGGCGAGTGAGGCCTGCCGACGCCGCTCGGGTCCGCCGACGTCCACTACTGCCGCCATGCCCGAGGCCACCGTGCCGCCCACCGCGAGCCCGGTCAGCAACCGGGCGGCCAGCAGCGCGGCGACGCTCGTCGCGGTCGCGTAGAACAGACATGCGAGCAGCGCGCACAGCACGCTCGGCAGCAGCACGTTCCGCCGGCCGCAGCGGTCCGAAAGGGCGCCCGCGACCGGCAGGGCGAGCAGCAGTCCGCCGATGTACATCGCGAAGACGACGGTCAAGGTGCCCGTGGCGAAACCGATCCGGTGCTGCCACAGCACGAACAGCGGGGTCGGCGCGTTCGACAGCATGAACACCGCGGTCAGCGGCCACGCGGCGCGCCAGATGTCTCCCTGGCCCGCCGGGCTGGTCCCGGTCGGCGACGCGGCATGCCGACCCGCCCGTGGTGTACGGGTGGTCCCCATCACGCGGCGGAGCGCAGCAGTGGCAGCAGTTCCTCGGCGGTGCGCTCCAGGGCCGCCCGGTAACGGGGCTCTTCGAGGTCGGCGGTGGGCAACCGAAGCACCAGGTGGCGGGCGCCGGCCTCGATGTAGCCGCCGAGCCATTCGGCGACCTGTTCGGCGGTGCCGCCGAAGATCCCCTGGGTGGTGCGCATGGTGGGCAGGTCGAGCCGGTAGTAGGCGCGGAAGTAGGCCTCCAGGGTTTGCTCGGACTTCTCCAGGCTGTCGTCGACGGCGACCGACAGATAGACGGCGGCGGTGACGTCGCCCGCAGGACGCCCTGCGGTCTCGGCGGCCTCCCGTACCCGCAGCCAGCCCTTCTCGTAGTTCGCCGCGGTGGTGCTGGTGGGCATCCAGCCGTCGTAGATCCGCCCCGTGCGTTCCAGCATCTTCTCGCCGGAGTGGGCCATCCACACCGGCGGACCGGCCGGCCGGCTGGGCACGGGCAGCAGCGCCACGTCGTCGAGGCGGTGGTAGCCGCCCTCGTACGACACGGGGTCGCCCTCGGCGGCCCACAGCGCCCGGCAGATCTCGATGGTCTCCCGCATCCGGCCCACCCGCTCCTGGAACGGGACGCCGTACGCCGCGAACTCGGCCTGGGTGGCGGGCGAGGAGAAGCCGGAGCCCAGGCCGGCGATCAGGCGGCCGCCGGAGATCCGGTCCAGACAGGCCAGTTCGTGGGCCAAGTGCACCGGCGGGCGCAGTGGCAGCAGGACGGCGGTACCGAGGCCGACCCGCTCGGTGGTGGTGGCCGCGGCGGTCAGGGCCAGCAGCGGGTTCATCCGGGAGCGGGCCAGCGGGGACTCGCCCGCCCAGATGGAGTCATAACCCGACGCCTCGATCTTCGCGGCGAGTCCGCCGAGGTGGCTCGGGTACTCGCCGCGTTCGACGACGGACTCGCGTCCGGGCAGGACGACGCCGATACGCAGGTCGGAGGGGGGCTTGGGCATGGGGGTTCCTCTCGGGCGGGCCGCAGGGCCGGTGCTCGGGGCCGCTGCTGGGTGGGTCTCGGCCCGGTCGCACGGGCCTGGGGTCAGGCGAAGACGGCGTCGATCAACTCGTGTGCCTGGCGCGGGTTGAGGCGTGGGTCGCACAGGGTCAGGTAGCGCTCGGGCAGCAGATGTTCGGCGACCGGGCCGCCGACGCATTCCGTGACGTCGGCCGGGGTGGTCTCCAGGTGGAGCCCACCGAGATGCTGTCCGTGCCGGTGCAGCTCCCGCCGGACGGTCACGGCCTCGGCGACGGCGTCATCGAGGTGACGGGTCTTGATCCCGCCCGTGGCCGTCACGGTGTTGCCGTGCAGCGGGTCGCTGAGCCACACCACGGGGTGGCCCGCGCGGCGCACCGCCTCGGCGATCGGTCCGGTGGCGGTGGCTGCGGCCTGTGCGCCCATGCGAAGGATCAGGGTGAGCCGGCCGGGCAGCCGGTGCGGATCGAGGACCCCGCACAGCCGCACCACCTCGTCGGGCGTGGCGGAGGGGCCGATCTTGCAGCCGACGGGGTTGGCCATCGCGGCGAGCAGTTCCACGTGCGCCAGGCCGAGCTGGCGGGTGCGCTCGCCGATCCACGGGAAGTGCGTGGAGGCCAGGTACGGCATACCGGTCGTCGCGTCCCGGCGCACCAGCGCGCCCTCGTAGTCCAGCACGAGCGCCTCATGGCTCGCCCACGGCCCGGTGGAGTCCGTGCGCAGCAGGTCGAGGGCGCCGATGACGCGCTCGCTCGCTTCGTAGGCCCGCAGCATCCGGACCGGGTCGTGGCGGCGGGCAGGCGCGGTCGGCTCGTGGGAGTTGACGAGGTGTCCGCGGAAAACGGGCAGGTCCATGCCGTCGGTCCGCTCCGTGGGACGGCTGCGCGGCTTGGCGAACTGGCCGCCCATGCGGCCGACGCGGACCACCGGCCGGCCGGTGCGCGCGGCGAGCCGGTCGGCGAGGTCGGCGAGCAGCCCGGCCTTGCACTCGGTGTGGTGCGGGGTGCATTCACGGATGTCCTCGGCGCAGTCGCCGGTCTGCAGCAGCCCGGCCCGGCCCAGCGCCACCTCGGCGAGCTGCCCGCGCAGGGCCCGCACGTCCCGCGCCGTCGTCAGCGCGGGCGCGCCGCGCAGCTCCGCGCGCACCCGGGACAGGTCGGGGTGGGCGCCCCAGTGGGGCTGCTGTTCGGCGGGGAGCAGGTCCCACACCGCGGGGGTGGTGGTCTCCGGCGCGGACAGCGAGGGAGACTCGCTCATCGGGTCCACTCCGGTCCGGGGACCAGGCCTTCGATCTCCACGAGCAGGTCGTCCCGGCACACGGCCACGTTCAGATACACGGTTTCCGCGTCGGGGCCCAGCGCCTCCCGGCAGCGGGCGCGCACCAGCGCGAGGTCCTCCTCGTGGCGCACGTACACCTTCACCAGGCGCAGGTCCTTCAGTTCATGGCCGCCCCGCAGGCCGGCCGCGGCGAGGTTGGGTCCACTGATCAGCTCGGCGATGTTCTCGAGGACCACCTCGGTCTGCCGGGCGACGTCGCCGCGGTGCGCGGTCTCGTGACCGAGGATGCTCGCGGTGCCGGAGACGAAGAGCGTGCCGCCGCCGGTGGGCGCGCAGGCCGGTTCCAGCACGGTGGCACGGGCGAAGCTCGGCGGCTTCGGTCCGTACTGCTCGGGGTAGTGGTAGGCGGGCGTCTGCCGCTGGTTCTCCACGTGCCGGGGGCGGCCGTCGCGGCAGGCGATCAGGGTGAAGGAGATGCCCTCGCCGCGGGTGCCGATGCCGGTGGCGGCCGGCATGTGGCCGGTGCCGTCGCCGTAGGAGGCGAAGGCCTCGGCGCGGCCTGCCACGAAGTCCTGGTAGATCTCCATGCCGTGGGCATTGGTGCCGATGATGTCGCCGACGAAGTTCCACATCCGGAAGATGTGCGGGTAGCCGAGGTCGGAGACGAGTGCGAAGGCGGCCTCGTAGGTGGCGCGGACTGTGGACGCGTAGGCCGGCAGCGGGTCGATGGTGCCGGAGACGAAGAGGTGTTCGCCGTCGTGGGCGAAGGCCAGGCCGTCGCGGGTGCCGAAGACCGGTTCGGCGGTGGTGGTCCACACCTCGCGGAAGGCGTCGAAGCCGGGCGAGGACATGGGGATGGCCAGCTCGGGGTGCCCCTGGGGGGTGAGGTTGAGGCCGGAGTGCTCACCGAAGGCCACCGTGGCGAGGACGTGCCGGCCGAGGACCGGCTGGGGGGTGCCGTCCAGGGGGGCGAAGTAGGCCTGTAAACCGGTGCGCTGGGACATGGCTCATGCCTTTCCGTGCGTGGGGGATGGGCGGCCCGGCGGCCGCCGGTGTCGGGCCCGTGCGGGTGGTGCCGCACGGGCCCGGGTGGTTCAGCCGGCCGCGCCGGCGTAGCGCGGCCGCGGTTCCTCGGGCGCGAATGAGGGGGCGGTCTCGCTGCCGTGCGCGTAGCGGCGGAAGCCCGGTACGAGCTCGGCCTGACGCAGCGCGCCGCGGTGCAGGACCAGGCCGTGGACGGTGGTGCCGTCGTCGCGCCAGCAGACCAGCGGCAGGCTGTAGGAGTCCCCCTCGGGGGTGCCGAACAGGGCGATGTGGCCGTCGGCCGCCAGCAGGCTCATGACGCACCGCTCCCGGGTGCCGTGTCGAACAGCCGCCCGTAGCCGGTGATCCGAGTTGCGGCCTCACCTGCGCCGGCCAGGTGCAGGGCGTGCCAGAACAGCACCTGGTTGGCGGTCAGGACGGCGAAGTCCAGCTCCTTCTCCAGCGCGTTGATGACGCCGACCGCGCGGATGCCGTTGCCGGCGACCAGGACGGCGTCGGGCCGGTGGCCGGCGACGGTGGTGCGGATCCAGTCGGACAGGGCCTCGGGCGTGATCAGCTTCTGGTTGCTGGGTAGGCCGCACGGGCCGTGGTGGACGACCGTGAAGCCCTGCTCGGTGAAGTAGCCGGCGCCGAGCCCGGAGAGCCGGTCGTCGAACCACGGCGGGTTGACGATCGCCACCTTGCGGGCGCCGAGCGCGGTGAAGCCGGTGACGGCGGCCGCGGTGGTGCCGGTGAGCGGGATGCCCCGGGTACGGCGCGCCAGGCGGTCGAACAGTTCCTTCTCGCCGCTCGCGCCGAGCACGTAGGCGGAGCTGGTGAAGCCGAGCGCGATCACGTCGAGCGGGGAGGCCGCGAGCAGTTCCACCGCCTCGTCGATGAGCGGCGGCTCCACGAAGGCGCGCACGGGGTCGTGCGGGATCTTCGGGTCCATCTCGCCGCCGGGCCGCATCGCTGCGAAGTGCACGCGTGAGCCGTGGACGAAGACGTCGTCGGGGGCGATCGCCTGGAACTCCGACTCCGGGCCGACGTCCGCGTGCGGTACGACCACGCCGACCCGCGCCCGGGCTTCCCAGCCGTCCTTCTCGGCCTGGACGTTGCTCATGATGGTCACTCCTTACGGGGTCAGGCCGTCGCCTCGGCGGCCAGCGAGCCGCCGCGGACCGTGCCGGTGCCGCTGCCGTCCAGGAAGCGGGGGTGCTTACGGCGCATCTGGGACATGACGAACTCGTAGGGCACGTCGTCGAAGTCGCCGTGGTCGGCGACGAACTCCATGTTCTTCTTGCCCTGGTCGTCGAAGGGGTGGTGCACGCTGTCGGTGGTGCCGTCGAACTCCAGCGGCGTCATCCCGTACAGACGGCAGAGGATCTTGTTGAAGACCGGGGTGGCCTTCACCCATGTGCCGTTCAGGTACACGGTGTTGAGGCCGTGGAAGAAGACGTCCCCGCCGATGTGGGCGCGCAGCCGGTCGGAGGCGAGGTGGTTGCGCACGTCGCCGTAGTGCAGACGGGCAGGGATGCCCACGGCCCGGCAGGCCGCCGCGTAGAGCACGGACTTGTGCAGGCAGAAGCCCTTCCTGGTGGTCGCGATGTGGCCGGCCCGCAGTCCCTCGGGGGACAGATCGGCCCCGTACACCTCGTAGAAGACGTCGTCGCGGACCGCGTAGTACAGCTCGACGGCGAGCCGGCGCTTGTCGGCGGCTCGGTCGGCGACCGCGTGGTCGACGAAGGCCTGGACGGCGTCCGTCTCGTAGTCCAGGAATTCGGTGGGCGCGGTGAGCCGGACGTGCTCGGCGCTCGTGATGGCGTTCATGGTCACCCTTTCGTCAGCGCTGCCCGCTCACAGGCCCAACAGGGCGGCGATGCGGTTGCGCTGGATCTCGCTGGTGCCGGAGTAGATGGTTCCGCCGACGGCGTTGCGCACGTCGCGCTCGATGCCGGTGCCGGTCAGATAGCCCTGGCCGCCGAAGATCTGCACCGCGTCCAGAGCGGTGGTCTTGTTGGCCTCGCTGACCACCGTCTTGGTCGCGGCGATGTCGATCGCCGCGTCCTGGCCGGCCTCGACCTTGGCGCCGGTGTCGGTGAGCCACTTGCGCGAGGTCTCCACCGCGATCTTCATGTCGGCGATCCGGTGCGAGACGCCCTGGAACCGGCCGATCGGCTGGTCGAACTGGCGGCGCGTCCTGGCGTGGCGGATCACCCGCTCCAGGCGGTGGCTCATCTCGCCGAGCGTGAGGGAGAAGGAGAACAGGATCTCCCGCTTCATCACGTGGTCGAGGATCAGGAAGCCGGCGCCCTCCTGGCCGATGCGGCGGGCGGCGGGCACCCGCAGGCCCTCGAAGGTCACCTCGCTCAGCGGGGAGGTGCGCAGTCCCATCTTGGCCAGCGGTTCACCGATCCGGAGGCCGGGGGTGTCCCGCTCGACGAGAAAGACGCTCAGGCCGAAGGGGCCGGGGTCGCCGGTGCGCACGTACAGGAGGAACAGGTCGGCGATCGGCGCGTTGGTGATGAACATCTTGCCGCCGTCGATGACGTAGTCGTCGCCGTCACGCCGCGCGGTGGTGGTGATGTTCATGGCGTCCGAGCCGTGTTCCGGCTCGGTGATGGCATGCGCCGTGATCAGCTCGCCGGAGACGATCCGCGGCAGGAACCGGGACTTGAGCTCCTCGCCGGCGAACGCCTGGAGGGGTACGCCGACGCTGACGATCTGGGTGGAGGCGGAGAAGCCGAGGCCTGCGTCCCGGCAGGTGTGGCCGAGTCCCTCCAGGGCGCGCATCGTCTCGGTCAGGGTGCCGCCGCGGCCGCCGTAACGCGTCTCGAAGGGAACCGCCAGGATTCCCGAGCGCCGGATCGTCTTCCACTTCTCCCAGGGGAATTCGGCGCGGGCGTCGAACTCCTCGACGTCACGGTTGAGTTCCTGGGCCCAGAGGGCGGCGAGTTCATAGGGATCGGGGGCGGGGTCGGGGGTCTGCGGAGTGGACTGCGCGAATGCGGATGTCATGGCTGTGCGGGCCTTCCGGTACGTGGTGAGCTGAGGGGCCGGGGCCCGTCGGCGGGCGGGCCCCGGAACACGGGACTCAGTACTGGGAAAAGCCGTCGGGGGACAGCGTGTGCTTCTCGTCGCCGCGCAGGGCCGGACTGAAGACGGATATCAGTCGCAAGTCCTCGTAGTCGGACGCCACAAGGTGGTGCGCGTCATTCTCGTCGAGGGCGTAAATGGTGCCTTCCGTTATCTTGAAGCGCGTCCCGTCCTTGGTGACGACTTCGCCGGAACCACCGGTGCAGTAGCAGGCCTCCAGGTGCCGGCGGTACTGCAGCGCACTCGAGGTGCCCTTGCGGACCAGGGTCTCGCACACAGTGAAGCCCATGCCGTCGGCCTCGGTCAGCAGACGGTGGCTGGTACCGTTGCCCCACTCCACGGGGACGACGTCACTGATGCTGCGAACGATCACGACAAAACTCCTTCGGGATGTGTGGGTTTCGCTTTTCCGGGGCTTTCCCGGAAGATCAGGCGGCGGCCCGGTTCGCGTTCTCGACGAAGGCGACGATGGCGCCGATGCTGCGGAAGTGCTCCGGCTTCAGCGGGATGTCGTCGACGGGAATCGCGTAGGCACTGGAGAGGTGCGAGACGATCCGGACCAGTCCGAGGCTGTCGACGACTCCGCTGTCGATCAGGTCGAACTCGGTGGTCAGGTCGGAGGAGTCCTCTCCGTCGAGGAATTCGGTGACGACATAGCCGCGGATCTCGTCCGTCAGCGTGCTCATGCGTGGTTTCCCTTCTGGCGCAGCGCCTTGATGAGGTTGCGGTCGGGTTTTCCGGTCGCGGTGCGCGGCAGCGGTGTGTCGCCCACCTGGACCGAGGAGGGGATGGCGTGCCGGGGCAGGTGCGCGGCGCTGTGGGTGCGCAGACGCAGGGAGGTGAGTGCGGTGCCGGGCCGCCGGGTCACCTGGGCGTGCAACCGGTAGCCGGCCTCCGGGTCGGGGAGGGCCACCACGGCGGCCTCGGCGACGTCCGGATGGGCGGCCAGGACGTTCTCGACCTCCTGGACGTTGGTGCGCACACCGCGGACCTTGACCTGGAAGTCGGTCCGCCCGTCGAGCCAGTGCAGGCCCTCGGCGTCCCGGGAGACGACGTCGCCGGTGCGGTAGAACACCTCGGGTCCGCCGTCGGGCGCGGGGACGAACACACCTTCGTTGCACTCCCGTTGCAGGTAGCCCGCGGTCTGGAACGGGGTCGACACGAAGAGTTCACCCGTGCCGGGACCGTCGAGGACCTTCCCCTCGTCATCGAGGAGCAGGGCCCGCACGCCGGGTAGCGGGCGGCCGATCGGGGTCTTCTCTCCCGCTGCGGCGGGGTCGACGTCGTGGTGGAAGCTGTCGTTGGTCTCGGTGCAGCCGAAGACGTTGTGGAAGCGGGCGCCGGGGAAGGCCGCGCCGAGCCGGGTCAGCAGCGGACGCGGCATCGCGTCTCCGGTGAAGATCGCCGTGCGGACGTGCGGGTGCCGGGCGTCGTCCTGGGTGAGCAGCCGGTACAGCATGGGAACGCCCTGCACGAAGGTGACCTTGTGCTCCGCGACCAGGTCCCGCAGGTGGCGGGCGTCGGTGCTGGAGTCGTGCTCGACGAGCACGACTCCAGCACCGAGCCGGAGCCCGGTCCAGACGTCGAGCAGCGAGAGGTCGAAGTTGAGCGGGGCGTAACTGAGCAGCGTGTCCCGCTCGGTGAGGTGGAAGCGTTCGGTGGCCCATGCGGCGAACCGGTCGAAGGCGTCGGCCGCGATGGGCACGATCTTGGGCGTTCCGGTGGATCCGGAGGTGGTGAGCAGCAGGTGGGCGGCGGTGGGGTCGACGGCGTCGAATCCGCGGGCGGCCGCCTCGTCCTGCGGGACGTCGTCGTGGTGCAGCGCACCCCGGTCGTCGACGGTGAGGACCACGGAGCACCGGGCCTGCACGGTGAGCGTTTCCAGGACCGCGGCGCCCAGCCCGGGCGAAGGGGTGAGGACGGCGTACCCCGCCTGGAAGGCCCCGATGAGCAGGGCGATCGTCTCCGGCGTCTTGTGTGCGGGTACGCACAGCGGGCGGCCGCGGTCGAGGTCCAGGCGGTCCAGCGCGGTGGCCAGTTCCCCGGCGAGGTCGACGAGCCGACGATACGTTGTGCGCCGCCCGCCCCACACCAGGGCCACGGCCTCGGGCCGGTGCCGAGCATGCGCGGCCAACGCGTCACAGAGGCGTAAGGATGGCATGGTTCCCCCTTGTTCATCCCGACTTCGACGGGAAGAGTGATCTCCGCTGCAAGGGGGGTGACGGCGCATGAGGCGCGCCGGAAAGCCGCGTCCGGAGCCCAGGGCCGATCAGGCCGAGCCGGCTTCGTCCACGCCCCCCGTGGTCGTTCGATCATTCACCGTAGCGGCAATGCATGCAGAGTCAAGCATGTATCTGCCGGTATCGGTGTGACAGAGTTCACGTCGCACGCATGCGTCAACCTTGCTTCATGAATTATTCATTTCGAAGGCGCGAAAAACGTGCCACCGAGGTATCAAAGGCGTCATGGGTCGCTTCACCTCAGGAAACGGGCGTGTGCCGTCAGTTGTCGCGCCGAAGCCAGGAAACGCCGAGAGCCGCCCGGGGAACCGGGCGGCTCTCGATCGGCCCATTGCAGGGGTAGGGCCGGCGGATGTCGATGAAAGCGCAGATCAGACGCCGCTGCGCAGCGCCTGGACGGTACGGGCGAGCTCGGGGACGGCTCCCGCGGTGTTCAGTGCCGCGCTCAGCACCTCGCCGTAGGTGCCGCGGGCGGCGGCATAGCGCTGTCGGCCCTCGTCGGTGATCACCGCGTACACCCCCCGTTTGTCGTCGGGGCACAGGTCCCGGAAGGCGAAGCCGGCCGCGCCCAGGCGGCCGACCAGGCGCGTCACCGAACTCTGGCCGAGACCCACCTTGTCCGCCAGGTCCTGCATACGTAGCTCGCCGTTGGCGGCCTGGGCCAGGCATTCCAGGGCGCGAAATTCGGACAGGCCGATGCCGTGCTTGCGCTGCAGCACCTGGGTGAGCTGGCGTTCGACATGCGCATGCAGGGTGAGCACCCTGTTCCACATGGCTTGGTCAGAGGACGCGGTGGGCGTGTGAGTGATGGCTGTCATCTGAGGTACCGGCTCCTCCCGAGCGGCGTTGACAACAAGATACATGTTCATGCAATCTTCTACTCCACTCCTTCGATTCCCCAAAGGGCTCGTCTGCGGAGCAGTCATTTGTACGTACAAGCATCAGTGAGGGCCGCACCGGTGCCGGACAACACGGCGAACCCCGCAGGCGGTTCCGTCCGCCGAGGCCGGGCCCGGTTGCCGTTGCCCTCGCTCTTCGAGATCACATCCGCGCTGAGCACCCACACCGCCGAGGGCTGCACCCAGAAGAGCGCCTCGGCCCGGCTGCTCTCCTTCGCCTCCATCTTCGGCGGCGCCCTTCCGCTCCGCCCGACCGCCCTCTGACAGGAGTGCAGCCATGACACCCGCCGAGAGCAGGCTGGCCGAATACGTCCAAGAAGCGGTGCGAATCAGCAGGGAGCACGTCGCCGAGGGCGGCATCCCCTTCTCCGGAATCGTCGTCAACCATGGGCAGATCCTGGCCACCGGATTCAACCGGGTGCGCGAGGACGACGACCCCACCGCCCACGCCGAGGTCGTCGCGCTGCGCAAGGCGGCCGCCGAACGAGGGGTGTGGGCGACCGCCGGAGCCACGCTGATCGCCTCCGGCGAGCCGTGCGCCCTGTGCTACATGGCGTCGTTGTACTTCAGCGTCAGTCATGTCGTGTACGCCGTCGACCGCAAGACGGCCGCACAGTACGGCTTCGACTACTCGGGCTCGTACTCGATCTTCGCGAAGGATCCGGTCGACTGGCCGGTGAAGGTGACGTACCTGCAGGTGCCGGACGCGACCAAGCCGTTCGAGGAGTACCTCATGAGCAAGGGGAGGCTGGGATGAGCAACGCGACGAACGACCGGGTGAGCGTCAAGGTCTGGTCGGACTACGTCTGTCCGTACTGCATGCTCGCCGAGGGGCCGCTGCACGAGGCCACGCACGACCTGGACGTCGACATCGAGTGGATGCCGTTCGAACTGCGGCCGTACCCGAAGCCGACGCTGCGCCCCGAGGACGAGTACCTGCCCTCGGTGTGGGCGAGTTCGGTCTATCCCATGGCCCGCCGGATGGGGGTGGACATCACCCTGCCCACCGTCTCGCCACAGCCGTACACCCGGCTGGCGTTCGAGGGTTACCAGTACGCCGCCGAGCACGGCAAGGCGGCCGAGTACACCCCGCGCATGCTGCGGGCGTTCTTCCAGGAGAACCAGGACATCGGCCGGCTGGAGGTGCTCACCGCCATCGCGGCCGAACTCGGCCTCGACGCCGATGACTACGCACGGGCGCTGAAGGACGGCACCTACCGGGAGACCCACCAGGAGGCGCTGCGTACCGCGGAGGCGTACCGCATCTCGGCCGTTCCCACGATCATCGTCAACGACCGGCACCGCATCGAGGGCGTGCCGAACGCGGCCCGGCTGCGCAAGGCGGTCCTCGACGAACAGGCCTCCCTGGCCGTCATCCAGGGCAACGCCTGCGGGATCGACGGCTGCTGAACCGCGGCGACCGCCACAAAGATCGCCGCAGCTCCGAGCCACCGCCCACCGTGTCGAAGGCCGGTGCGTGGTGCCCGCTTCCCGGAACATTCCGGGAAGCCCGACGGACGGCCCGGATTCCCCCGACGGGCCGTCCGTCTCGGCCTGTCCGCACACCGCTCCCACGAGGAAGCGGAGCCGCCCGCCGGATCCGCGAGATCCGCCACCATCGCCGCATGGTCCGACGGCCACACCCCGTCCACCGGCCCGTCTCCCGCCCGCCGAACGCCACGTACCCGGAGGCCGAGAAGGAGCAGGTCCCCGGTGCGGATGTGCCGGCCGCCGAGGCGGGTGTCGCGGGCGCCCAGCGGCCTAGCCACGTTCTGCGTGGGGGCGTCCTCCCACAGCACCTCGTTCATGGCTTCGGCGACGCTGTTGCGCCCGCCGAAGAGGGAGGCGGCGAAACGGTCGTCGGTCAGCATCAGCCGCAGCGAGTTCCCGATCCGGTCCGCGGTCGGCTGGTGGCCCGTCGCCATCATCACCATCAGGCCCTGGACGATCTCCTCGTCGGTGAAACCGCCCTCGTCCGCGAGCATCCGCGACACCACGTCGTCGGCCGGGTGCTCCTTGCGGTCGGCGACCAGCTCCGCCATGGAGCCGTGTTCGGAACAGGACGGTTCCGATGCGGAATCCGGTCATGTGATCGCTGCGCGACAGCCCGGCGACCGCAGTGGCCACCACCCGGCGACCGCAGCCGCCACCGTCCTGCGAGACGGCTCCGGTGTGCCCCGGGACGGTCACTGTCAGTGGCGGAGGGCATGCTGGTGGCATGACGGATCCTGTGGTGCGAGGGCAGCAGGCGACGGGGGCCGACGTCGACGTCGGTGCGCTGCGTCGGGAGCTGCGCGTGGCGGTGCGCGGTGCGGTCGAGTTCGACAGGACCGCGCGGGCACTGCACACCATGGACGCGTCCAACTACCGGCGCGTCCCGCTCGGTGTGGTGGCGCCCCGGGACGCGGACGACGTGGCGGCGGCGCTGGCGGTGTGCCGGGCGCACGGCGTGCCGGTCGTCGCCCGCGGCGGTGGCACGTCGATCGGCGGGCAGGCGACGGGCACGGGCGTGGTGCTCGACTTCACCCGCCACATGAACCGGATCGTGTCCCTGGACCCCGAGGCGCACACGGCGGTGGTGCAGCCGGGCCTGGTCCTTGACCGCCTCCAGGAGGCCGCCGCCCCGCACGGCCTGCGCTTCGGCCCGGACCCCTCCACCCACGCCCGCTGCACGCTGGGCGGAATGATCGGCAACAACGCGTGCGGCGCGCACTCGGTGGCCTGGGGGACGACGGCGGACAACGTACGGGAGCTGTCGGTGCTCACCGCGCAGGGCGAGGCGCTGACACTTGGGCCGGGCTGGAAGGGCGCCCCCGAGGGCCTGCGGACGCTGGTCGAGGGCGAGTTGGCGCTCCTGCGCACGGGCTTCCCGTCCCTCCCGCGCCGTATCTCCGGGTATGCGCTGGACGCGCTGCTGCCGGAGAAGGGCGCGGATGTGGCCCGCTCCTTGTGCGGCTCCGAGGGCACGCTGGGCGTCCTGACGGAGGCGGTCGTCCGCCTCGTCGAGGCACCCCGCGCGCGTGCGCTCGCCGTGCTGGGGTACGCGGACGAGACGGCGGCGGCCCAGGCGGCGGCCGGGCTGCTGCCGCTCGGCCCGCTGACGGTGGAGGGCATGGCCGCCGATCTCGTACCACCGTCGGCGGGGCTGCCGCGCGGTGGCGCCTGGCTGTTCGTGGAGGCGGGCGGCGGGGATGAGGCGGAGGCACGCGCGCGTGCGGAGACCATCGTCCGGGCGGCGGACGTCACGGACGCCACGGTGGTCACCGACCCTGCCGGACAGCGCGCGCTGTGGCGGCTGCGGGAGGACGCCGCCGGTACGGCGACCCGCATGCCCGACGGCAGCGAGGCCTGGCCCGGCTGGGAGGACTGCGCGGTACCCCCGGCCCGACTCGGCGACTATCTCCGCGACTTCAGACGCCTGCTGACCGACCACGGCCTGCGCGGCACGCCGTACGGCCACTTCGGGGACGGCTGCATCCACGTCCGTATCGACTTCGACCTGCTGACCGAGGAGGGCGTCGCCCGCTTCCGCCGCTTCTCGGAGGACCTCGCGGACCTGGTCGTGGCCCATGGCGGCTCGCTGTCGGGGGAGCACGGCGACGGGCAGGCGCGCGCGGAGCTGCTGCCGAAGATGTACGGCCCCGATCTGGTCGCCCTCTTCACCCGCGCCAAGGACCTGTGGGACCCGGACGGCCTGCTCAACCCGGGCATGCTGGTCCGCCCGGCCCGCCTGGACGAGAACCTGAGGTTCGCGGTGCTGCCCCGTGAGCCGGTCGAGGTCGCCTTCGGCTATCCGTCGGACGGCGGCGACTTCTCGGCGGCGGTCCGCCGGTGCGTGGGCGTCGCCAAGTGCCGTACGACGACGGTGTCCGGCTCTTCGGTGATGTGCCCGTCGTTCCGGGTGACGGGCGCGGAGGAGCACTCCACGCGGGGCCGCGCCCGGCTGCTGCACGAGATGCTGGCGGGCGAGGTGGTGACGGACGGCTGGCGCTCGACGGAAGTCAGAGACGCCCTCGACCTGTGCCTGTCCTGCAAGGGCTGCCGCACGGACTGCCCGGTCGGCGTCGACATGGCGACCTACAAGGCGGAGTTCCTGCACCACCACTACGCGGACCGTCGCCGCCCCGCCGCCCACTACGCGATGGGATGGCTGCCGCTGTGGCTCCGGGCGGTGGCCCGCACCCGCACGGCGCCGCTGGTCAACGCCCTCGCGTCGGTGGACCCCCTGGCGGCGCTCGCGAAACGCCTGGGCGGGATCGCACCGGAGCGCCGCCTCCCCCGGATGGCGCAGGAGACCTTCAGCCGATGGTGGAGGCGGACGACCGGCGGGCGCCCCCGGACGGCGGGCACGCTGGTCGCCCTCTGGCCGGACACCTTCACGGAACACCTGTCGCCGTCCGTGGGCCGCGCGGCGGTACGGGTGCTGGAGGCGGCGGGCCTCAGGGTGGTCCTGCCCCCGGGCCGCCGGCGCAGGGTCTGCTGTGGCCTGACCTACGTCTCCACAGGCCAACTGGACCGCGCCCGCACCGTCATGCGCCGCACCCTCGACCTGATGGAACCGGTGCTGGCGGCCGGCGCCCCGGTGGTCGTCCTCGAGCCGAGCTGCGCCGCCGCCCTGCGCACCGACCTCCCCGAGCTGCTGCAGGACGACCCCCGCGCGCAGCGCCTCGCGGCGGCGGTGGTGACGTTCGCGGAGGCTCTGGAGAAGCACGCCCCCGACTGGACACCGCCCCGCCTCGACCGCCCGGCGGCCGGCCAGACCCACTGCCACCAGCACGCGGTCCTGGGTGACACGGCCGACCGCCGGTTGCGCACGGCGGCGGGCCTGACCGGCGAACTCACCGGCGGCTGCTGCGGCCTCGCGGGCAACTTCGGCTTCGAGAAGGGCCACTACGAGGTGTCGACGGCCTGCGCGGAGGACCAACTGCTCCCGTCGGTGCGCTCTGCACCCGAGGACGCGGTCATCCTGGCGGACGGCTACTCCTGCCGCACCCAGCTTCAGCAGCTGGCGGGCGTCAGGGGACGGCATCTGGCGGAGGTGCTGGCGGAAGGGCTGCAGGAGGCCATCGACAGGGAGGGGGACGAGTAAGTGCGCGACGTACTGGACCGGGTGGCGGTCCTCTCCGACATCCACGGCGTACTGCCCGCCCTGGAAGCGGTACTCGCGGAGCCGGAGGTCGCCGCCGCCGACCGTGTCGTGGTGACGGGCGACATCACGGCGGGGCCGCAGCCGGCCGAGGTCCTGGACCTGTTGGCGCGCGAGGGCGAGCGGGTGGTCTGGGTCGCGGGGAACGCGGACCGGGAGCTGGTCGAATACCGCCGCGGACAGCGGACGGAGATCCCCGACCCCATCGGCCCCTACGCGGCGTCCCGGCTCCGCGACGAGCAGGTCGACTTCCTCGCCGAGCTGCCGCTGACGGTGACACTCCCGGTGCGCGGCCTCGGCGAGGTCCTGTTCTGCCACGCGACGCCGAGGAACGACGAGGAGGTCGTCCTCGTCGACTCGCCCCTCACCCGCTGGGCGGAGGTGTGGGAGAAGCTGCCGGACACGATCGGCACGGTGGTGTGCGGCCACACCCACATGCCGTACGTCCGCCTCGCCCACGGCCGCCAGGTGGTCAACCCCGGCAGCGTCGGCACGCCCTACGGCCGCCCCGGCGCCCACTGGTGCCTGCTCGGTCCCGGCGTGGACCTTCGCAGAACGCTCTTCGACATCCCGTCCGCCACCACACGCCTGGCCCGGGAGTCGGCGTACGAGGACATCGCCGAGTGGGCGGACTACTTCCTCAACGCCCGGGCGGGCGACGCGGAGGTGCTGGAGGTGTTCGGACGGATGGAGGGGCGGGGAGCGACGCCGGAGGGGGAGTGATGCCCAGGCGGGAGGACGGTCGGGCGTGCCGAGGGCAGGGCTCTCGATCACTTGATCCGGGCGGCGACGGTTCGCGCACACTCCAGGGACTCCGTGTGCGTGGTGTCCACCTCCAGGTCGTAGACCACGCCCCGATGGACCATTTCGGCCTGCAACGCGGCCATTCCCTGGGCCCGATCCCCGCGGGCGATCTCACGGCCTGCGGCGACCGCGCTCTCGCATCTGACGCCGACCCACAGCGCGTCCAGCCCGCTGAGAGCCTTCTGCCACCGCTGCTGGGACGCCGCTCCGCCGAGGAAGACGTCATCGACGATGACCCGGGCGCCCGCACGGGCCATGGCGGCGACGCCCTCCATCCATGCTGCTTCCAGCTCCCGGAACGCCGACCCGATGTTCACCCCGCCATCTGAGGCGATGTCGATTCCGGCTTCCGATGCCTGCATGGACGCGGGCATCGCCTCGATGAGGGAGTCGACCGCGGCGGCGAGCCACGGATCCGGCAGTATCGCCTGCAGGCACCGGACGATCCCGGACTTCCCGGAGCTGGACCCGCCGTTCAACACGATCACCTGGGTTGTCACCAGGCCACGGTAGAGGCACCCGCCACGGCGCCCGAAGCGGATTTCTGCGGAGGACGAGACCCCTGCACGGCGGCCGTGTCCACGGAGGTGGTGTACCGGCTGAACTGCGACACATTCGGGAAATCTGTCGCACAGTCGCCGCACACCACGGCTCTGGGTGTCGTCGGTCGAACTCGGCCGGTGAAGTGCGGCTGCCGGATGACGGCTGCCCGGTCCGGATCGGCGGATGACCGGGGCATTCCGCGTAGGGGCACCTGGACAGCGTGCGAGGCGAGCCGCCGCGCTCCGCGGTGGGGCGGCGGTTCACCCGTCCGTCCGGCCCCGGAGGCGAGGCTCCCGACAGGCCCGACAGGACCTAATCGGCAAGGACGAGTTGTGCCCCGAGCCAGGCAAGCGCGCAGTGCAGCGGGACGCAGGCGGACCATCCTCGCGCCTGCCGCGGGCCGTAGCGGACCACCTGCACCCACCCGACGATCGTCAGCAGCGCTGCAAGGCCCCACAGCATCCACGCCATGACGAGCCACGGTGTCGAAAGATCTGTGAAGATGCGCATCAGGGCGACCGGAATCAAAACGATCAGGGGCATGCCCCAGGTTCCCTCGGTGACTTTGGGTTCAACGTCCTGGCCCTGGCCGTTCTCCATCGTCCATCCCTTCGAGTGTCAATTCCTTTCGAGCCGACAGCGCTGACACGGCGCCGAGACCGACGCAAACGCCGATCAGCGGTTCGCCGGACGGAGGTTGAGAGGCGTCGTGGCAACGCGGTGAAGCCCGTCCGGGCCGCCCGTACAGGCGGCCGGACGGGCAGACGACTCAGTGGTGGAAGTGCCACCAGATGTCGTAGAGCGACAGACCGGGCGAGACCGCCTTGATGGCGTACTTGATGTACCACGGCCGGTCATCGACCCACCGCTTGAAGTCGTCGTACTTGCCCGCCACAGCCCTGGCAAAGCCGCCGATCTTCTTGAGGGCACGCATGATCTGGCCCCAGTTGGGGGCCTTCAAGGCCACCACGCCGTCGCCGGGCTTGCCCTGGGCCGCAGCCGCCTGCTGAAAGGCGGCCAGCTCCTCACTGCTGAAGTTCGCCATGAAGGCCCGGACCTCGGGGTCCTTGCTGTTCAGCAGGGCCTGCAGTGACTCGGCTGCCCCGACCTCCTGGGCGGAAGCCCTCCCTGTCAGTCTGTGGTGAGACACCGGGTATGCCGGGTTATCCTTCCTGGGCGAGACAGGAGTCCACCCCCGTATGACCAGCACGAACA
>NZ_JBFBBS010000064.1:0-22457 GCF_040682835.1 Streptomyces sp. NPDC051104 | reverse complement strand
CTGGTGGACGAACTCGGCATCGACTGCGACTGGGAGACCGCACCGGCGTTCACCTACGCGACGGACCACGACCGTGTGTCCGAGCTGCGCGCCGAGGCGGAGGCCGCGCGGGAGGCGGGGCTGCCCGCCGAGTTCGTCACCGACACGGACCTGCCCTTTCCCGTGGCGGGGGCGGTCAGGGTGGCCGACCAGGTGCAGTTCCACCCGCGCAAGTACCTCCTCGCGCTCGCCGAGGCGCTGGCGCGCGGTGGCGGGCAGCTGTACGAGCACACCCGCGTGGCCGGGCTGCACGAAGGCGAGCCCTGCCGTCTGACGACCGAGGCCGGGCACACGGTCACCGCACGGGACGTCGTGGTGGCCACCCATTACCCGATCTTCGACCGCGCGCTGCTCTTCGCCCGGCTCTCGCCGCGCCGCGAGGTCGTGCTGACGGCCCCGATCGACGCCGGACGCGCGCCGCGGGGCATGTACATCACCCCGGAGGAGAACACGCGGTCGATCCGCACCGCGCCCTACCAGGACGGCACGCGTCTGCTGATCGTCACCGGCGAGCACTTCACGCCGGGCACCTCCGACACCGGGGAACACCTCACCCGACTGGGCGACTGGGCCACCGAGCACTTCGGGCCCCTGGAGTTCAGGCACCGCTGGGCCACCCAGGACAACGACTCCTCGGACACCGTGCCGCTCGTCGGGCCCCTGCACCCGGCGAGCCGCCACACCTACGTCGCCACGGGCTTCGGCGGCTGGGGGCTCAGCGGCGGTGTCATGGCGGGGCTCCTGCTGTCCGCGCTGATCGACGGGCGCGAGCCGCCGTGGGCGCAGTTGTACGACCCGCGCCGGGTCGGCACGGTCCTGAGGGAGGCGTCCACCTTCCTGAAGTACCAGGCGAAGGTCGCCCAGCACTTCGTGGGCGACCGTCTGGCGCCGTTCATCGGCGGCGGCTCGGTCGACGACGTGGCCCCGGGAGACGGCGCGGTGCTGCGCGTCGGCGGCCATGTGTGCGCCGTGTCCCGGGACGACTCGGGGCAGCTGCACGCCGTGTCGGCGCGCTGCACCCACCTGGGCTGCTTCGTCGCCTTCAACCGCGCCGAGCAGGCGTGGGAGTGCCCCTGCCACGGTTCCCGCTTCGACATCGACGGGCACGTCCTGCAGGGCCCGGCCGTACGGCCGCTGGAGCAGCGGGACGTCTGACGACGCCCGCGCATCGGGCGGACGCCGGCTTCGGTTCGGGCGGGGGCCGGCTTCGGTTCGGGCGGGAGGCTTCGGGTGGACGCCGGCTTCACATCCCGGCGTCCGTCCCCGTCCGTGCGCAGGCGATGCAGAGGTCGGTGTGCGGTACCACCAGCAGGCGGTCGCGGCCGATCTCGCCACCGCAGACCGTGCACCGGCCGAAGCCGGGCGCCCCCACCCGGGACAGGGTGGTGAGGATCCGGTCCAGCAGCATCCGGGCGCGCTCGGTGTCCGTGCGCAGGCTTTCGAGGGCGGTCGTCTTCGCGCTCGCGTCGCCCGCATCCAGGTCGCAGTCCGCGGACAGGGCGGACATCTGCGCCTCGGCCGCCGCGAGTTCCACGCGCAGCGCGTCCGCTTCGGCGGTCAGCCGCTCGGCGATGTCACGCAGGTCGTCGGTCGACAGTTCCGTCGTCGGCATGGGTACGTCACCTCGGGTTCGGTCCTCGGGGCGGTCACGGCTTGAGCAGGGTCTTGATCATGCCGTCTTCCTTGGCCTGGAACATCGCGTACGCCTTGGGGCCGTCCTCGAGCGGCATGGCGTGCGTCTTGAAGCCGTCCACGCCGAGGGGGTCCTCGTCCGTGAGCAGGGGCAGGATGTCCTCCACCCAGTTCCAGACGTTCGCCTGGCCCATGCGCACCTGGATCTGCTTGTCGAACATGGTCAGCAGGGGCATGGGGCTCGCGGCCCCGCCGTACACCCCGGAGACGGACAGGGTGCCGCCGCGGCGTACCAGGTCGATGGCCGTGTGCAGGGCCCCCAGCCGGTCCACTCCGGCGTGCTCCATCAGCGGTTGCGCCACCGCGTCGGGCAGATGACCGGTCAGCCACTGCGCGGCCTTGGCGAACGGCGCGCCGTGCGCCTCCATGCCGACGGCGTCGATCACGGAGTCCGGCCCCCGCCCGTCGGTCAGCTCCCGCACGGCCTCGGTCAGGTCCTTGCCGCTGTGCCGGCGGAGGTCGAAGCAGGTGACTCCGTGTGCCGCGGCGCGCTCCAGCCGCTCGTCCACCAGGTCCACGCCGATGACCAGACCGGCGCCACGGTGCCGGGCGATCCGGGTGCACATGTCGCCGATGGGCCCGAGGCCCAGGACGGCCACGCTGCCGCCCTCCGGCACCGCCGCGTACTCCACCGCCTGCCAGGAGGTCGGCAGCACGTCGGACAGGTACACAAACCGGTCGTCCGGCGGCCCCTCCGGCACCTTGATGGGCAGCCTGTCGCCGAACGGCACCCGCATCAGCTCCGCCTGCCCGCCCGGCACCTGTCCGTACAGCTTGGTGTACCCGAACAGGGCGGCGCCGGTGCCGCGCTCGCGGACCTGGGTCGTCTCGCACTGCGAGTGCAGGCCCTGGTTGCACATGAAACAGTCACGGCATGAGACGTTGAACGGGATGACCACCCGGTCGCCCGGCTCGAGCGTGCGAACCTGCGGCCCGACCTCCTCGACGATGCCCATGGGTTCGTGGCCCAGGACGTCCCCCGGGTCGATGTAGGGACCCAAGAGCTCGTACAGGTGGAGGTCGGAACCGCAGATCCCGCTGGACGTGACCCTGACGATGATGTCGTCGGGCTTCTCGATCCGAGGGTCGGGGACGGTCTCCACGCGGACGTCGCGTCGGCCCTGCCAGGTCAGTGCTCGCATGCTGTGCTCCTCCGGTCCTACCGCATGCCGGGACCGCACCGGTCTTCCGAATACCGGGCTCCCGGTCCGAGTCCCCGGGGGCGCCCGGTTCGACACACCGACGTGGGGGCCCGACGGCGGTCACACGCGGGCGGCGAACCGCTCCCAGACGCGGTGCTTCGTCAGCAGCCCGGTGATCTGCTGCAGCGCGCCGGAACCGGTCTGGGCGGTCACCACTCCAGGGGCGTTCGCCGGCACACCCGCCGCCTGGAGCGCGGCCTCGGCGCCGGCCCAGCCCCCGATCGCCTTGCCGTGCCGGAAGGCCTCCGCCAGCATCAGCAGCACCCGGGGATCGACGCTGCTGTCGGCTCCGGGCTCTCCGGCCTTCGCATCGCGCGCGCCGTACGCGTCGGGGGCGGGCGCCGGAGCACCGGCCACGAGCACGGCGTCGTACTCGACCGACCGGGCGGTGGCGAAGCTGCGCTGGACGGTGATGGGCTCGCCGTCCGGGTCGAGCTTCCCGCCGGTGGGAGCGATGACCAGCGGCACCATGCCCGCGGTGAACACCGCGTCCCGCACCGTGCGCAGACCGTCCAGGTCGGTGCTGGCGTCGGTGACGACACCGATGATGCGCCCGTCCAGCGGCCAGGTCTCGCCCACCTGCGACAGGGCGGGACTGGGGTCGACCGCGACGATCGGCACGGTGGCCTCGGGCGCGGGCAGGCCGAGGCCGGCGGCGACCTGTTCGCACAGCTCGGGGTCGATGTTGGCGAGTACCCGCAGCCCTCGTTCCTTGATGGCCTGTTCGTAGCATTTGCCGAGTTCGAAGGTGTAGGCGGCGACCACATGTTCCCGTTCCACCGGGCTCAGGCTCAGCCAGAACATCCTCGGCTGGGTGAAGTGGTCCGCGAAGGACGCGGGCGCCGTACGGGACTTCGTCGCCTCGGGGATCCGCACCGGAGCCTCGACGTACGCGTGGTCGCCCGCGCCCGCCAAGTCGCCCGTGCCGGCCACGAACGGGCAGCCGCAGTCCAGGGAGTTGGGTCGGTAGGGGGCCACTCCGGTGTGCACGGCGGTCTGGTGCATGCCGTCGCGCAGCATGTCGTTCACCGGGGCGTGCGGGCGGTTCACCGGGATCTGCGCGAAGTTGGGTCCGCCCAGGCGGGTGATCTGGGTGTCAAGGTAGGAGAAGAGGCGGCCGGCCAGCAGCGGGTCGTCGGTGATGTCGATGCCGGGCACGAGATGGCCGGGGTGGAAGGCGACCTGCTCGGTCTCGGCGAAGAAGTTCGAAGGGTTGGCGTTCAGCGTGAGCAGACCGACCGGCTGCACCGGTGCCAGTTCCTCGGGGACGATGTTCGTCGGGTCCAGCAGATCGATGCCTTCGAAAGTTTGTTCGGGAGTATCCGGGAAGGTCTGGATGCCCAGCTCCCACTGCGGATACGCGCCCGCCTCGATCGCGTCGGCCAGGTCGCGCCGGTGGAAGTCAGGGTCCGTGCCGCTGATGAGCTGGGCCTCCTCCCACACCAGGGAGTGGACGCCGAGCTTCGGCTTCCAGTGGAACTTCACCAGTGTGGTGGCGCCCTCGGCGTCGACCAGCCGGAAGGTGTGGACGCCGAAGCCCTCCATCATCCGGAACGAGCGCGGAATGCCCCGGTCGGACATGTTCCACATCGTGTGGAACGTGGCCTCGGTGTGCAGGGTGACGAAGTCCCAGAACGTGTCGTGCGCGCTCTGCGCCTGCGGGATCTCCCGGTCGGGGTGCGGCTTCGCTGCGTGGACGACGTCCGGGAACTTGATCGCGTCCTGGATGAAGAACACCGGGATGTTGTTGCCGACCAGGTCGAAGACACCCTCGCCGGTGTAGAACTTCGTCGCGAAGCCCCGGGTGTCACGCACGGTGTCGGCCGACCCCCGGGAGCCGAGCACTGTGGAGAACCGTACGAACACCGGTGTCTCGACATCCCGCTGCAGGAAGGCCGCCTTCGTGACGTTCGCGGCGGTGCCGTAGCTCTGGAACACCCCGTGCGCCGCGGCGCCGCGGGCGTGGACCACCCGCTCGGGGATCCGCTCGTGATCGAAGTGGGTGATCTTCTCACGCAGATGATGATCCTGGAGCAGGACGGGTCCACGCTCACCGGCCTTGAGGGAGTGGTCCGTGTCGTACAGGCGGTTGCCCTGCGCGGTGGTGAGGTACGGGCCGCCCTGGGCCCGCGTCGTCGGGTCCGCTTCCGTGGGGCGACCGGTCGGGCTGACCGCCTCCGGGGCCGCCTGGTCGGGCTTGGGCGGCAGGGGCGGCCTGGGTGCGGTCGGCTCCGCCAGCTCGGGCGGCTCGGCGCCGGGCCTGCCGGGGATGCCGCCGTCCGCCTGCCCATCGCCCCGCAGCGCGTCGACCACCTTGTCCTTCATGCCTTTGACCGGGTTCTCGCTCATGTGGTTGCCGCCTTCCAGGCCTGTCGTCCACGCGGCGGGGGGCCGCGGAGGGGGGAAGCCGTCCTGGGCCCCTGGGAGAAAGCGCCGCGCGCTCGCGTTCGCTTGCCTCCGCCTGGGTACCCACGCCCTCCTCGGTGAAGCGTGTACGCGGCAGCCAAATGACCCCGGTCGTTCCCGTCGGCCCTCAGTCCTCGCCCCGGACGATGTTCCCCTCCGGTCCGCGCTGCGGCCAGGGCCTCTTCCCGTCGTCGAGGGCGGGGACACAGGTGCGCAGGCCGTTCTTCCGCAGGCGGCGGGCCTGCGCCCAGCCGGTCTCGGGCGGGCGGACGACGGGCTTCTCACTTGGCTGTGCGGTCACGACAGTTCATCTTCCTTCTGCATCCTCGGGCGCCGGGCCCCATCTCGCCGGGGCCTCACGGCGCTTGCTGACCGAGTCCCCAGGGACGGCGTGGGGAAACGGGCTGCGGTGGCGTGTGCCGCCTTTCTGCGGCACGCCCCGTGCGTACCGCCCGAAACGACCGGGTGAGGCGCCGGGTTCGCCGGGTACCCGGCGGCCGAGCGCGGTGACCGGCACCGCAGCAATGCGCGAAGGGAGACATGATGGCCCAGCACGTACGCGACATCATGACCGCCGCACCCGTGACGGTCGAACCGCAGACCCCGGTGGCGACCGTGGCCCAGGTGATGCGCGACCAGAACATCGGCGCGGTCCTCGTGACGGAGGGCGACCGGCTGCGTGGGCTGGTCAGCGACCGCGACCTGGTGGTGCGCACGGTCGCGGAGGGAGCTGACCCGCGGGAGACCACGGTGGATCGCGCGTGCAGCGGCGACCTGGTCACCGTGAGCCCCGAGGACGAATTGGACCGCGCGGTACGGCTGATGCGCGAGCACTCCGTGCGCCGTGTCCCGGTCGTCGAGAACGGGGAGCCCGTGGGCATCGTGTCCCTCGGCGACCTGGCCATCGAGCGGGACCCGGAGTCGGCGCTCGGTGACATCAGCGTCGCGAAGTCCAACCAGTAGGACGGGTGTCAACCGGCCGGTTCGGAGGGTGTGGCACCGCCCCGGCCCACCGGGGCGGTGCGCCGCCAGGGCCGCAGGGACTCCAACTGGCCTGCCACCGCCAGCAGTTCCCGCTCCGAGCCCGGCCGTGCCACCAGCTGCACCGCGCAGGGCGCGCCGTTCGGGAGGAGGTCGAACGGAACAGACATCGCCGGCCAGCCCGTGAGGTTCCACGGCGGGGTCATGGGGGAGTAGGTGGTGTTCGTCAGCATGTTGCGCAGCCAGCCGCGCTCGTGCCAGGAATCGGCGACCGGGCCGCGACGGGCGAGCGCCGGGGTGAGCAGCACGTCGTGCGCGGCGAAGAACGGTTCGAGGAGCCGACGCAGCTGCTCTCGGCGGTCACCGGAGCGCACGCTCCCGGCGAAACGCCGCCCCACCGCCGCGTGCACCCGGGTGCGCCGGGTCAGCCGCCGTGGATCGAGGCCCTCCGCGTCCACCGCCGTACCCGCCGTCCAGTGCGCCAGCGACGTCGTGCCCAGCCACCAGGGGTACGGCGGCTCGTCCGGACGCACGTCGTGGCCCGCCCTCGCCAGCAGTGCCGCCGCCGCGCGGGCCGCGTCCGCGTACGGGCGGCTCACCGTGACGCCGAGCAGGGGACTGCGCAGGGAGAGCGCGATCCTGCGCGGCGCGGTTCCCGGCGCCCGATCGTCCCCCGTTCCCGCGAGGACGCCGAACATCAGCCGTGCGTCCTCCACCGTCGTCGCCAGCGGCCCGTTCTCGGACATGCCGAACCAGTCGCCGTTGCCGATCCCCGCGGGGATCACGCCGTGACCGGCCTTGATGGTGACGAGGCCGCAGTTCGCGGCCGGGATGCGCAGCGACCCCATCCCGTCGTTGCCGAGCGAGACCGGCACCATCCCGGCGGCCACCGCCGCCGCGCTGCCGCCGGAGGAGCCGCCCGCCGTGCGCGTCAGGTCCCACGGGTTCCGGGCGGTCCCGTGCACCCCTTCCGTGGTGCCGAAGACGCACAGCTCCGGCACGTTGGTCAGACCCACCACCACCGCGCCCGCCGCGCGCAGCCGGGCCACCGTGACATGGTCCCGCTCGGCGGGCGTGTCGGGGGTCGCGGCGGAGCCGTTGCGGGTCGACTCGCCGCGCACCGCCAGATTGTCCTTGACCGCCACGGGGACGCCGGCCAGCGGCAGACCGGCCAGATCCGCGCGCGCCGCGACCTCGTCGGCCTCGGCGAGCGCCGCCTCCGTGCGGACCCGGCGGAAGGCGCCGACGCGGCCGTCCAGCTCCTCGATCCGCGCGAGGTGCTCCGCCACCACCTCCCGCGGGGTGACCTGCTTCTCCCGTACGGCGGCGGCGATCTCGGCGGCGGTCCGGCCGATCCAGCTGGTCACGGGCGCTCCCTGTCGGTGCTCGGTGTGGTTGGGCGCATGAGCGTACTGGCGAGTACGAGCAGCACTGTGCCGTGCGTGCGGCGCCGCGTCGAGAGCCCGAGGGTTACCTGTCACCAGGGTCACCCTCGGCCGACCCGCCCCTTTCCCAGTCGTTCCGTCGCACCTCCAGCAGCAGCGCCTGGTCAGGGTTGAGGTTGGGCATGGGCAGTCCGGCCACCGTGAGCACCGCACCGGGCAGCGTCAGCCAGTCGTCGAGCGCGGTGGTCAGCCATGCCGGCCCGGAGGTCTGGTGGAAGGACGGCAGCCCCAGCTCGGTACGGACCCGTACCCGGTAGGTGGCCTCGGCGGCGAGTCCGGGCAGCTGCACCCGCCCGGACTGCCCCTCGGGCGAGGTGGCCACCCGGGCCCAGCAGTACAGCGCGGCCGCACCGTCGTGCGCCACGACCCCGTGCAGCAGGGTCGCGTCGCCGACGAGGTCGGCGCGGACCGTGCGGCCGCCGTGCAGCAGGGGGCGCAGTTCGCGGTAGAGCGCGGCCCAGGCGGTGAGCCGGGCGAGTTCCTCGGGAGTGCACCGGGTGATGTCCTGCTCGATGCCGGCATGCCCGAACAGGGCCGTGGTCAGCCGGAAGGCGTCGGAGCTGACCCGGGCGGTGGTGTGGCTGGTGCCCGAGCCGACGTGGGCGCCGATCAGCTCGGGCGGCAGCAGTTGCGCCGTCCACCGCTGGATCATTTGACGCTCCACCGGATCGTTGCAGTCCGAGGCCCACACCCGGTCGGTGCGGGCCAGGATGCCGAGGTCGATCCGGCCGCCGCCGCTGGCGCAGCTCTCGATCTCCAGCCCGGGGTGGCGCTCCTTGAGGGCGTCGATCAGCCGGTACAGCGCGAGGACCTGGGCGTGCGCGACCGGGCGGTCGGCGCCGCCGTGCACGGCCTCGTGGAGCTCCCGGTTGTGGTCCCACTTCAGATAGGCGATGCCGTACTTCCCCACCAGGGCGTCCAGCGCGCTCAGCAGGTAGTCCCACACCTGCGGGTTGGCCAGATCCAGGACGTGCTGGTGCCGGGAGGACGGTCCGACGCCGCGCGCCGGGCCGAGGACCCAGTCGGGGTGTTCCCTGGCCAGGTCGGAGTCCAGGTTGACCATCTCGGGCTCGACCCACAGCCCGAACTCCATGCCGAGCGAGCGCACATGGTCCACCAACGGCGTCAGCCCCTGGGGCCAGACCACCGGGTCAACCGTCCAGTCCCCCAGCCCGGCGTGGTCCGAGCGGCGCCCGCGGAACCAGCCGTCGTCGAGCACGAAACGCTCGACACCGACCTCGGCGGCCTTGTCGGCGAGCCGCAGCAGCCGGTCCAGATCGTGGTCGAAGTACACCGCCTCCCAGCTGTTGAGGATCAGCGGGCGGGGGGTGCGCGGGTGGGCGGGCCGGGCCCGCAGCAGGGTGTGGAAACGGTCCGCGAGCCCGTCGAGGCCCTCATCGGACCAGGTGAAGTGGCACACCGGCGTGGTGTACGACTCACCGGGGGCGAGCCGGATCTCCCCGGGCCGCAGCAACTCTCCGCCACCGAGCACCGCGGCATGGGTGCCCGCGCCCTCCGGCAGCTGCTCGACCAGATACCGCTGGTCGCCGCTCCAGGCGAGGTGCACGCCCCAGACCTCGCCGTGGCGGAAACCGAACCCCGGCACGCCGACCGTCACCAGGTACGGCGAGTCCAGGCCGGGTTTGCCGCGCCGCACCTCCCGGGTGTAGGTGCCGAAGCCCAGCGGGCGGCGCTGCGGGGAGCGCTCCCGGCTCCACTTGCCGGTGAAGTCCAGGATCTCCGCGGCCCGGCGGGGCAGCGGCAGCATGGTGGTGATCTGCGCGAGGTCGTACGGCTCCGGGGCGGCGTCCGGCCGGCGGCTGATCCGCGTCTGCACGCCCAGGACGCCCGAGGGCTCCAGGCGGTAGGTGACGATGACGTCGAGTCCGGCTCCGGGGTCGGTGAGGTCCAGGGACAGCTCCCCGCCCTCGGCCTGCGGGCGGTGCGACGTCCCGGCCAGGCTGAGCCGCGGTGCGGTGGCGGTACCGGCCAGGTGGCCCTGGTGGGCCGGGGTGCCGGACCAGCCGTCCGCCTCGGTGGGCCAGACGGTGAAGCGGCGCGGGATGTCGATGGAGTTGTTCAGCACGGCGGGCTCACCGGTCAGGGCGAGCGCCGCCAGGCCGGTCTCCGTCAGCTCGCCGAGGTCGGCTCCCCAGTGCAGGACTCTGGGCACCGGCTCGGCGAGCTCGACGACGAGTGAGGCGCCGGCCGCGCGCAGGGTCAGGATTCGCGCGGTGGTGTCAGGCATGCAGAGTCCTTTCATGGATCCGGCCCGCCGGACGGACCCTGGTCGTGGGCCGCGTCCGGCGCCCGGACAACCGGTTGCCTTCGGTGGTTCAGCTCTTCGCGAGCAGCGTCTTGCTCTTGTCCCGCATGTCCGTGAACACGGAGTCGTCCTTCTGACCGGCGAAGTACGCCTCGAACAACGGCTCCAGCGCGTCCTGCAGGGCGGCGCCGTTGCCGTAGACCGGGGAGGGGTAGAGGACCTTGTTCTTCAGCATGTCGGTGAAGACGGACAGGTCCACACCCTTGGCGGCCAGCGCCTTGGCCGAGGAGTCCATGGCGGCCGGGATCGACGGGAAGAATGTACCCGTCTGCGAAGCCTTGGACTGGCACGACTCGGAGCCCATGTAGGAAACCCACTGCCAGGCCAGGTCCGGGTTCTTGGTGCCGGCCCAGATGTTGTTGCCGTTGGAGTTGCTCAGCACGGCGCGGGTCTTGCCGTCAGGACCGTAGGGAGTGGGGGCGATGCCGACCTTCAGGTTCGGGATCTTCACGAAGGTCGCGGCCTCCCACGAGCCGGCGCTCTCCATGGCGACCTTGCCGGAGGCCAGCAGGTCCACGTCGCTGACACTGTTGGCGAAGTCACCGATCTTCGGTGCGTAGCCCTTGTTCGTCAGCGAGCGGATCCAGTCCATGGTCTTCACGAACCGCGGGTCGGTGTAGTTGAACACCGTCGGCCAGTTGGGCTTGTCGCCCAGGCGCCAGCCCGTGGTGTCCACCAGCGGGCTCCAGGTGGTCTGGCCGATGAAGTCCTTGGCCGCGACCTGTCCGTAGCCGTAGGTCTTGACGTGCGCCTTGTCGAAGCCCGGCTGGTCGCCGCGGCGTCCCTTGGCGTCGATCGTCATGTGGGCGATCATCTTGCCCAGCGTGCCGCCGTCGTCGGGGTTCCAGGTCAGCGAGTCGACGTCCTTCTCGCTGTACCCGGCCTTGGCCAGCGCGTCCGCGCTGTAGTAGATGCCGGTCGCCGCCCAGTCCAGCGGCAACGCGTACTGCTTGCCGTCGGTGAACTTCCAGGCGTCCACGCCGACCGAGAAGCGGGACAGGTCGAACTTGTCCTTGGCGATGAAGTCGTCCAACGGCATCAGCTGGTGCTGGGACGCGTACGCCTGGAAGAACTGGACGCTGTTCTGGAAGGCGTCGGGCGCGCTGCCGGCCACGAACCCGGCGGTCAGCTTGGTGAAGTAGTCCGCCACGTTGTACTGGCTGATCTTCACCGTCACACCGGGATGGGCCTTCTCGAAGTCCGTGGCGCACACCTGGTACGCGGCGGCCTGCTTGTCGTCCCAGGTCCACCAGTTGACGGTCCTGGAGCCGCCGCCGGCGGAGCCGGAGGAGCAGGCGGAGACCACTGCGGCAAGAGTGACCGTGGCGCCCAGCGCGACGGCCTTGCGCAGTCGCATCACTTTTCTCATCGTTCCTTCTTTCCTTCAGGACGCAGGGGCGGGGGACGGCACCCCTGGCGGACGGGACGACGTCTTCAGGAGCGCGCCGAACGCGCTCAGTGCGGTGGCCAGGTCCTCGGGACCGCCGGCGTCATGGCCGTTGAACTCCCACAGCCGCAGCTGCTTGGGCCCGGCGTAGGCGTGGTACGCGGCGATCGCCGTGACCGGCGGGCACACCTCGTCGCGCAGCCCGGCGGAGAACCAGGCGGGGGCCGTGGCCCGGCGGGCGAAGGCGAGCCCGTCGAAGTAGCTGAGCGTCTCGAAGGTCTGCTCCACCAGGTCCCGGCGGGCGGCCAGATAGCCGACGATCTCGGCATAGGGCTCCGCGTCGGTGAGCCGGGTGGCCTGCCGGATGTCGCACAGGAAGGGCGCCTGGAAGTGCGCGGCCGCGAGGCCGGGTACGAGTCCGGCGACCGCGAGTGCGATTCCGCCGCCCTGGCTGGGGCCGACGACGGCGACCTTGGCCGGGTCCACCAGATCGGCGCGGCCCCGCAGCGCCTCCACGGCGCGGACGGCATCGGTGAAGACGCGCCGGTAGACGTAGGTGGTCCGGTCCTCGATGCCGCGGGTGAGGAACCCCGGATACGCCGGGCCGCTGCCGACCGGGTCGGGTGTGCCGCCGCCGCCCGCCCAGGCGCCGCCCTGACCGCGGGCGTCCACCAGCAGATGGGCGTATCCGGCCGACGCCCACAGCAGGTCGTCGATGGGTGCGCCGCGCCCGCTGCCGTAGCCGTGGAACTGCACGACGGCGGGCAGCGGGCCGGTCCGCCGCCGGGGCATGCGCAGCCAGCCGCGGACCGGGTGCCCGTCGAAGCCCGGGAAGACGGCGTCGAAGACGTCCACGGTCTCCAGACCGGTCGCCACCGGGGTCAGGTCCAGCGCGGCCTCCTGCCGGGCACGGGCCTCGGCGAGGGTGTCCTTCCAGAAGACGTCGAAGTCGGCGGGCTCCCGGTACGCGCTGCGGTAGGAGAACAGCTCGGGCAGATCCTGCTCGGTCAGCACGGCACCGGCTCCCCTAGGGCCTCTCGTTTGGATCATGCCGGGCTCGCGGGGCCTGGCACGCACTCCCCCACTGCCTTGACGGCGTGGGGGCACCCCCAGCGGCGTTGTCGTCACTCGTCGACGCTCCGCGTCGACTCCCTCCTCCGCCTTGCATCTGCACGCACCAGGTCCCGCTCCCTGATCCGGCCTGATCCAAACGAAAGGCCCTCGCGGGCACAGGTCCGCGTCGAGGGTGACCTGCGTCCCGGCCGGGACGCGCAGGATGACGCCACGGTCCCGGTGGCGGATCCGGACCGGCTCGGCGTCGTCGCCGGCGAGCCTGCGCACCGTGACCGAGGTGAGCGCGCCGCCGCTCCAGGTGAAGTCGGCCGCGAGGCCGCCGCGGCAGCGCAGGTCCCTGGCCTCGCCGTCCGGCCACTCGGCGGGCAGGGCGGGCAGCAGGTGGAGGGTGCCGGTGTGGCTCTGCAGCACCATCTCGGTGAGGGCGGCCATGAAGCCGTAGTTGCCGTCGATCTGGAAGGGCGGATGAGTGGAGAAGAGGTTGGGCAGCAGTCCGCCCCAACGTGATCCGTCGACCGGGGCGTCGGCGCGGGGGTCGCCGTCGAGCGGGCGGCTCGCCTCCAGCAGAAGGCCGCGTGCGGTGGCCGCGTCGCGCAGTCGGGCCCGCAGGGCGATCTTCCACGCCCAGGACCAGCCCATGGCGCCCGGGCCGCGGCGGTTCAGGGACCTCAGCGCGGCCTCGGCCGGTCCGGGGGTGGTGTCGGGATCGATGAGACCGAGCGGGTACACGGCGGACAGATGGGAGAGGTGACGGTGGTGCGGGTCGGCCTCGGGCAGGTCCTCGGCCCACTCCTGGAGCCGGCCGTCGGCGGAGATCCGCGGTGGGCGCAGCCTGGGCAGCGCGGCGCGGATCTCGCCGGCCAACGGGGTGTCCACGCAGAGGACGTCGGCCGCTTTCAGGACGCGCTCGAAGGTGGCCCGGGTCAGCGCCATGTCCATCGCCGAGGAGCGGGTCAGTGACCTGGGGATGCCGTCGGCATCCAGGAAGAGGTTCTCGGGGGAGGTCGAGGGGAGGGTGTCGAGGTGCCCGGTGCCGTCGTCGACCAGCCAGTCGAGCAGGAACTCGGCGCAGCCGCTGAGCAGTGGCCAGGCCCGCTCCCGCAGGAAGTCCAGGTCGCGGGTGAACTCGTAGTGGTCCCACAGGTGCTGGGACAGCCAGGCGCCGCCCATCATCCAGATCGCCCACGAGGGGTTGCCGTGACCCATGCCGACCGGCAGCGCCCAGCCCCAGGGGTCGCTGTTGTGGTGCGCCACCCACCCTCGGGCGCCGTACAGCTGCCGCGCCACCTCGCCGCCCTGGGCGGCGAGCCGGTCGAGCAGGTCGAACAGCGGCTCGTGACAGGCGGCGAGGCCGGCGGCTTCCGCGCCCCAGTAGTTCATCTGGGTGTTGATGTTGAGGGTGTAGTTGGACGACCAGGCGGGGCGCAGGTCGGCGTTCCAGATGCCCTGGAGGTTGGCCGGGGGACCGGTGTGCGGGCGGGAGGCGGTGGCCAGCAGATACCGGCCGAGCTGGAACAGCACGGTGGCGGTGAGGTGTTCGTCGTCCCCGCTGAGGATGTCGCGCGCCACGTCGTGGGTGCCGCCGCGCCGGCCGCCGATGCGCAGGGCGGTGCCGCCGAGGAGGCCGCGCAGATCGGCCTCGTGGGCCTTGAGCAGGTCCTCGGCTCCCTGGACGGCGGCGCCCGCGGCCGTACGGGGCGCGGTCTGAAGGTGGGTGGCGCGGTCCGCGGTGGGCTGTCCGTGCCAGTGGCGGGCGGCGTTGGTGGAACTGGCGAGGGTGACCAGGACGTGCGAGGCGCCCGCGACGAGCAGGCTGCCGTCCGCCACGGTCACCTCGCCGTCGGTGCTCAGGGCCAGGGCGAGCGCGCCGAAGGGGTCGTAGCCGTCGACGGGTCCGTCGGCGTACCGCAGGGGTTCGGCGACATCGGGTTCGTGGGCGGGTGCGCCGTCCACCGGTATCTCCACGCCCAGGGTGATCCCGCGGACGGTGGCCGACCGGTGCACCTCCCGCAGCGGGGTGGACAGTTCGACGCGCAGGTCCACGGCGCCGCCCGCCGCGTCCACCGTCGCGCACAGGGTGCCCGTCGCGGCGTCGGCCCAGACCCGGCGGTGCACCGCCGTACCGTCGAGGTCGAAGCGCTCCTCGGTCACCGCGGTGTCGAGGTTGAGGGTCCGGCCGCGGTAGGCGGCCCGCTCGCCGCCGGACACGGTGAGCCACAGGTCGGCGTAGGGCAGGTACTCCTGGCTGTACGGCCCCTCGAAGGCCATCAGCAGCGCCTCGGCCCGGTCCTGGTCCCCGGAGCGGAGCGCGGCGCGGACCTCCTCGAGCCGCCGCGGTCCGGCGCCGGCCGCGCGGAGCGCGGCGAGGGCGGCGGCCGGGCCGCCGGGGGTTCCGGACCACACGGTGGAGTCGTTGAGCTGGATCCGGGCCCGGTGGGCGCCGCCGAAGACCATCGCACCGAGCCGGCCGTTGCCGACGGGCGCGGCCTCGGTCCACTCGGCCGCGGGCGCGGGCCATCGCAGCACCAGATCGGTGGAGTGCATGGCTGTGCCGTCCAATCGAGGTGGGGAGCCGGTCATTTCAGGCCGGAGAAGCCGATGGAATTGACGACGCGCTTGCCGAATGCGATGAAGAGCAGCAGCATCGGCAGCGCCGCGATGAGCGCGGCGGCCATCAGACCCGCCCAGTCCGGTGCGGCCTGCGGCGAGGACTGCTTGAAGACTCCGAGCGCGAGAGTCAGCGGCTGCACGCTCTGCCCGTTGGTGATCAGCAGCGGCCAGAAGTAGTCGTTCCAGGCGTTGACGAACATCAGCAGCGACACGGTGGCGAGCGGTGCGGACGACATCGGCAGGATGATCCGCAAGAAGATCCGCAGCGGTCCGGCGCCGTCGATGATGGCGGCCTCCTCGACCTCGCTGCTCAGCCCGAGCATGAACTGCCGCAGGAAGAACAGCGTGAACGCCTGGAAGAGGCCGCCGGGCAGGATCAGCCCGGCGAAGGTGTTGGTGAGCCCGAGGTCCTTCACGAGGACGAAGTTGGGCAGCAGCGTGAACACGCCGGGCACCATCAGGGCGCTGATCAGGACGTTGAACACCAGGTTGCGGCCGCGCCAGTGCAGCCGGGAGAAGGCGTAGGCGGCGCACGCGGAGAACAGCACGATCAGCGCCGTCTGCACGGACGCGTAGATCAGCGAGTTGCGCAGGTACAACGCGATGTCGAGGGAGGCGCCGGAGCCGCCCTGGGCCTGTGCCTCGGCGGTGGAGGCGATGCCGAGGGCCCGCTCGAACGCACCCCAGGTGAAGCCGACCGGCAGCGGCGAGGAGGGGTTGGTGGCCAGCTTGTAGTTGTTCGACAGGGCGGTGCGCAGGATCCAGTAGAACGGGAAGAGGGTGGCCACGACGATGACACCGAGGTAGATCCAGGCCGCGATCCTGCCGGGTGAGAACCTGCGGGTGTCCTGACGGGGCCGGCGCTGGGCGGCCGTCCGGCCGGGTGCGAGGGTGACAGCCATGTCGGCCTCCTTCAGTTCAGGTCGGACTCGCCCGCGCGGGCGAGCCGCAGCTGGGTGAAGGTGACCGTGATGAGCAGGGCGAACAGGGCCAGCGACAGGGTGGCGGCGTAACCGAAGTCGAACTGCCGGAAGGCCTTGTCGAAGATGTACATCTGCAGCACGTTCGAGGCGTTGGCCGGGCCGCCCCTGGTGGTGACCTGGACGATGTCGAACACCTGGAAGGAGTTGATCACGGTCAGGACGACCACCATGACGAGGATCGGCCGCAGCAGGGGCAGCGTCAGCCGGCGGAACATCTGCACTTCGCTCGCGCCGTCCACCCGGCCCGCCTCGTAGATCGTCGACGGGATGGTCTGCAGGCCGGCGAAGATCAGCAGGGCGTAGTAGCCCATCCACTTCCAGACGCTGATCGCGGCGAGTGAGGGGATCGCCCATCCTCCGCTGCCGAAGAAGAGGATCGAGTGGCCGGTCAGGTGCCTGAGCACGATGTTGACGACGCCGAGTTGCGGGTCGAGCATCCACTGCCAGACCAGGGCGGCGATGACGTTGGAGATCAGGAACGGCAGCAGGATCACGCCGCGCAGGACGGACGACCGGGCCACCCGGTGCAGCACCACCGCCGTCACCAGGGAGATCAGGGTGCCGAAGCACACGGACAGGACGACGAAGTAGACGGTGACGAGCAGGGAGTGCCAGAAGACGTCGTCACCGGACATCTCGCGGAAGTTGGCCAGTCCCACCCAGTGCGGCGGGGTGAGGACGTGGAAGTCGGTGAAACTGAGGTAGATGCCGCGCAGGGTCGGATAGGCGAAGAAGACCGCGAAGCCGGCCACGGCGGGGAGGATCAGCAGCAGGGCGGCCGGCAGGTCCCGGCGGCGGGCCGCCGCCGACCTGGTCGGGGTGTGGCGGCCCGGCTTGCGGACCGTGCGGGGCTTGCCCGGTCGGGTGGCCGTGGTGGCCACCGCGGCGGACGGCGGTGGGACCGGCGTCGTGGGGTTGCCCTGTGATGTGACCACCACGGCACTCTCCTTACGTGTTCAGGCGGGTGGATCGCCGACGGACGGCAGACGGGGGATCAGAGGGTGATCCGGTCCACGTCGGACACGTAGTCCGAGGGGTTGCCGAAGCTGATCGTGTTCGTGCCCGCCTTCAGCTGCACCGGCACGGTGATCGACTGCGGGTGGCCCCAGTTGTTGTCGTTGGTACCGGGCAGCGGCACCTGGAAGGACGTCCCGCCGGCGGTGACGACGACCGTGCGGCCGGAGGAGCCGTCGGTGTAGTCGAGCTTCATCAGGTACGTGCCGTCCTTGGGCGCGGTCACGTCGGTGATGGCGACCGATCCGTTGTAGCCGAGGTTGCCGACCTTCTTGCCGCCGGAGCACTCGGAACAGCCCGCGATGCTCGCGTTGCCGCTGAGGGTGTTGCCCGGTGCCTCGGCCTCGTAGGAGACCGGTCCGCCGGCCGCCGGCGTGGTGACGGTCACGGCCTTGCTCGGCGCGGAGACGCGGCCCCTGGCGTCGTGGGCGACCACGGTGAAGGAGTAGGCGGTGGCGGCGCTCAGACCGCTGACGGTGGCGGAGGTGCCGGTGACGGTGGCGGCCTTCGTCCCGTTCACGTAGACGTCGTAACCCGTCGTGGCGGTACCGGAGTTCACCGCGTCCCAGGCGAGCGAGACGCTGGAGGCGGTGGAGGCGGTGCCGTGTACGGCGAGAGGGACGCCGGGGTGGGTGCCGGTGCTGCTCGGGGTCAGGCGCAGCAGGCGTGAGCCGTGCGGCGGCAGGTTGTCGGTGAAGGAACCGCCGACCGAGCCCAGGCCCTTGTGGCTCCACAGGTCGCGGACCGCGGCCTTGCCGCTGATGCCCAGGTCGCTCCAGTTCGCGGTCACGTCCGCATAGCCGCTGCCGAGGTTGAACAGCGCCACGGTGTAACTGCCGTCCGGGTTGCGGGCGTACCAGACCTGCTGGGGCGTGTCCTGGCTGACCGGCTTGGCCGGGTGGCCCGCCTGGTCGACCGCGATGACCTCGTCGTTGGTGAGCAGCTTCAGACCGTAGGAGTCGAGCTTGGTGAGGTCGTCACCGATGTACAGCGGTGCGGACTCGATGGCCCACAGCGTCGTGTAGCTCTGCCGCTCGACGTCGTTGATGCCGTCCATGGCGCCGACGCCCACGTCGAGGGAGTCGAGGTTGTTCCAGTGGCCGGGACCGGCGTCGGGTATCCACTGGACGACGTCGTTCCAGCGCTGCTTGACCGAGTTGTTCCAGGTCACCAGCGTGTCGCAGTAGCACTCGACGTCCGTGTCGACCCGCCACCCGTTGGAGTTGGCCTTCCACACGTCGGCCTGGTTGTGGCTGAGCGACCAGGACAGGACGAACTGGACGGGGCGGCCGGTGTTCTGCAGCGCGGTGTGCCACGCCTGGATGTCGGGGACGTTGTTGTGTGCGTCGTCGCCCTGGGAGGAACCGGGGCCCACTCCGTCGATCTTGAGGAAGTCCACGCCCCAGCCGGCCAGTTCGTCGGCGATGGACTGGATGTACTTGGTGGTGCAGGGGCTGGCGAAGTTCAGCTGGTAGGAGACGTTGTCCCAGCCGCTGGTCTTCCGCAGGTCCGGGTAGACGATGTCCTTGGTGGTGCAGCCCGGTGCGTTGTAGATCGGGGTCCTGCCGTCGTTGTAGTAGTCCATGTAGAGGCCGACCGCCAGGTAGAGACCGAACTTCAGCCCCTTGCGGTGCAGGTAGTCCCCGACGTACTTCATGCCGTGCGGGAACTTCTTCAGGTCGGCGGTCGGGCGGGCGTAGTCGTCCGCGACGTTCTTGCCGTTGTCGACGTTCCAGCCGGCGTCCACGTTGACGTACTCGTAGCCGTGGGACTTCAGCTTCGATGCCAGCACGTCGGCCTGCTGCAGCACGTGGGACTCGGTGAGCCACTTCTCCCCGCCGTAGCCGGGGAAGTTGGTGGACTCGAGGCTCCACGTGCTGTAGCCCATGTACGGTTCGGCGGCCACGGCGGAGGCGGCCGTCGCTTCGGGGGCCTGGGTGCCGGAAGCACCTGACGGGGTGGTGGCCCACGCGGTGGGCGCGGCGAGGGCCACCGCCAGCGCGGTGGCACAGGTGAGTGTTCTAAGGCGTACGGGTCGAGCTGGACGAGCCATGGATGTACTCCATCTCGGCGCGAGCGCAAGCTTCCGCCTGGGGGATCGAGGGTGGTGGGAGCTCCCTCGGTGGTGGTCGTCCCGGAGCGCCACCGAGGGGAGAACAGCTGAGGACCAACGGGGAATGCGTGGCCGCGCCCCTCACCGGCGCGGATCCGTCCCGTCCGCTCCGACGAGGAGTGCGGCGAATGTAGCCACGGTTTCCTTCCAGCGTCAACATAGTCGGCCTCATAGAAATCCGATGTCTCGGGGAGGGAAGTCCAAGGCGGCTGTGCCCTGTTCCTCCTCAGGCCGGGTCGCAGGGGTGGCCGGGCGGCATGGGCAAGCCGTTGATTTAGTTTCCTTGGGAAATGTAAGGTCGCCACATGAGTCTTGCCGACCAGCCCCCCGCTGCCGCCCTGGTCTTCCAGACCCTGCTCCAGCACGGCCCGCTGAGCCGTGCCGAGGTCGGGCGGCGGACCGGGCTGTCACCGGGAGCCGTCACCAAGGTGGCCACTCCGCTGATCGGCGACGGTTGGATCGCCGAGGTGGGCCGGCCCACGGTGGAGCGGGCCAACGGCCGTCCGGCGACGTTGATCGCGGTCCGCGCCGAACGCGTCCGGTTCATCGGGGTCAAGGTCACCGGGGACGAACTGATCGGCGTGCTGGCCGACCTGACCGCTCGGCCGCTGGCGTCCCGGCGGGCCGCTCTCGGCTCGCGGGATGTGGGCACCGTGGTGGTGGCGATCGCCCGCCTGGTGGATCAGCTGCGGGCGGCGGCCGACGCAGCGGGGCCCGACGGGATCCACAGCATCGGGGTCGCCATATCCGGCGACGTGGACGGCCAGACCGGCACCGTGCAGTACTCACCCTTCCTGGACTGGCGCCGGGTACCGCTCGCTCAGCTGGTCGAGTCGGCCACCGGCACTCCGACGGTCATCGAGAACGACGTCCGTGCCCTGACCGTGGCCGAGCAGTGGTTCGGCGCCGGTGCCGGCCTGTCGTCGTTCGCCGTGGTCACCGTCGGTGCCGGCATCGGCGCCGGTCTCTCCATCGGCGGCCGCGTGGTCTCGGGGGCGCACGGCGTGGCGGGCGAGATCGGCCACCTCCCGGTGGGCGGCACCGACCGCACCTGCACCTGCGGCAACATCGGCTGCGTCGAAGCGGTCGCCTCCACCCACGCGATCATCGAACAGGCCCGGCAGGCCACCGGTGACCCGGAGTTGACCATGGAGAAGGCGGTCCGGCTCGCCCATGCCGGTGACCCCGCCGTCCGGGCCGTCTTCGCCCGCGCCGGACATGCCATGGGCCTGGCGCTGGCCTCGGTCGCCAACCTCATCGGCCCGGAGCGGATCATCATCTCCGGTGAGGGCGTGGCGTCGTACGACCTGTTCGCCGACCAGATCCGGCAGACCTTCGCCGACCACGCCTTCGGCGCCGCCGCGGACTGCGATCTCGTGGTCCGGCCGCTGCCCTTCGAGGAGTGGGCCCGGGGCGGTGCCGCGGTCGCGGCCCAGCGCGTCTTCGCTCCCCTCAAGTAGGCGACCCCGGCGCCCGCCGCGCGTCAGTGGGTGTCGGAGTCGGGGACCACATGCATCGCGGCCTCCTCGGCCGATGCGCCGGCGCCGTCCAGCCCGACGTCGGAAGCGACCAGGTCGAACTCGGTGTTCTCGTGACTGCCCTCGTCGGGCGCGAGCAGCCGTCCGGCACGCACATCGCCGACCTCGTCGTCGATGAGCTCACCGTCCGTGTCCCAGGCGTCCCCGATACCGTCGCCGTCCAGGACGCCGATGTCCGGTACCTCCTCGGCAAGGCGCTCGTCCAGACTCTCCCCCCGCTGCCGCTCCGACGCCGTGACGCCCGTGTGCAGCACGCCCCAGGGCCGCTCCGGGGGAGAGTATCCCTCGTCCAGCGCCTGTTCACCGGCCCGGTGGTCCAGGGTGTCGGACGCGTCCAACAGCCCGGCGTCGTCCTGCACCTCGGAACCGTCCGGCTGGTAGACCTCGTCGCCCATCGCTGCGTCGGCCACGTGCGCTCCTTCCCTGTGCGTGCCGTCTTTCTCGCAGATTTCTGGCAGGCGCAGTGATCCCGGACTGCACGATCCTGGCCTGAGCGTGCAGAGTTCACCGCTCGCCGTTCGCAGGCCGTTGCCAGGACGCCGTGCGCGCGCCGAGCATGTGGGCCATGAGCGAAGCCGATGCCCCCGAGGACCACCACCAGGGCGTCCGGGGTCTTGCCCAACGGATGAACGAGCACCACAGGGACGCCGTCCGGCGTCGCGAGGACGAAGAGCTGGAGCGTGCGGCGGAAGACGCCGGCTTCGACCTGGGCGCCGACATGGCGCACCCCACGGTGGGTCATGCCGCGGTCGGTTACGACGTCGAGACGGATGTGGGTCTGGACAACGGGCCGCCGGAGCTGCGCCGGTAGAGAGCGTCGCCGTAAAGGTGCCGTTCAGGAGGGCAGCTGGCTGCGCAGCCACTCCTCCACCTCGCCGACGTGCGCGGCGGCCGCCGCCCTGGCCGCCTCCGGGTCGTGCGCGGCCAGGGCGCGGTGGATCGCCGCGTGCTCGCGGCGGGTGCGTGCGAAGGCGCCCTCTTCCTCATAGCCGCGCCACACACGGGCGCGGAACGTCCGTGAGGACAGGCCCTCCAGGATCGCCGCCATCGTCTCGTTGCCCGCCGCGACAGCGATCTCCCGGTGGAAGGCGAGGTCGTGCGCGAGGATCTCCTCCGGATCGTCCGTCGCGTTCATCGCCGCCAAGTGCTTCTCCACCTCGGCGAGTTGGTCGTCCGTGATACGGGCGGCCGCCAGCGCCGTCGCTGTCGACTCCAGGACCCGGCGCACCTCCAGCAGCTCCACCAGGCGCTGCCCGCGCGAGAGATCGGCCACGACGCCGAAGGTCTCCAGGAGGTCCCCGGCCTGAAGCTGGGTGACGTAGATGCCCGAGCCGTGCCGGGCCTCCAGCACGCCGAGGACCGTGAGCGCGCGGATCGCCTCCCGCATCGAACTGCGTGAGATGCCGAGCTGTGCCGCGAGGTCGCGTTCCGTCGGCAGGCGCTGGCCCGGCTCGAGCCGGCCCTCGGCGATCATCGCCTTGATCTGCTCGATGGCGCGCTGCGTCACGGTGCCCTTGTACGGGGCTGTCTCGTCCACGACACTCCTCCAGTCACCGGGTGCGTCGCAGTCTAACCACCAAGGTGGTCGGACCACTAAGGCCCGATGACGCGAAAATGTGCCGTCGAGGGCTGTTCTGGCGGGGGAGT
>NZ_JBFBBS010000063.1:0-24159 GCF_040682835.1 Streptomyces sp. NPDC051104 | reverse complement strand
GCGGGATCGTCGCCGAACACGTCGTCCCCCACGTCGGCCCGCGCCATGGCGTTGCGCATCGGATCGCTGGGACGGGTGACGGTGTCACTCCGCAGGTCTATGACGTTGTCCATGCCTCATTCCTACCGGGCCGTCGTCCGGGCCCGTCGGCGGGGCCGCCGAGCACGACGTCGTCCTGGTCAAGTCGGACGCCGCAGACGACGTCCTACGCAAGCTGCCCGCCGACTTTCCCTGGCCGCGACGACGGAGTACCCGTCCCTTCTGCCTCCTGCCTCCTGCCCTCTGCCCTGCGACGCCAGAGTAGGCGTACGTCGGCGTGCCCTCGGCGGTGAGCCGGTCCAGCGAGGCCAGACCGCTGTTGACGTTGACCACGATCGGCGCGGCGGAACGCTCCGGCAGCGGCAGGACCGCGTGCAGGACACGCACCGTGCCGGAGTCACTGCCCGCCAGGTCCGCCGCGTCGTGGAGGACCTCATCGCCGGTGGCCGGTGGAAGCCCGGGGGACCGCGACGGGGGTACGGCGACGCGGTCCCCCACCGCCTGGTCGTCCAGCGCTTGGGCCATGGACAGGTCTTACCGCGGCGCACCGGATGTCAGTCGAAGGTGAGCGGTTCGCTACGTCGCGGCATCAGCAGCAGGGCGCCGATCCCGAACAGCGCCAGAACGATCAGCCCGAGGAACACGTGGTGGGTGGCCTGGTACAGCGAGTCGCGCAGGAACAGCGCCACCGCGGGAGGTTCGTCCTTCGGCGCATCACCGAAGGTCAGGCTGGTGGCGTTCACACTGCCGGACAGTTTGCCCGCAACGGCCGCCGGCGGGTGGGCGTACCGGGCGGCCAGGGTGGCGTTGGCGATCGCGCCGAACACCGCGGCGCCTACCGCGCTGCCCAGCGACCGGCTGAACATGTTGGTCGCCGTCACCACGCCCCGCCGCTCCCAGGTCACAACCGACTGAGCGGCCACCAGTGTCGGGCTTGCCGACAGGCCGAGCCCGATGCCCAGGACGAATGAGGCAAGCGCGGCGAACAGGAGTGAGGTGTACGCACCCAGTGATGCGACCAGCACGGCACCGACCACGACGAAGACGCTGCCGATCAGCGCCGTGTTCCGGAACCCGATTCTGAGATAGATCCGCCCGGACAGCCCGGCCGCGAGCGGCCACCCGACAGTCATCGCGGCGAGGGCGAAACCGGCGACCACGGCGCTTTTCCCGAGCACGCCCTCCGCGTATGTCGGCAGGTACGAGCTCAGGCCGATCATGAGAGTACCGACGACGAGCGAGTAGAGGCTGCCTCCGGACAGAACGCGGCGGCTGAAAACCCATGGTGGCAGTACGGGTTCGGCCGCGCGGCGTTCCACGAGGAAGAAGACGACGAGCAGGGCAACGCCGGCGACGAAGACGGCGGTGCTCGGCAGCGACGCCCAGTCCCAGGCGACGCCGCCCTGCAGCAGGCCCAGGATGAGCAGCGTGAACCCGCCGGTGAGGGCGGCCGCACCGGCGTAGTCCACCGTGTGGGTCGTGCGGGTCACCTTCTCGGAGAAGTGCCGGGCCAGCATCCATGCCGCGATGGCGCCCAGCGGCAGATTGACGAAGAAGATCAGCCGCCAGGACAGGTACTCGGAGAACAGCCCGCCGAGGGTCGGCCCGATCACCGAGGCGATACCCCAGACACTGGCGACATAGCCCTGCACCCGGGCGCGTTCCTCCACGGTGTACATGTCGCCGACCATCGTCATGCTGATGGGCTGCACCGCGCCGGCTCCGACTCCCTGAACAGCGCGGGCGACAATCAGCAGCGGCATGCTCCAGGCCACTCCGCACAGCACCGAGCCGAGCAGGAAGGCAGCGATACCGAAGAACATCACCGGCCTGCGGCCGAGCGAGTCGGCGAACTTACCGTAGAGCGGCACCGTGACGGCCTGGGTGAGCAGGTAGACCGAGAACAGCCAGGGAAACTGCGAGAAACCACCCAGGTCGCCGACGATAGAGGGGACAGCGGTGGCGAGGATCGTGGAGTCCAGTGCGACGAGGCCCGTGCTGAGCATGATCGCGATCAGCACCGGTCCCCGCTCTGAGCGCAGTCCGATACCTTGGCCGGCCGGGGCGGCAGTGGTCGGCGCTTGCGTTCTGGCCATGCGGACGCTCCTTCAATGGTCCCTGTCGACGAGCGTCAACTCCATGATCGCCCGAGGCATTCCCGCACAGAGCCGCATGTGAGGCAACCCGCTCTCTCTCGGCCGTTCCGGCAGCCCCGTGCTTCGCTGCGGTGTCGCGTGCCAGGAGCTGTCGTAGCTGAACCTTGCAGTTCCCACGAAGGGCGTGTACTCGGTGCGTGCCACGCTGCAGTAGCGCATGGCCCAGGCCGCCCCTGAAGGGACGGCCTGGGCCGCTTCCGTCGCAGCTGCCACGCAGCATCCCATAGGCACGCTGCACCGACCGGTTCAGGGACGCTGCGCCGGTACGTTCTGGTGCACGAGATGGGGATCCGTCACCGCTACCGGCAGCACGATCTTGTCGATGCGGGCCATCAGCTCGGCATCCAGCGTCACACCGGCCGCCTTGGCGTTCTCCGCTACCTGCTCCGGCCGGGACGCGCCGACGATGGCAGCCGACACGTTGCTGTTCTGCAGGACCCAGGCGACCGCCAGCTGCGCCAGGGTCAGGCCCGCCTCGTCGGCCAGCGGCTTGAGCCTCTGCACCGCTTCGAGCACTTCGTCGCGCAGGAAGCGGCTGATCATCGCCGACCCCTTGTCGTCCGTCGCCCGAGACCCCGCGGGGGGCTGTTGCCCGGGAAGGTACTTGCCGGTCAGCACGCCCTGGGCGATCGGCGACCACACGATCTGTCCGATGCCGAGCTCCTGGCATGTCGGCACGATCTCGCCTTCGATGATCCGCCACAGCGCCGAGTACTGGGGCTGGCTCGACACCAGCGGCACCTTGAGCTCCCGCGCCAGCGCATGCGCCCGCCGGATCTGATCGGCCGTCCACTCGGAGACCCCGATGTACAGGGCCTTGCCGGAGCGGACCACGTCGGCGAACGCCTCCATGGTCTCCTCCAGCGGGGTGAACCGGTCGAACCGGTGCGCCTGGTAGAGGTCCACGTACGACGTCTGCAGCCGGCGCAGGGAGTTGTCGATCGACTCCATGATGTGCTTGCGTGACAGTCCGCGGTCGTTCTTCCCGGGGCCCGTGGGCCAGTACACCTTGGTGAAGATCTCCAGCCCCTCGCGGCGCTCACCCTTCAACGCGCGCCCCAGCACGGCCTCGGCACGGGTCTCGGCATAGACGTCAGCGGTGTCGAACGTCGTGATACCCGCATCGAGCGCCGCCCGCACACAGGCGACGGCGGCTTCCTCCTCGACCTGCGAGCCGTGGGTCAGCCAATTGCCGTATGCGATCTCGCTGATGAGCATGCCACTGCTACCGAGATGTCGGTGTTCCATCGTCGAACCTCTCCTTGCGTTGTGTATGTATCCATGATCCGCCTGGGCGAGCTACTGATGCGCAGGGGGTCGGGCAATCGTTCTGGTCGATCCAGCTGAGCCGGCGCTTGAAGTCACTCGGCGTCGTCGCGTACGGGTGCCCGCCCGAGCCGCGGGGGCGGGCGTCCGCCCCATGTGGGGCCCCACGCGTGCGACTGGTGCCCTGCGGTGGCGGCTTCAGTACTGCCGACTGAGCGGCCCCTCCCGGCCTGGGCCGGGCCGTGTATCACAACCGCCGACGCCATCGCGCCCTAGGGGCGGCGTTCTCCTTGACCGTGATCCTCCCCTTACGGATGGTGGCGAGCCGCGGGGGCCTTTCCTCTCGATCGAGGAGTCGTGGGTGACCGTGATGAACGTCAGCACGTGCTCCTTCCACATGCGTTCGAGCACGTCCATGATCTCGTCACGCATCGACTCGTCGAGAGGGCGACGGTCTCCGACGTGGTGAAGGTACGGCCGCTGGTGATCTTCGAGCAGGTCAGCGGGCCCAGGGCGGCCTTGGTGACGTCGGTGCCGTAGACGGAGTAGCGGTTGGCGTCGAAGTTCGCACTCCCGCCCTCGACACTGCCCTGCGGATCACCCTGGCGGCGGGCCTGCCGAAGGCTCTTCTTGTACTGCTTGAACTCGCCCTGCGTGAACTGGCCGCTGATGTCGATCACTTGGAGGCTGAGCCCGCCGGCGGCCTCGGAGACCCCGTGCTGTGCGCCGACCTCGGTGACCGTGCTGCTCCCCAGCGTCTGAAAGCCCTGCACCATGACGCGGTCAGTGCTCTGCGTCTCGTCGGAGCCGTTGCCGTTGGTGCCGAAGTCGAAGTGCGGACGCTGCGGGCTGCTGGACGTGGGGTCGGCCGCCTTGGTGACGGTCATGTCGGTGCCGAGTCCGTACAGCGACTGCAGCACCTTCTCCTGCGCCTTCCCCATGCCGGAGGACACTGAGGTGACCACGATGACCAGAGCGATGCCCAGCGCGAGCCCGGAGGCGACGACGAGGGACGCCTTCCTCCGGCTACGCAGTTCGCGCCTGAGGTAGGTGAAGAACATGATGGCAAGCTAGGGGGGCACCCTGATGAACCAGTAAGCCCAACATTTAAGCTCCATGAGAACCCTGTGGCGGACCCTGCGATGAACTGTGCAGGGGCTCAGAGGGGAACGAATCGCCGCCTGGCCGGTGCGCTGGCGGTTCCAGCGGCAGCAGGGCCCACCGGCCTCGTCGCCCCGAACCGCCGTGAGCCCTTCTTCCGCCGTGGGCTTTGAGTCATTCGCAGCCACGCGCCGGTCCTCCCTGGCTCCACCCGCCGTGCACGTACCGAATGCCCTCGTGCTGGATGGAGCGACGCCCACCTTGTCGGGGGTGGGGACTTGGCCGTCCGCTGTGCCGATGGTGCAGCAATGGGCCGTGTGGCACTTCACACAGTCGCCAGAAATGAAACCGATCGTTTCGGCCATACATCCTCTTTTCAGATAATAAGAGATTAAATACGGGAGAAGTAGGCAAGCTCCGGAAATGAGTGAAATGCCGGATGCCGGTGAAGGGTCAGGCAGCCGGGAAGAGGTGAAGAAGGAGGGCAACCGGATTGCGCCGGAAACGTGCCATAGCACCGCTCTCTGAACGCGTCAGCGTCGGCGGGCGACGGGGTCGCGGAGGCGACGTGGCGGCGACCGCGTCGACGCCGGGCCGGGCGTACCGCTCCAAGGACCGCTGCACTGGAATGCCAAGAACATCAGCTTCGACACCGCCCTGGGATACGACCTCTATCATCTGCTCACCGGAGGCGTCGCGGCCTCCATCGAAACAGTGCGAGCCAGCTCCCATCCTGACCGCGACCGCATCCTGCGGGAGATCACCTCGGACCGCCATACCGATGCCGCCGTCGACGAGTGGCTCGACCAGCAACGCGCCCTGTTCCCTGCGACCCGGCCGACGAGGACCTCCAGTCGTGGGCCGACCACGCCGCACGTCTCGGCGATCGCAAAGCATCCCGCCTGTTCATCACCGAGTGGGCCGTCGGCGAGCCGCGAACCGTCCGCACGCTCAACACACTCCAGGCTCACCTCGCCCAACTCCGCTATCTCGCCGAGGCGGTGGCAGTGCAGAAGGAGTTCGTCGCGATCTGCGACGACTCGCCGGGGGTGAGCCGCATGGCCAGCGCGCTGCTGGGGCTGGTCAGACTGCAGCGCCAGGCAGGGCAGTTCAGCGACGCACGGCTCACGTAGGCCGCGAGCGCAAGTTCCAGTCCGTTTGACGTGAATGTCGACTGTTGCTAACGTTAGCGCTCGTTGACGGACTTGGATGGAGGCAGTGACCATGGGTCAGCCGATCGCGTTCTTCGAGGTGGTCAGCCCGGATCACCAGCGGGCGCAGGCGTTCTACCGTGAGCTGTTCGACTGGCAGATCGCCGCGGATCCGGCGATGGGCGGCTACGGCCTGGTGGACACCGGAGCCGGCGAGGATGCCATCGGTGGCGGCGTCGGGCCGTCTATGCAGCCGGGCGACACCGGGGTGAAGGTCTATGTGAAGGTCGATGACCTGGACGCCTATCTGGACCGGGCCGAGGCACTGGGCGGCAAGCGTCTGGTGCCCCCGATGGACCTGCCCGGCGACTTCGGCCGATTCGCGATCTTCACCGACCCGGATGGGAATCAGGTCGGTCTGTGGGCATGACGCAGCGGGACGCGACGGACGAGGCGCTGCGCGCACTCGCCGAGCCGCGCCGTCGGGCCATTCTGCGGCTCGTCGCCCATGATGAGTTGGCCGCCGGGGAGATCGCTGCGGCGTTCGAGGTGAGCCGTACCGCGATCAGCCAGCACGTGACCGTGTTGAAGAACGCGGGGTTGCTCACCGAGCGCCGTGACGGCACCCGGCGTCTGTATCGGGCCCGTCCGGAAGGGCTGGCCGAGTTGCGGGAGTTGCTCGACGAGATGTGGGCTGGTGCCCTGGACGTCGCCCGCCGGCTGGTCGAGGCTGATCGCGGCCTCTCCGGCACCGACGAGAAGGTCGTTCGTGCCAGCTGACCAGCGCCCGCCGCGGGGGCCAGTCCGGCCCCCGTCAGCGATCCGCCGCGCCGGTGATCCGCCGGCCGAACAACGCCGTCGCGTCGAGTGGATCTGGGCGCTGGCATTGCGGCGCTTCCGCGACTACCTGCACGGCACCGATCGTGACAGCAGCCAAGGACAGCCTCGAAACGTCGACGACAACGCTGCCCAAAACAAAGTGAAGAGCCACCATGACCACTCATGACCAGCCACGGGTCACCCCGCTGCGGCGGCCACCGGTCCGCCAGGCAACCCTCGTGCGCAGCGACGTCGAGCATACCTTCGAGGTTCTCGTCCGTGAGATCGGCGCGTGGTGGCCGGTGCAGCCGTTCTCGGCCGGGCAGGACCAGGTACGCGACGTCACCGTCGAACAGCGGGTCGGCGGCCGCGTCTACGAGACCTGGCAGGACGGCACGGTGGTGGAGTGGGGCGAACTGCTGGTCTGGCAGCCGCCTCACCGGTTCGCCATGACCTGGACCAGCACGCCCGCACCGACCGAGGTCGAGCTGACCTTCACCGCGCTCGGCCCGGCACTGACCAGGGTCGCCGTAGAACACCGAGGCTGGGAGTCACTCACCGAAGCCCAGCTATCCGAGGACTGCGCCCTGCCCGGCGGCTACACCAGCGGCGGCTACAGCACGGGCTGGGCCACCATTCTCGGCTGCCTCGCCACCGCCGCAGAGACGCCAGTTTCGACCGGAACCACGCTAGGAGATCGCAATGGCGACCATCACCGATGACCAGATGCGGGCGCTGATGCCCACGACCAAGACCTACAGTGTGGTGATCCTCAAAGTTGGCCCCAACTGGCGCATGGCAGGGGTCGACAACATCATCTGGGAGCACGGCCGACGCAACTTCTCCCTGCGCGCGGACGGACTACTATCCATCGTCTGCCCGGTCCGCGATGAGACCGAGGTATGTGGCGTCGGCATCTTCAACCTCGGGCCCGAAGAGACAAGCAAGGTCATGGAGGAGGATCCCGGCGTCAAGGCCGGCGTGTTCGTCTACGAGGTGCACCCCTGCCGGAGCTTCCCGGGCGACGCGCTGCCCGCGTGATCCGGAGAGAGCTGATCGAGATCACCGGACGTCAAAGGCCCTACACCTCGAAGTGTCGCCGGTTGATCTTCCCCGGCCTGCGCTTGTCGAACAGGATGCGCTGCCACATCTGCGAGGCGAAGCCGGCCGTGGCCGTCCGCGTCTTCGCGGTGCCACCCTCGTCGGTGACGGTGTACGTCGCCGGTACCCACTGGCTGGAGCGGTGGCGCATGGCCTGGCAGAACTCAACCGCCTGGAGCACCTCGTCGTCGGTGGAGGTGGCCACCATCTCCAACACCTCGGTCAGGTCCGCAGGACCTTCCGGTGGCTGCGGAAATGGCGCCGCATCAGCGGCGCGTAGATGTCGCCGTGGTGGGCGGACACCATCTCATGATCCTCGGACAGCTTGGCCAGGCCGCCGGCCTTCTCCAGCCGTTCCAGCACCGCCTCACCGCACTCGGCGTGCATCTGGTTCCGCTTGCGGGCGCTGGCGGGCAGGGTGACGGACTCGCCGTCGAAGCCGACCGCGTCCTCGGCGGCCTCCAGCACTTCGCCGAGTACGGCGAGCAGCCGCTCGGAGTCCGCCCGGTGCCGCTTACGGATCTTCTCCAGGTCCTCCTTGGCCTTCTTCGTGATCGACCCCATGCGCTTGCACAGCATCGTCACCAGCTCGTCGCGGGCCCGCACCTTCGCCATGTGCAGCAGGCTCGCCAGCAGCGCGAGCCGCTTCACCAGAGCGGGCCGGCCGTCACCGCAGAAATCGTTGCGGTTACTAAGCGTGCCCGAGCTCGGACGGCTTCGCAAACTCGGTCGTGGCTGGCTTGCCGTCCTCTTCCGCGACTCGCCGTTCGCGCTCCAGGTCGAGCGACCGCGACAGCGCAAGATAGACGGCGGCCGAGAGGGCCAGCCCAACGAACGGCGAGATGTCCGCCTGCCCGATCGCCTTCGCCCCGGGACCGATGTACCAGCCCGAAACGACCCAGAACGGTACGCTCGCGCCGTAGCCGACGACGTAGGCGACGAGGCCACGCCAGCCCCACCGCCCGTACATGCCCGTCGGGTTGACGATTTCCTTGATCGCGTAGTGCCCGTGTCGGACGAGGAAGTAGTCAACGAGATTGATCGCCGTCCAGGGCGCGAACAGGTAGAGGAGGGTGATCAGCAGGTTCGAGTAGAAGGTGTTGAACGATGAGCTCGAGTTTGCGTAGTAGCCGCCGATCAGGCCGACAGCGAACGTGATCCCGATGCCAATCACCCGGTGGGCCAGCCGCGGCTTCAGCGGCTTGAACGAATCGGCGATGGTGACGAGTACGAGCATGCCCCCGTACATGTTCATCGCGAGGATCATCACGAGCGCCGGTACGCAGCAGACGAGCACGACCGCGCCCCACCCGCTGAAGAGGGCGTCGCCTGTCGCGCGGATCGAGTCGATCGTCCCGGCCGCCTTGAACGGCGCCGCCACGATCGCGCCCATCACGAACATCCAGGCCCCGCTGATGAACATCCCCCAGTAGGTCCAGTGGAAGGTCGCGCGCACACCCACGGACGCCGGCAGGTAGCGCGAGTAGTCCGAGACGTAGGGTGCCCAGCTGATCTGGTAGCTCATCGCCAGCCCGAAGGACGCGAGGAACGGGGTGGCCTTGAAGTCGGCCAGCGAGAGCGAATCGGCAGGGAACGAAACCGTCGCCAGCACACCGATCGTGTAGATGCTGAAGAAGACGATGAACCCCCACGTCAGCCAGCGCTGGGTCTTGTGGATCAAGTCGTAGCCCCACAGGGCGGCGACAAAGCCGATCACCGCGAGGACCGGCAGCCAGATGGTCGTGCCGATGTGCGTGACGTTCGCGAGCGCCTGTGCCGGCAGCAGCCCGTTCGCGACGTTGTAGCCGGCGTAGGAGATGAAGGTCGCCGGCAGCACGAGGACCGCGACCCCAAGGTGGCCGAACTGCGCGCGTGACTGGATCATCTGCGGCAGCCCGAGTTGCGGCCCCTGCGCGGAGTGGGCGGCGGAGAAGAACGTCCCGCAGATCGCCCCGCAGAGCAGGCCGATCACCGTCCAGATCAGGTTGCCGCCGAACGACATCGCGACGACCCCGGTTGCGAATGTCGTCAGCTCGGCGTTGCCGGAGAACCAGACCGTGAAGATGTGCCAGACCTTCCCGTGCCGCTCCTCGTGGGGCACCCAGTCGATCGAGCGCAGCTCGATCCCCTGCGCGGTGCTCGCCGTGCGGTCTTCATGCGATGGTGTGGCGGCCGGAACGCTCATCTCAGGGCTCCTTTCGTGTCGAACAGCGGCATCGTGAACCCGCGGTCCAGAGCCTCCATCGACGATCTTGGTGGTCTTCACGTCGCCCGCCAGGCCGGACGGAGCGTAGGCATCCCTTGCGCGGCATCTGGTACGACCTGTCCGGCCGTGCGATCACCGCGTGTACGGTGCCGTACACGTCCTTCACGCGGTCGCCGCCGATCCCCGTTGTGGTATGCGAGCAGCGCGGTTCGCAGCACGGTCGTTTCCTTGGAGGTTCGCAAGGCCCTCGATAGCGCCGTTGTGCCGTGGCGGGGCTTCGGTGCCGGAAGTCCGTCATCAGGTGCGCACCTCCCCCGCCAGCGCCGCCTCGAGCGCGGTCGGCAAGCGGTCGACCCACGGGCGTGCCTCCTCGATCTGCGCCGCAAGCTGAAGCAGCGTCAGATCATCGCCGAAGCCGCCCATCAGGTGGACGCCGATCGGCAGACCCTCCTCATTCCACGAGAACGGAACGGACATCGACGGCTGGCCCGTCTGGCTCGCCACGAACAGGTACGGGTAGTACGCACCCTCCCGTTCGAGGATCTTTTCCGGCTCTCCCTCCACGAGGTGTCCGAGCGGCACGGGCGGCATCGCGAGCGTCGGCGTGAGCCAGACGTCGAAGCGCTGGAAGAAGCTGCCGAGTTGCCGCCCGATCCGGTGGTTGACGTTGACCGTGCGGACGTGATCGGCGGCCGAGCGACGCAGACCGAGCTCCCGCAGGTAGGCATTGACCGGTTCGATCTCGTCTACCTCCGGCTCACGTCCCAGTCGCTCGGCCCAATCCGCGATCCATGCCGCCGTCCCATCGGCCCACGACTCGAGTCCCGCCCGCTCGGCTGCCTCGACGTCGTACTCCGGCTCCGCCACGCTCACTTCGTGCCCCAGCGCCTCGCACAGTCGCGCCGCCTCCAGCGTCGCGGCCGCGCAGTCCGGGTGGACGTCGCCGATCGTGAGGGCGATCCGCAGCTTCCGTTCGGTCCGCAGACTCTCAAGGAACGAGCCGCCGACGGGCGGGGCCCAGTAGGGGTCGCCGATGTCGGGGCCCGAGGTGATGTCGAGCATCAGCGCGTTGTCGCGGACCGACCGGGTGATGACATGCTCTGCTGCGATCCCGCTCCAGCCCTCGCCGAGTTTCGGCCCGAGCGGGTTCCGGCCGCGGGTCGGCTTCAGCGACACGAGCCCGCACGAGGCGGCCGGGATCCTCAGTGAGCCGCCGAAGTCATTACCGTGGGCGACTGCAACGGCGCGCCCGGCAACGGCCGCCGCGGAGCCGCCGCTCGATCCGCCGGGCGATCGCGAGAGGTCCCACGGATTGCGCGTCGGGCCGTTGAACACCGGCTCGCAGCTGCCGGAGCATCCGAACTCCGGTGTGTTCGCCGTCCCCAGCAGGACGAGACCCGCACGGCGGCAGCGGCGGACGAACTCACTGTCCTCGTCGGCGATGTAGTCCGCGAGGAACCTCGAGCCTTCGTGGTGCGGCACCCCAGCAGCTGTCGCAACGAGATCCTTGAGCACGAAGGGGACGCCCTTCAGTGGGCCGTCGGGCAGCGGCCCCCTCGCCTCCTCGATTGCCTGCTCGAAGAGCGGCGTCACTAGCGCGTTCACGACGCGGTCGACTGCCTCCGCCCGAACGGCCGCGGCCTCGACTAGCTCGGCCGCGGTGACTTCGCCGTGCCGGATTGCCTGCGCCTGCGCAACCGCGTCGCTCATCAGCAACTCAGCCGTCATTACCAGCCCTTCCGAATCTCTGCGGAGAACGTCGCCGACGTGGGAATGGGGGCGGGTTGCCCGCCGGCGCCCGCCTCACCCGGGGATGCAAGAGTTGCGCGGGCCCGGGACGTAAGGGTCACCCGCGATGAAAGACGCTCAATGGCATGGTCATGCCAACGTTCCACATTCCGGCGTCGACGATCTCGAGAATCTTCAAATCCCCTGCGGTGCTGCACAGGATGTATGCGTCCTCGCGACTGAGGCCGTGCTCGGCGCAGAGCCAGTCGATCATGGCGCGGGTGGCGGTCTTGGCGCCGGTCATGAGGTCCGGGTCGATGCCCATGGTGGCGTGGTAGCCGGCCGCGTCCTTCTGTGAAACCGCCGCCGGCGGCACCCGGAAACTCGGGACTGCAGAGGCCTGCTTGTGCAGTGTAAAACGCAGGGAAGCGGTCATCGGGCACTCGATGGCACTCACGCAGACCTCGCCGTCGCCCTGTGCCGCATGCGGGTCCCCGCACGAGAACAGAGCCCCGTCGGCCAGCACAGGAAGCCACACGGTCACGCCGGCGGTCAGATGACGGTTGTCCATGTTCCCGCCGCCACGGTGGGGCGGAAACGGCAACTGCCGCCCGGGGCCGCCCGGATGGTTGCCGAGCACGCCGAGAAACGGGGAGAGTGGGATCTCCACCCCGGGAACGAGCACCGTCGTCGGCCCCGTGGTGAGGTCGAAGGTCCGCACATAGCCGTCGGCAAAGTCCTCCGCCAGCAGGCCGAGACCGGGCAGGAACGCGGTCCAGCCCCAACTTCCGGGCGTGAGCTCGAGAAGTTCGATCTCCAGCGTGTCGCCGGGCGTCGCGCCGTTGACCCACAGAGGACCGGACAGGTTGTACATGGTGTCGAAGTCGAACTTGCATTCAGGGTAGTTGGCTTCCGGCCAGATCTGGCCCTCCCCAGCCACCTTGAGGTCGTAGTGCACCACATCGCCGGAGTTGACCGCCAGGACGGGATCAAGTCCGGCATCCCACTCGTGATGTATGCGCGCTGGGTCGATGACATGCTCTTGCCCGACCATGATGCTCCGTCCAGGGCCGCCCACCAGGTTTGAACTTAAATACTGCAGTTGGAAAGTTTCTGTCGAGTTACGGCAGCCGAATCGCCGCGTAACCGAGATCCGTGATGCCGACCGCGCCCACGTGACACAGATCACTTGACGGCTCGCCAGTTCGCATAGCCGCCGATGAGGCAGTAGCAGAAAGTCGCCACCCTGCCCGACCCGTCCGTACCCACCACCCAGACCATGCCCCACCAGGAGCCCGGCTCCCGCCCCGCCTCTGACTGGCCCCCCGTGGCGGCGCCGCGGCTCACGCTCGCGGCGCCGCTCGGTTCCCCCTCGGAAAGCCGGTGTCGTGTGGACCGTGATGCGGGCCGGGACCTCGGTGCAGACATAGGCCGGCGGGGCGGCGACACCCAGCGAGACGGTTGCCTCCGCGGCGGCGACGACCACGGCCGCGCCCCGGCCTGGGCGGTACCGACCGCGAAGCTACTACATGGCGTAAAACATAACCTACTACAAGATGTAGAATTTGATGCGAGCGCAGGAGCGCAAAGAGGGGAGACCCGTCAATGGCACCAGGTTCCGTGACCGTCGCAGCGACACTGGATCCACACGCGATGCTGGCGAGATTCGGCGCCTGGGCGGTACTGGTCGTGGTCTTCGCCGAGACGGGGCTCCCGGCCCTCGGCGTCTTCCTGCCCGGAGACACACTGCTCCTGCCGGCCGGGCTGGCGTGCTCGCTCAGCACGCTGGGTGCGGCCCGGTTGTCGCTGCCGTTGGTGCTTGTGTGCGCGGGCGTGGGCTCGCTCGCCGGGGCGCAGACCGGGTTCTGGCTGGGGCAGCGCGGCGGCAGGTCGATGCGGCTGCGTGGACTGAAGGGCCGTGGCCAGGCCCCCATGAAGCGAGCGGAGGCGCTGTTCACGCGGTACGGGCCCCGGCGGGCGGTGATGCTGGGGCGGTTCGTGCCGGTAGTGCGCACCCTGGTCCATCCGGCAGCCGGGCTGCTGGGCATGCCGACGGCCTCCTTCATCCTGTGGCAGGCCGTTGCCGGACTCCTCTGGTCGCAGTCGCTGGTGCTGGCCGGGTACGCCCTGGGCGAGAGCGGGCGACAAGGCTCGGCGTACCTGGCCCCCGCCATCGCCGCGGTCGCCGCCGCCGGACTGCTGCCCCCCGCCATCCAGTGGTTCCGCGCCCGCCGAGCCGATCGTCACCCGGCCGGGGCGGATCATGCGGTGCGTGCGGTGGACGTACCGACCCAGCGCCAGTCGGACCCCGGACAGGTAAGGTGCCGGTGACCTTCGGGCGCGCCGGGCCGGGTGCGCCGCGGGATCGCCGCCTCGTTCTTGGTGCTGGTCCCGGCCGGATACTTCGCGATCTCCGCCGATCAAAGCCACAACGCGGCAGCCGCGCACAAGCTGCGTGCACGGCGAGCCGGGCTCGTCCACGGCATGCCCTCCGCCGAGGGCGGTGCGGCGCCTGCCGCACCGCCCTATCGGCGCCTTTCGTCTCGCGCCGGTGATCGCCCCGGTGAAACGCTCACGTCGTGAACGTCGTGCCCGGCGCGTCCAGCGGTTCCGTGCCGGCCACCGGATTGGACAGGGTCCCCACGCCCTCGATCCGGACCTCGACCCGGTCCCCGGGGACCAGTGGGCCCACGCCTGCGGGGCTGCCGGTGAGCAGTACGTCGCCCGGCTGCAGGGTGATCCAGCGGGTGACGAAGGCGAGCAGTTCGCCCACGCCGAAGACCATGTCGGCGGTGGAACCGTCCTGGACCGTACGGCCGTTGACGAGAGTGCGCAGTCGTAGCGCTTGGGGGTCGTCCACGGCCGTCTCGATCCATGGCCCGAGCGGGCAGAAGGTGTCGGCGCTCTTGGCCCTGGTCCACTGCCCGTCCGCGCGCCAGTCGTGCGCGGTGATGTCGTTGGCACAGGTGTAGCCGAGTACGTAGTCGGCGAACGACGCCGCGGAGACGTCCCGGGCGCTGCGGCCGATCACGACGGCGAGTTCTCCCTCGTACTCCAGCCTCCGCAGTTCGGCCGGGTGGATCACCGCTGAGCCGGGGCCGACCACGGCATTGGGTGCTTTCAGGAACAGGGGTGGCTGGGTCGGCCAGGGACGCTGCTTCTCCGCTATCTGTCCCGCGTAGTTGCTTCCCGCGCACACGATGGTGCGCGGATCGCAGGGCGCCAGGAGCTCGACCTCGTCGACCGCAGCGATCCTGGGTCCGGGCCGTGAGCTGCCGAGCGGGCTGTCGCCCATGGCGTGGATGTACTCGCCGATCAGCGCACCGTGCCCGGTGTGCTCCGCCTTGCGATACCTGACCAACCGCACCGCGCGTCTCCCTTGCCGGCCTCTGCGGGCCGTTGTTGTCCCATGACTGTTGTCGAAGCCGGTTCCCGCCCTTGTCGTGTCTGTGGGCCGGACGGCCCGGCTTCCGGCCGCCTGGCCCACAGGAGCGGGGCGAGAGGAACTGTCAGGCAGGCCTGGCAGCGGGTGATGCCTCCGTTTCCGCCGTTCCGGTGTCCACTGGCGGAGCGGTCGTCGCCTCGCGCAGCCTCTTGCGCAACGTCAGGACGAGCAGCGCCGCCACCGCGAAGACCGCGCCGAAGAACACCTGGGTGAGGGCGTATCCTCCGCTGATGTCCTTGAGCCATCCCCCGACGTAGGGCCCGAAGAAGCCGCCAAGGTTACCGACGCCGTTGATGATGCCGATGCCGGCGCCCGCGGCCGCCACCGGCGTGAGCTTGGTGACGGTGGCCCAGAACGGTCCGTACCAGGCGATCGACGCGGCGGTGCCGAGGATCATCGCTCCCAGCACGAGCCACTTCTGCTGTGCGGAGATCAGGCCCGCCCCGGCGAGGACCACGGCTCCGACGCCGAGGACTGCGAACATGTGGGTGGTGTGCCTGCCGTGGCGGTCCGCGGACCTGCCGATGAGAACGATCGCCAGGCCTGCGGCGACCTGGGGCAGCATCGCGACGAGGCCGACCTTCATGTCGGTGTGGAAGGCCGTCTTGAGCACGCTCGGCAGCCACATCGAGAGCCCGAGCAGACCCAGTTGGGTCAGGGTGTAGATGAGGGCGAACAGCCACACGATCGGGCTGCCGAACGCTGCCTTGAAAGTCCCGCGGTGTTGGAGCGGTTCGCCCTCCGCCGCGCGGGACTGCTCGATGTGGTGGCGTTCGGTGGCCGACAACCACTCGGCCTTCGCCGGCGTGTCCCGCATGATCACGAGCCATGCGACGAGCCCGAGCACGAGCGGGCCGCCGCCCTGGATGATGAACATCCAGCGCCAGTCCAGGTACGTGAGAATGACACCGGAGAACGGCGCGGCCACGATGGCCGCGATCGGCGTGTACAACTTGAAGATCGCGTAGGCCCGGCTGCGTTCGGCGAACGGGAACCACGACCGGATGGAGGCCATCAGCGCGGGCTGCACGCCGCCCTCGGCCACCCCGAGCAGCAAGCGGGTGATGACGAGTTCGGTGAAGTTGTGCGTCAGTCCTGAAGCCACCGCGGCCGCACTCCACAGCACCATCAGGATCGCGATCCATCGCTTGGCGCTCCACCGCTCGGCCATGTATCCGCCGGGCACCTGGAGGAGCAGATACCCCCAGAAGAACACGCCGCTCGCGAAGCCCTGTTGGGCCCCGGAGAGATGCATGCTCATCTGCAGGTGAGGCAGGGCGAAGCTGATGTTCGTCCGGTCTATGTAGCAGATGATGTAGATGAAGACGATGACTGGAAGGATCCGCGTCCATCGTCTCACGTCGGATCGGCGCCGGAACCAGGATGTCTGCGTGACCAACGACCTACCTCCTTGTAGGTGCGAAATACCGGATGTCTCAGCGCGCTGACTACACGAGAGACTGGTGGTGCGAGTTGCGTCCTCTCCTTTCTGGGTGTGTCTGCCGCCCGGCGATTTCTCCGCGGGGGCGCAGTGAGCCGGGACCGCCGGTCTGTCAGGGATGCAGGGCGGAGCGAACGAGTTCCACGGGATGGAGGGCACGGCGTCCGCCGCCATGGGAGATCTGCTGCCGGCAGGACACCCCGGTCGCCACCACGACGGTGTCCTCCGAGGCCGCCCTGACGGCGGGGAAAAGGCGGTCGTTGCCCACGGTCATCGACATCTCGTAGTGCTCGGTCTCGAAGCCGAAGGATCCGGCCATGCCGCAGCACCCGGCGTCGAGTTCGTCGACCGTCGCGCCGGGGATCCGGCCCAGCAGCGCGATGGTCGCGGCGGTGCCCACTTCGGCCTTCTGATGACAGTGGCCGTGGTAGAGCAACCTGCGTCCGGCGAGCCACGAATCAGCACACAGCCGCAGCCGGCCGTCGTCGATGGCCTCCACCAGCAGCTCTTCCACCTGCCTGACCCGGCCCGCGACGTCCTTGACCGCCACGTCGTCGGGCAGCAGCGCCAGGTGCTCGTCCCGCAAGGTCATCAGGCAGGACGGTTCGCAGCCCACGATCGGTGAGCCCGGCTCCCCGCGGGAGCTGAGCGTGTGGGCGAGCTTACGGGCCTTGCGCCGGGCGTCATCAACCAGCCCTTTGGACAGGCTTGACCTGCCGCAACAGCCGCTGGCCTCCAACTGAACCTGCCAGCCGGCGCGTTCCAGCAGTTCGATCGCCGCCCGGCCGATACCCGGCTCGGTAAACGTGGTGAAGGAGTCTGCGAGGAAGACGACCGTTCCCTGCGTGACGGCGTGTCCGCGGCTCGTGCGGCGGCGGAACCAGCGCAGCAGGCTGGCCCGCTCGAACCTCGGCAGCGGCCTGGCCGGAGCGATACCGATCAACCGGTCCATGAGTTGGCGCACCGGCCGTATCCGTCCCGGCAGGTTGGACAGCGGCGCGGTCGCCGAGCCGAGGCGGTTCAGCGACCGGATCGCACCGAAGATCCGGGACCGCAGCGGTGTTCCGTGCAGGTCATGGTGGTGTGACAGCGTCTCGGTCTTGAGTGCGGCCATGTCCACGCCGAGGGGGCACTCGCTCTTGCACGCCTTGCACCCGAGACAGAGGTCCAGGATCTCGTGCAGCCGTTCGTCGCCGAGCGCCGCCCGCGGATCGGGCTCCGACAGAGCCTTGACCAGCGCGTTGGCCCGGCCACGGGTGGAGTGCTCCTCCTGGCGGGTGGCCATGTAGGAGGGGCACATGGTGCCGGTGGCGCTCTTGCGGCAGAGGCCGATGTTCATGCACCGGTCCGCGGCACTGCGCATGCCTCCGACCACGTCGAAGGACAGCCGCGTCCGCAACGGGGGGGCCGGCGGCAGCGCGGGGTCCCGCAGGTTGTCCGTCATCGACGGGGCGTCCACGATCTTGCCCGGGTTCAACCGGTTGTCCGGATCGAAGACGCGCTTGACCTGGCGCATGGTTTCGTAGAGGTCGTCACCGAAGAGTTCCCGGTTGAACTCGCTTCTGGCCAGCCCGTCGCCGTGCTCACTGGAGTTGACGCCACCGTACTCCCTGACCAGGTCCTTGATCTGCTGTGCGACGGAGCGCATCGTGTGCACCTGGGCCGGATCGGTGAGATCGAGGAACGGGCGGATGTGCAGGCAGCCCACCGAGCAGTGCCCGTAGAACCCGGCCGTCAGATCGTGCCGGTCCAGGATCGCCTTGAAGCGCCGGGTGTACTCGGCGAGGTGGACGGGATCGACCGCGGTGTCCTCGATGAAGGCCAGCGGACGGCGTGAGCCCACGCTCGCGGCCATCAGCAGGCCCAGGCTGGACTTGCGTACCTTGAGGAGGGCCCCCTGCTGGCCGGCCGTGACGGCCTTCAGCGTGTGGTAGCCGTGGCCGTGGCGCCGCCACAGCGCGGTCAGCCGCTCCAACTGCCCGACCAGCAGCTGCTCGTCGTCCCCGGTGAAGGTGACGAAGAGCAGCGCCCCGGGGTCGCCTTCCAGGATCGAGCCGAGTGAGGCGTACTCGATCTTCTGCCGGGACAGTTCCAGGATCGTGCGGTCCATCAGCTCGACGGCGGCCGGATCGCAGGAGAGCGCGTCATCGGTGGCCGCGATGGCGGCGGGCGTGGAGATGAAGTGGCCGACGGCGATCACCGTGCGGAGCGGTTTGGGCACGAGGTCGACCAGAGCCTGGGTGGCGACCACGAGGGTGCCCTCCGAGCCCACGACGAACTTGGCCGGGTCGAACGGTCCGTCCCCGGCGAGCCGGTCCAGCCGGTAGCCGCCGGCCCGCCGCCAGAACTTCGGGTACCCCTCGGCGATCGCCGATGCGTTCTCGTTCAGGATCTCGGGCAGTCGCCGGTGGATGGCGCCTTCGAGGGTGGCCGCCTTCGCCCGACGCTCCCGCTCGGCCTCGCTCACCGGCGCCAGGTGGGCGAGGCTCGCGTCGCTGAGCACCACGTCGAGCTCACGTACGTGATCGATGGTCATCCCGTAGCGGACCGACCCGCTGCCCGCCGAGTTGTTCCCGATCATGCCGCCGATCGTGGCGCGGTTGCTGGTCGAGGTGTCGGGGCCGAACATCAACCCCAGTGGGGCGGCGGCCCGGTTGAGCTGGTCCTGCACCACGCCCACGTCGACCAGGGCCGTACGGTTGCCGGCGTCGATCTCGTGGATGCGGTTCATGTACCGGGACAGGTCCAGCACCAGGCCAGGCCCGACGGTCTGGCCGGCGAGGCTGGTGCCGGCCCCCCGTGCGGTGACGGGGACGCCTTGTTCGGCGGCCGCCGCCACCGCCGCCGCCACATCTTCGGCGTGGCGAGGGAACACCACGCCGGTCGGGGTGATCGCGTACATGCTCGCGTCCCGGGCGAACAGGTGCCGGGTGTAGTCGTCGAAGGCGACCTCGCCGTCGAGTTCGCGCCGGAGCCTGTCCGCGAGGTCCTGAGCGGCACCGTGTTCGTCGGCGGGACTGGAACTGCTGACCGCGGTCACTGTCCGCCTCCTCCTCACGATCGTTGCTCGACGCTGTTCACTCGGAGCCCAGCAGGTCCAGTGCTGCACCCAGGCCGGCAGGGTCGATGTCCACTCCTGCCAGTTGCAGCCCCATGTGGACGCCGGCGAGAGTTCCGGCCAGGGTCAGGTCGTTGAAGTGTCCGAGGTGTCCGATCCGGAAGACCCGTCCGGCCAGCCTGCCCAGGCCGGTCCCCAGGGACATGTCGAAGCGGTCCAGGATGATCCGGCGCACCTTGTCCGCATCGTGCTCCTCGCCCAGCAGCACGGCGGTCAGGGATCCCGAGTACTCCCGCTCGTCGGCACACAGCACCTCCAGGCCCCAGCCGTTGACGGCGGCCCGGGTGGCCGCCGCGTGGCGGGCATGGCGTGCGAAGACGTTGGGCAGCCCCTCCTCCTCGAGCATGAGCAGGGCTTCCCGCAGGCCGTAGAGCAAGTTGGTGGCAGGCGTGTAGGGAAAGAAGCCCTGCCTGTTGGCGTCGAGGATAGGTGCCCAGTCCCAGTACGACCGCGGAAGCCGCGCCGCCGCGGAGGCGGCCAGTGCCTTCTCGCTCACCGCGTTGAAGCCCAGTCCCGGCGGCAGCATCAGGCCCTTCTGCGAGCAGCTGACGGTGACGTCGACGCCCCACTCCTCGTGGCGGTAGTCGATCGAGCCCAGCGAGGAGATGGTGTCGACCAGGAGCAGAGCGGGGTGGCCCGCCTCGTCGATGGCAGCCCTGATATCCGGCACACGGCTGGTGACGCCGGTGGAGGTCTCGTTGTGGACCACCATCACGGCCGCGATGGAGTGCGCCGTGTCCGCCGCCAGCCGTTCGGCGACGGCCTCGGGGTCCGCGCCGCGCCGCCAGTCCCCGGGGACGAAGTCGACTTCCAGCCCGAGGCGTTCGGCCATCTCGTGCCAGAGCGTGGCGAAGTGCCCGGTCTCGAAGGCCAGTACACGGTCACCCGGGCTGAGGGTGTTGACCAGCGCCGCTTCCCAGGCACCGGTTCCGGAGGAGGGGTAGACGATGACGGGGCCGCTTGTGCCGAACACCGGCTTCAGGCGCGGCAGGAGGTCCAGTGCCAACTCGGCGAACTCCGGCCCGCGGTGGTCGATGGTGGGCTGTGCAATGGCCCGCAGCACTCGGTCGGGAACGTTGGTGGGGCCGGGGATCTGGAGGAAATGCCGTCCACTGCGCGTGGTCACTGACAATCACCCAATTTCGCTTGTGCCGTGAGGTGGCACACTGTGCCGTAAAAAGGTACGGTGATGTTAGGGACGAGTCACAAAGGAGTCAATGGATGCAGAACGTCCTCAACGCTCTGCGTGTGTTGGAGGAGGTCGCGACGCGGCAGCCGATCGGCGTCGGCGAGCTGTCTCGGGTTCTGGGGATGCCCAAGAGTTCTGTGCAACGTGCACTGCGCACGCTGTACGAGGCGGGGTGGATCCGTCCTGCGGGAGGTGAGATCACACGCTGGGCCCTGACCACCAAGGCACTGGATGTGGGCCGGCATGCCAGCGGCGACCTCGGCCTGCGCAACGCAGCCGTGCCCGTGATGGAGGAGTTGCGCCGGCGCACCGACGAGACGATCCACCTCACGGTTCCGGAGGGGAACAGGATGGTGCTCATCGAGCGGCTGGAGACGTCCAAGCCGGTGCGCACCAGCATGTCCCTGGGGCATTCCCTGCCCTTCCACGCGTCCGCCAACGGCAAGGCGGTGTTGGCGAACAGCCCTGCCGAGGTGGTCGACCGGCTGCTCGCCGAGGGGCTTTCGCGTTACACCGACACGACCATCACCGATCCCGACCGGTTGCTCGCCGAGCTGGACCGGATTCGAGCGCAGGGCTACGCGACGAACAGGGGGGAATGGCGGTCCGACGTCGGATCGGTCGCGGCGGCCGTCATGGGTGAGGCGGGCGAGCCGATCGCGAGTCTCAGTGTCAATGTCCCGATGAGCCGGTTGACCGACGAAGCCGAGCCGTTCTTCGGCGCCGTGGTGAGCGAGGCGGCGAAGACCCTCTCAGCGCACCTGGGGCACACTCCCGGTGCCAACCCGCCCGCATGAGCGGTCCCGTAAACGCTGCACGCGCAAGATGACCGCGGGGTAGCCGTGTGACCCCGGCGTCGGAATGATCCTGGACAGGGCGGTTCAGGGGACCTGCGGCACGACACCCACAGGACGCATCACGACGTCCGGACCGGGACGGTCAGCACCGGAGCGCTCAGCGTCAGACCCGACGCCTCATTGTCCGGACGCCAGGTGGGAGCGTCGCCCTGGGTGAGTTCCAGCTTCAGCCGGTGTCCCGACTGGAGTTGCCAGCCGGCCGGCCAGAGTTCGAAGGCGAGCGGCAGCGGGTTTCCCGGGAAACCGGTGACGCGGTACACCGACCGGGTGATCAGCGTCTGGGTGTCGCGTACGGGGTCGATGTCGAACAGTCGGGCCGCGAGTTCCGCATCGGTGCCCTGAAGGGAGGCGGTCACATGGACGACGGGCGACCCGGTGATGACGCCTGGCGAGGGCGGGTCGAAGGTCCAGTCGGCCACGCCCGGGTCGGATTGCCCGGATGTGGTGCGGCAGCCGGAGTTGGCGATCGGGTCGACGGCGGCGGCTTCGGTACCGCCGGGGAGGGTGGAGGTGGTCACCGCGCCGGTCGAGCCGGTGAAGCTCCAGCTTGCGGTCGCCAGCTGGGAGAAGCGGTCGGCGGTCAGTGTCTCGTTGGTCTGGCCGAACACACAGGCGGTGGTGCTGAGAGTGGTCCGTGCAGCGGTCGGCTGAGAACCGGCGAGCACGGCGTCGAGCCAGCTGTTGGCCTCGTCGTTGGCCGCAACCCAGACCGGGTGGGAGTTGTCGGCGTACGAGTGTCCGAGATCGCCGTAGAACGTCCACACCGGGTACTCGGGGGCAACCGCCTGCAGCTTGTTCACCATCTGCGCCGTCTGGATGGCGGGGAACAGCGGGTCGGTGGTGCCCTGGATGCTGAGCACGGGGGTCCGGCCGGAGGCCGGCGGGACGGGCATGTCGTACGGCGAGCGGTAGTCCGCCATTTGCTGGAGGATCTGGTCGGTCACCGGGTCGTTCCCGTACGGCTCGCCTGCGTTGATGCGCGTGTACCACCCCGGTATGTCCGCGGTGGGGTCGTCGACGGCGTACTGCCCGTACTGCGTACCGAGTGCGTACAGGCCGCCCAGGTAGCTCTCCTTCGCCACGCCGACCGGATCCTCGTGCGGCCCGTCGCCGGGCGCCCCTGACAGGCCGTCGGAGGCCCTTCCGTTGTCGATGAGTGCCTGCGCGAGATCCGTCCAGGAGTACTGCGGGATGGCGGCGGCGAGATGGAGCGGTACCCCTTTCGGTGAGGCCCAGGGCACCAGTGTGCCGTCGGGCTGCATCACCTTGTTTTGGGACATCGCCAGCAGCCAGCTCTGGCCGCCGCCGTAGGAGTCACCGGTCGTCACGACCTTGTCCGGTGCGGCGATCCCGGCGTCGGCCAGCAGCCCCACGAGAAACTGGGTGTCGTGCACCTCCCACCGGCGGTCGGCGAGGTGGGTCCAGCCGGCCCGGCCCGCGCACGCCGGATCGGTGGCGTAGGTGTACCCGGTCGCCGGATCCTCGCCGCAGGAGCGGTGGAAACCACGCGACGTGTAGTTCAGCACGGCGAAGCCCCGGCCCGCGAACCAGGCGTTGTTCCAGTGGTAGGTGTGCGCGTCGTTGCCCGTCGGTGTGGTGGACTCGAAGTCGGTCTTGTCGCTCCCCCAGCCGTTGAGCATGACCATCAACGGCAGCGGACCGGCGGGGTCTTGGGGGAGGGAAACGTCCACGTCCAGTGGCGTGCCGTCGAAGCTCGGCACGCGGCCGGAGCACAGGGTGTAGGGCCTCCCGCCGGACGCAGACACCTGGGCCGAGACGGTGAGGCCGAGCGGGCAGGCCGTCACCGCTGCGGCGTGCGTGGCGGGCAGACCCGTGAATCCGAACATGGCTGCCGCCGTCGACAGTATGGCGAGGAACCGACGCCTTCGCAGCACCACAGCAACTCCTTCACCAGTAGGCCTCTCAGGCGAGTGGCACGGATCGTACTGGCGAGTAATCCCGTCGGGCCATACTGCGGAACCATGCCACGTGCAAAGAGTTTCCCTTGTCATGCATGCCACGACGCCCTGGGCGATCCAGCCGCGGGCGCCGTAAGGCGACACCGCCCATGCAGCGCCGCCGCATCCGATGGCGCCTGCATGCGGTGCGAACGCGGAGCTGCCGGGGGTTGTGCTTTGCTGTTCGAGACGGTGGTGCTGGGCATGGTTCACGGCCAACCTGGAGACGGTGGGGGCGTTTCGGGCGGCAACAGGGCCGGACGACGAGCGGCCCTCGGCCGGGCCGTAACGATGCGCGTCATCCGGTCGGTTGACGCGCTCGCACCTTGCGCGGCCGCACCGCGCGTACGGTGCCTCGCTGGGCGCCCACGGCCTGCCTCGCCTACGGGCAGGGAACGTGCGTGTCCCGTCGTGACGCGGAGCGGCGGCCCCGCCGACGGTCCCAGGACGGTGACCGGGTAGGAATGAGGCATGGACAACGTCATAGATCTGCGGAGTGACACCGTCACCCGTCCCAGCGATCCGATGCGCAACGCCATGGCGCGGGCCGACGTGGGGGACGACGTGTTCGGCGACGATCCCGC
>NZ_JBFBBS010000062.1:0-24522 GCF_040682835.1 Streptomyces sp. NPDC051104 | reverse complement strand
CCGCGACGACATCCACGAAGCCTTCCTCAGCCTGGCCTGCGGCATCATCTGCTGGCGCCGACTGGTCAACCTCTCACTTTGTTAGGAGTTCTTAGGCGACCTCGACGGGCACCGGCCCGCGCTCCTAGCTGTCCACGACGCCGTCGATGACGGCACCGCCTACCGGGCGGAGCTGTCGGTGCGCGTCGACCAGCCGGTCCTGTCCGACGATCCGATCCTCCAGCACGACCTTCAGCTGCCGGACTCCTGGTGGGCCGACCTCGCCGGGACCCTGGAGAAGGTGTCGGCCGTCGACACCGACCGCGTTGCCGTACGACAGCAGTACATGGACCGGGCGATCCCCCAGTTTGTAGGCCTCCTGGCACCCACCGCCATCTGCTGGACCACCGCCCACTCCGACGTGCACTGGGCGAACCTCACCGAGCCCCTGAGGCTCCTGGACTGGGAGGGATGGGGGCGCGCACCGGAGGGGTTCGACGCCGCCACGCTCTACGCCTACACGCTGCTCCAGCCGGACACCGCCGCCCACGTCCGCGCTGTCTTCCCGATCCTGGGCAGTCCGGCCGGCCTCGCTGCCGAAGCGACCGTGTGCGCCCAGTTGCTCCAGACCGTGGCCCGCGGAGACAACCTGGTCCTCGAGGACCGACTCCGGGACTGGTCCGAGGAACTCCGCCGGCGCTGACGGCAAGGGGCCGCAGTCCGAGCTGGTTGCCGCGGCTGGTTCTCGGATGCGGCGGGAGCTTCGGCGGCCGACGCTGGAGGCATGAGGGGGGGCAGTGATCAGCCTGCCCAGCCGATGTCGCGGACCTCGATCGCTCCGGCGTGCGGCATGTACTGGATCCAGCATCGCCGGCCGAAGGCCTCCCGGATCTCCTCCACGGAGCCGGGTCACGCACATCGGGCCAGGCCCGCGGATCCCTCCGCGCTACCTCCACGAGCGCCATCACCTCCTGGCGGGCCCGGTCGTCGGGCAGCTGCGCCATGACCTCCACCGCCAGTTCCTCCACCACCACGCCGTACCGCATTCCGCACACCCCCGTGTGATCGACTCGGGCAGCAGCGTACGGAGGAACCGCTGATCGCGTTCCGGCCTGTGGATAACCCGGGTCATGGGCAGCCTGGGCGAGCGGCCGGCCCTGCCGTGAGCGAGGCCGGAACGACAGAGCCTCCGGGCCCAACCGGCCCCGGAGGCTTGTCCCTTGCTCCGCAGTCCCGTCAACGTACGGGGCCTGTCGGCGTCATGCCGCGGCGGCCTGCTTCGCCAGCGCCGCGAGCGGGGAGCGCCGGCCTTTGGGAACCGCGCGCAGCTGCTCCCAGGTCGACCTCGGGGTGGGCGGGGACGATCGCGTCGACGGAGGCCGTGGTGTAGAGCGCGACGTCCTTGCCGGCACCGTGCTGCTGGGTCCGTCAGATGGCAGGTGATCCCATGCTGTCTGCGACCCAGGGCTGTCCTCCGTCTGGGCGAGGGTCCTCGTCTTCTGGTCAGCATCCCTTTAACGTGGGCGGCAGCCGCCGAAGGGAGGCGTCATGTCGGACGGTCCGACGGGCCCGTTGGGTACGGCAATGCGGGAGGTCACGTTCCCGGACCAGTCTCGCGGGATCATCTTGGTGCGGGCGGGGACACCGCAGGACGAGGCCGAGGCAATGGCCGCCCGTGTGTGGGCCGAGATGCCGGAAGTTTGACCTGCAGGAAATGAGCCGTCGGCCATGGACTGGAACCAGCCGTACGGAGTCCGCGCCCGGTGCATGGCGCCGTCTGTACGCGTCGATCGCCTGGGGGCACGGTAGCGGTCTCTGCGACGAGGTCGAGGACACAGGGCGAGGGACGCACGCCGCGCCGTGTTCCGCAGCCTGGTGCGCCTGCTGGCTGTCCACGAGAACCACCGAGGGGGAAGCCGTCCACGTCTTGCCCGGCGCGCGTTGCCGGGTGGAGTGCAGGTGGTGAAGGACTGGCTCGCCGAAGGCGGCCGGGGAGACCTCGTGGGTCAGCCGACTTGCACGGCTTTCACTGACCCAGCGGTGGCAGGTGGCCGGGGGCGCCGCTTTCTTGATGGCAGCACTCGTCCCGCCTGGCGATGGCGGTCTGGCGGTGGGAGCTCGACCTTCGGCAAGGCTGTTTCGGGCAGGCTTCTAGCATGATCGGATGGTTTTCGATGATGCCCATAGGACCGAGACAGCACGGGGAGGTGTGGCGGGGGAGGTCGTAGCCGGTCTCCCCGGCGGATCACACCGTGGCGATGCCGGGGCGAACTCTCGTCGTGTTGCCGACCTGGCCGGGTGGGCGGCGGACCTGGTCGAGCCGGTCAAGCCGAAGCTGCGTGGCTGGCTCCACGCCGCGATGGTCCCTGCCTCGCTGAGTGCCGGCATCGTCCTGGTCTGCCTGGCCCGGACGCCGGCGACCTGGGCCTGCGCCGTGTACGCCGTGACTGCCTGGCTGCTGTTCGGAACGAGCGCCGTCTACCATCTGGGCACCTGGGGGCCACTGGGCGAGGCCGTTCTGCGGCGTCTTGACCACGCCAACATCTTCCTGATCATCGCGGGAACCTGCACGCCTTTGGCCGTGCTCCTTTCCCCTGACCGGCAGGCTCTGCTGCTGTGGATCGAGTGGACGGGCGCGCTGGCCGGCATCGCCTTTCGTGTCTTGTGGGTCAGCGCTCCCCGCTGGCTGTACACCCCCTGCTACCTGGCCCTGGGATGGGCACCGGTGCGTTACCTGCCCGACTTCCTGCACACCGGCGGAGCGGCCGTAGTCACCCTGATAGTGACCGGTGGTCTCCTCTACAGCGCGGGAGCGGTGGTGTACGCCGTCCAGCGCCCCAACCCCTCGCCCCGCTGGTTCGGCTTCCACGAGGTGTTCCACGCTCTGACCGTGGCAGCCTTCACCGTGCACTACATAGCCATCTCCCTCGCTGTTTACTGACCCCAGTAACAGGAATCGCCCCTGCGTCACGGGGCTGTCGCCCCCACTCGCGCACCGGCCGGAGAGTGTGGCATGCAGTGAGGGCCCGACCGGCGCGCCGGTCGGGCCCTCACTGCTGTTCTGGTGTCAGCGCGCGCCTGTCGCGGCGGTCAGCCGGACAGGGGGGCGCCGAGCATCGCGGAAGCCCGCTGCAACGGACTTTCGATGCGCGCGGCGGCGGCCTTGGGCAGGGTGCGGCAGGTGAAGCCGAGCAGGGCCATGGCCCTCAGGACCTCGCCGGCGCTGAAATCGCGGCGGTCCTGGCGGGTGATGACCTGGCCGACCTGCTTGACGGGGTAGTGACGGCGTCCGATGATCACGGACTCGCCGGTGACCGGTTCGGGTTTGACGCCCTTCATCGATTCCAGCACGCCGCTCTTGGTCAGGTCGAACGGGAAGCGGGCAATGACACAGCGCATGATGCCTCACAGGCAGGAGAGGAAACGGGGCTGACCGCCGTCCAGCGGTTCAGCGGGAGAGAGCGAGGACGCCCAGGGCGCTACCGTGGTCGCCGACCACGGGCACCAGCCCGAGCCGCCCGAAAGGCACCGCTTCCTCGGCTTCTTCCCTCGTGACCAACGGTGAGACGAAGAGCTCGCTGCCGTCGGTGATGTCACCCAGGCGGAGCCGGTCGGTGTATCCGGAGCTGTCCCGGACGGCGGTGAGTCGGGCCTGGGTGACCAGGCCGACGCACCGGGCGTCTTCGTCGCAGACGACCAGATGCTCCGCACGGGCGGCGGCCATCACGGACAGCGCCACCTCGACGGTCATGTCGTACCAGACCTGCGGCCCGGCCGCGTCCATGACGTCGATCACCGTGCCGTGCAATGGGCGAGCGCTTACGGAGCGATCTTGCAACTGTCCAAGCGTCAAAGGGTGCCTCCTGCGCAGACGGGCGGGGTTCCGGACCAACGGCGGTTCTAGGCGGCCGCACCGGCCGTGGACTGGAGTGCGGGGGCACGCCGGGGCACCGAGGCGGGGCGGCGTCGGCCGCGAGAGGTGGCACCACGCTTCTTGGGGCGTTCGGCCACCGGGGCGGTGATGACGACCGGGATGCCGGTCGGTGCCTGGGCTCCGGTGATCCGGCTGAGGGCCTTGTCGCCCGAGCTGACCTGGGTGGTCTGCGGCCGGATCCCGGCGTCCGACATGAGGCGGACCATGCCGCGACGCTGGCTCGGTGTGACGAGCGTGACGACGCTGCCGGACTCACCGGCGCGGGCCGTGCGGCCGCCGCGGTGGAGGTAGTCCTTGTGGTCGGTCGGCGGATCGACGTTGACGACGAGGTCGAGGTTGTCGACGTGGATGCCGCGCGCCGCGACGTTGGTCGCCACCAGCACCGTGACGTGTCCGGCCTTGAACTGCGCCAGGGTGCGGGTGCGCTGCGGCTGGGACTTGCCGCCGTGCAGGGCCGCGGCCCGTACCCCGCTGTTGAGCAGGTCCTGCGTCAGCCTGTCGACAGCGTGGTTTCTCTCGTAGCCAGAGAGACAGCAGGGCTTGGCAGACACGAACTGCCGGGCAGCAGTATGTAGTTGCCGTGTGCGGGGCGGTGCGGTGGTGGAGTTCCGGAGCCAGGGTTGCAGGACGGTGACGGGACTGACGACCGGACCGGGTGGCCCGCAGTGATCAGGGGCCGCCGTGAGCAGTACCGCAGTGGCAGTACCCGCAAGTGAAGTCCGCAGTACCCAGCAGTGCAGTCAGTGAGCGGTACCTCGGTGAAGGCGTCGGCTGTGGACGCGCGCACCGGGAGGTTCGGCAGTGGGGTTCTAAGCCAGAGCAGACGCAGGACGGGCGACGGGGCTGGCTGCCGAAAGAGTGGCGCTGTGACAGGCCACGGAGCAGGTCGCATCACCAGCAGTACGCAGTAAAGCAGTACCAGCATTGAGGGAAGGAACGGAGGAATTGGGCGCCATCAGGATCGCCCGGGCGGCTTGTTGAGTCCGGGTACCGCAGGACATCGATAGTGAGGTGGTCTCCGGTCGAGCAACCGCGATCCCAGCATCCCCGACAGCATTCCGGTCGGGCGTGCGCAGACAGAAGGCCGGCGCAGAAGTAGGGCCGGCAGATGGTGTAGCAGTTCCTTCGGGCCCTGGCGCCGTACGGCGCCAGGGCCCTCCAGGCGTTTTACAGAGAGGTCAGATGACAGCAGACGACACCTTCAGCCGACTCGACGACGACGATTATCCCGCCTACACCATGGGCCGGGCCGCTGACATGCTCGGCACCACCCAGAGCTTCCTGCGCGCCATCGGCGAACACCGCCTGATCACCCCGCTGCGCTCCGAGGGCGGACACCGCCGCTACTCCCGCTACCAGTTGCGCATCGCCGCCCGCGCTCGGGAACTCGTCGATCAGGGAACCCCGATCGAGGCCGCGTGCCGCATCATCGCCCTCGAGGACCAGCTCGAGGAAGCCCAGCGCATCAACGCCGAACACCGCCGCAGTGCAGCCCTGCACACAGCCGCCACCTGATATGCGGTCCGCGATGCCCCGCCCGACCGCACAGTTCCGCCATTTCAAGAATATGAGCGCATGATCGCCGAAGGCACTGAGCCACCGTCCCACGGACGGGAGCCCCAGCCCGGCGGGGCAACCCGCCCGACACCCTGCATATCCCGGCTATGGAGGCGTCTCCCGTCGCAACAGGCCGGCTGACTGCCGCCACCAGCCTGGAAGGCAGGGTGGAGCGGGCGGCGGCTGCGCTGAAGCCGCGGATGCGCGGCTGGCTGCACGCCGGCGTCTTCCCCCTGGCGCTGGCCGGCGGGATCGTCCTGGTCGCCGTTTCGCGTACGGGCGCGGCGGTGGCGGCCTGCGCGGTGTACGCGGTGTCGGCCTGCCTGCTGTTCGGTACCAGCGCGGTCTACCACCGCGGAACGTGGGGTCCGCGCGGGGAAGCGGTGCTGCGGCGGCTGGACCACGCGAACATCTTCCTGATCATCTCGGGCACCTACACACCGCTGGCGGTACTGCTGCTGCCCGAAGGCCAGCAGAGGGTGCTGCTGACGGTGGTGTGGGCGGGTGCGCTGGCCGGGATCGCCTTCCGCGTCCTGTGGATCGGGGCGCCCCGCTGGCTGACACGCCGTGTTACATCGCGTTGGGCTGGGTGGCCGTCTTCAATCTGCCCGACTTCGCGCGCACCGGCGGTGTCGGCGCCGTCGTCCTCGTCATCGCCGGCGGTCTGCTCTACACCGGGGGCGCCGTCGTCTATGGACTCAAGCGACCCGACCCGACCCGTCACCGGCCTGGTTCGGCTTCCACGAGGTCTTTCACGCCCTGAGAAGCTGTGTCTGAGCCTGGCATGACAGAGAACTGGGGCTCCGACCTGGGCAGTTCGCGAGAGTTTCTTTGGTGCTGCGCCCTGGTCGGGGACATGGGATGGTCGCGGGACCGGGACCAGTTTTGTCTTCTGCTGGTAGCGATCAGCGTGCTGGGGAGCTGTCCTGATCGGCCTGCCCTTGTCAGGGTGAGGGGCATGACTGTGGGTTTCAGTGGTGAGGTCGCTGAGTACTACGCGAAGTACCGTCGTGGCTACCCGCCTCCGGTTATCGAGGCTCTGCGGGAAGCCTTCGCGCTGGATGCTGACGATGTCGTGCTGGACCTGGGATGTGGTACTGGTCAGCTCGCTCTCCCGCTCGCTTCCCGGGTTCGTTCCGTCATCGGCATGGACCCGGAACCGGACATGCTGCGGCTCGCTGGGGAAACGGCCGCGGGGCAGGGCGTGCGCAACGTGACCTGGGTGCTGGGCGCCGACCGTGACGTCCCCGCGGTGGGGGCGCTGGTGGGGCAGAAATCCCTGGCGATGACGGTGATCGGGCAGGCACTGCACTGGATGCGGCACGAGGAGCTTTTCCGCGCGTTGGTGCCGCTGTTCCGAGCGGGCGGGGGTACCGCCGTGGTAGCCAACGGCGCACCCTTGTGGCTGCAGGATTGTGCCTGGTCACGCGCTCTGCGGGCCTGTCTTGAGGATCACTTCGGCACGAGGCTGGAGGCAACGTGCGGGACCAGTGCGCCTGACCGGCGTCGATACGCGGAAGCGCTCCGGGCCGCAGGGTTCACTGAGGTGCGGGAAACGGTGATCGATTACAGTGCTGAGCTGAGCTTCGACGAGCTCATCGGCGGTGTCTATTCCGCGATCCCCGCAGATGAGCTTCCCAAGCCAGACGATCGGCTGGCGTTTGCCGAGCGGATTCGCCGGTCGCTGCCACCTGGCCCGTATCTCGAAAGTGTCCAGGTCTGCGTACTCGTGGGCCGGGTGACGTGATGGGGCCGGGTCCCTCGCCGGACAAGGCAACCGTTCGTATGGTGGCGGCATGGGCAGGGACGGTGTTCCCAGGCTGCGGCTGGTCGTGGTCGCGGACGACGACTTGGGGCCGCGGCTGTGTCGCGGATGCGGTGGTCCGCTGATGCCGGCGGCGAAGGCGACGGCGGTGTTCTGTTCATCCGTCTGTCGGTCGCGCCACTGGCGGCGGATGCGGCGGGCACGGGCGAGGACCGAGGCGGTGAAGGCCGACGTGACGGCCAGTTGTCCGGAGTGCGGGAAGCCCTGGACCGTCGGCGTCGACCATCCTGTCTCGGCAAGGTACTGCTCTCCCCGCTGCCGCAAACGGTCCTGGCACAGGCGGCGCACGCAGCAGCCCGGGGTGTGAGGCCGCGCAGCTGGCGGGCACAGGGCTGCTCCACGCGCCGGGGCCGCACGCCCTTTCCAGCGGCCGGAGGCCGCCGGATGGTGCGAAGTGACGGGCTTCCAGGGCAAGTTGACGGCATAGACAGGATGCCGAACCCGGGCCCGTGGAGGTGGTGTCCGGATGCCCGCGATGATCGGCAGTGTGACCCGGGACCGCTACGACGAGCTGGTCAAGCAGGGCCGGGACTGGGTCGCCACGATGAGCGGCGCCCAGTGGCGGCTCGGGGATGCGGCCCTGGAGATCGAGCCGATGCGCCCGTATGGGGGTGCGAACCCGCCCGGGAAAGACGACCTGTTCACCGTCAGCGAGGCCATCCGCATGTTCGCCGAAGACCTCGGCCTGGCCTATACGACGGTCCGCAGCTACCGGTGGGTGTCCTCCCGCTGGCCGAAGGAGTGCCGGCAAGCGAACGTCTCGCACGCCATCCACAAGGTCCTGGCCAGCGTCCCCGATGAGCAGGAGCGGTTCGAGGCGGTCAACAACCCCCCGCCCAACCCGCGCGGAGGCCCCGCGAGGTGGACGCACGACAGCGCGAAGCGGGTGGTGGGCTGGAAGGTCGACTCCCCGGAGAGCGTCCAGGAGAAGGTGGAGGCGATCCATGACCTGGCCAGTGACGACGCGGTCGCGGCGGTGGTGACCACCGACTTCCTGCGCCGTCCGGCGGTCGCCTCGAAGGCCATGGCCGACGACACCGCCCGGCACGCCGTGAACGAGGCCCAGTTCGACCGGTTCCGCCAGCAGGCCCAGTTCGTGCACGAGGAAGCCGCCCCGCAGCTGCAGCGCATGGAGCACAGCACGCAGTTCATGGACCTGGTCGCGGCCTGCGCGCAGTTCGTGGCCACGGCCGGAAGGATCGTGCCGAACCTGCGCGGCGAGCACTACGACGACGGCGAGCGGGAGACCATCGGACGCGGGCTTTCGCGGGTACGCGCCGCGGCGGACTGGATCGAGAACGCCGTCACCCGCGGCGAGGTCGACCTCGACGAGCAGCTTCAGAAGCTGCTGAAGGGCTCGGGTGAGTAGGCGATGGGGCGGGGAGTCCCCGCTCACGTCCACGCCGAAGCGATCCTCAGCGCCCTGCAGGAAGCCCGTCCCGCCGGCCTGAACATCGGCCAACTGACGTCTGCCACCGAACGCACCCGCGCGCAGGTCCACACCGGGCTCACGCATCTGCGCAAGGTCGCGGCGGCCAAGGGCCTGCCGCCCCTGACCTGGGACAGGAAATGGGGATACCGGCTGCTGGAGGACGCGCCGGAGGTGTGGATCGGCTACGAACGGGCGTTCTTCGAGACCGTCCACCACCGGGTGGCCAACTTCATCGCCGGGACCCTCCTTCCGCACCAGAAGAAGACCCCGGGCGACCCCTACGTCCGCACCGTCATGGCGCAGATGGGTGCGATCGAGTCCACCCTTCAGCTCCTGGCCAACCTGGAGTGAACCGAGACACGAGAGGCAACGGGCCGCGACCGCCCCCGCAGTTGGCCCCATCTTCCGGTCGCGGCCCGGCACCGTCATGCTTCTGCCCCGCTACCACTACCCCTCCGACACAAGTGACCTCGAATGGGCCCTGCTCAAGGACCTTCTCCCGACTCCCGCCTGCCAGACCCCGAAGGGCGGTGCCCCGGAGAAGTGGCCTCGGCGCCGCGTGGTCGATGCGATCCGCTACATCACCGACAACGGGGCGAAGTGGAGGGCGCTGCCCGCCGACTTCGGCATCCCGTGGCGCACCGTGTTCGGCTACTTCGCCCGCTGGGCGAAGGCCAGCGTCCTCAAGCGGATCCTCGACCAGCTCCGCCGCCGGCTGCGGCTGCGCCGACGGCGCTGTCCCTGGCCGGTCCGGGTGATCGTGGACTCCCAGTCCGTCAAAGGTGCGGAGACCGTGTCGAACGCGACGCGCGGATACGACGCCAACAAGCACATCAACGGCCGGAAGCGACATCTCCTGGTTGACCAGGACGGCCTGCTGGTCGACCTGCTCGTCACCCCCGCCGACGTCCAGGACCGCGACGCGGCCCGCATCCTGCTCACCCGCCTCCACGCAGAACACCCCGAAATCGTCCTGGTCTGGGCGGACAACGGCTACGGAGGCGAGGAGTTCAGCACCTGGGCCCAGGACACCCTGGGCATCACGATCAAGGTCGTCCCCCGCCCCAAGGACGCCAAGGGCTTCGTCCTGCTGCCGAAGAGGTGGGTGGTGGAACGGAGCAACTCGTGGACGATGCGGGCCCGCCGAAACGCCAGGGACTACGAACGCCTGATGTCCCACGCCGAAGCCCACATCCAGTGGGCCTTCATCACCCTCATGTCCCGCCGCCTGGCCCGCCCCCGCCGCCAGGCCGAGGCGTTGCCGACCACACCCGCAGCCGCCTGAAAACCAAAGCGCTGCCAGTGCCGTTCGGAACGACGACCATCGACGCCCAACCGAACGCCAAGCGGGATCACTACGATCCTCCACGCCTCTGTGACCTGCGAAAAGAGGATGTGACACAGCTTCTGACCATCGCAGCCTTCGCCGCGCACTACGCGGCCATCCTCCTGGCAGCCACCTAGTAACGGTGTTTTGAGGGGCAGAAGTCGGGCTCGTTGGTGCAATGTGACCTGTCCGGGTACCGGGATCGGTACTGATTTCCCGCGCCACTGGGCGAAGTTCTGAGCGGCATCGGGCAATGGAGGAGTCGCTGTGACTGTAGGAGGGCCGGATGGTGGGCGGGTCTCTCGGCTTCCCGGGGGCGGGAGTGGCCGAGGCAGGGCGATGACGTTGGCGGGGACGTTGGAGGCGGCGGAGGCCGCGGCGCCAGTGGAGTCGGTCGATGTGGTCGCGCGCCTGCTCCAGGAACGCCTCGGAGCGGTGTCGGTGTCGTTCCTGATCACCGACTTCACCGGCAGTTCGGTCGTACGGCTGGGGGTGGCGGGCAGCGTTGACACCGACGAACCCGCCCGGCGGATCACGCTGCGGGGCACCCTGTACGACGATGTGATCCGCACCCAGCGGCCGGGCGTGGAGGACGAGGGCGAGGGCGCTCTGGTGCGGATCGTGGCCCCGGTGACCAACCGCGGGGACGCCATCGGGCTCCTCGAACTGTTCCTGCCGGCGGCGCCCGACGCGGAGGTGATGCGGGAGATCGGCGAGACCGCGCACGCGCTGGCGTACATCGTCATCGCCAACCGGTCCTTCACCGACGTGTACCAGTGGGGCCGCCGGACCAAGCCCCTGAACCTGGCCGCAGAGATCCAGCACCGGCTGCTCCCGGCGTCGCTGGCGTGCGAGGCGGCGCAGTTCGCGGTGGCCGGGGCGCTGGAGCCGGCCGACCACGTCGGGGGTGACACCTTCGACTACGCGATCGACCGGGACACCGTCCAGCTCTCCGTCACCGATGCCATGGGTCACGATGTCGAGGCCGCGCTACTGGCCACCCTCGCGGTGGGCGCCCTGCGCCGGGCACGGCGGGCCGGTGCCGATCTCGCCGAACAGGCCCGCCAGGCCGACCAGGCCATGCGCGAGCACGGCCACAAGGGCTACGTCACCGGCCAGCTCCTGCGTATCAGCCTGATCGACGGCAGGACCGAGTTCATCAACGCTGGGCACCCCTGGCCGCTGCGGATGCGGGACGGCCAGGTGCGGGAGATCACTCCGGCTGTCGACATGCCGTTCGGCTTCGACGCCCCTCATACCTACCAGGTCCAGTCGCTGGACCTGCGTCCGGGGGACCGGCTGGTGATGCTGACCGACGGCATGCTGGAGCACAACGCAGGCAGCCTCAACCTGCCCGACCTGATCGTGCGCACCCGCCCGCGAGGCCGCCCGCACCATCATCGCGGCGATCGTCGACGCCAACGACGGCCACCTGCAGGACGACGCGACCGTCATGTGCCTGGACTGGCACGGCACCAACCACTTCCAGCGGGACGCCGCCACCGGCGCCGACCTCACCGACGCCTCACAAGCGTCAGGGACGGCACGGACCACTCCCGGGCAGTGACCCTGGGCGTTTGGTGGCGACCGGCCAAGCAGCGAGAGGCCCTTGCTGGACTTGTGGGGCGTTGCGCGTCGGCCCGGCCGACGCGCAACGCCGCCGTCAGAAGGCGGGAACCCTCCAACGGCGGGGAACCGCATCGCCGCATGCCCCTCGTTCGGCAGCACAGCGCACGCAGTGCCTTGCTTGTTGTGCGGGTGTGGCGGGCGAGCGGAGGCCTGCGGACCAGGAAGGCCAGGCCATTATCCGGCGGGTGCAGTTGGCGGCCCGTACGGGGCGAGACAGGTGCGGCGCGCGCTGAGGAACCGAGCCGAGGCCGCCCTGGCCCGGCGCCTGAGCAGCAGGTCGACGGTGTGCCTTATGTGCTCGGCCAGGATCTCCTGCGGCTCCACCAAGACGCCGATCGTGCAGGCCCTTCACGGCCGGGGTCCGCTCCCGGCCGCCGCCGGCGCGGGCCTGCGGGTGATGGCGTCGGCCCCGCTGCACGGCGGGGAGCTCCCCGGCATGGTCGACGAGGAGCTCGCCGACCTCATCCGGCCGGGCCTGACCCCCGCACAGGCGTGCGTCCTCGCCGTCGCGTCATGCCCAGGAGTGACAAACGTCCTTCTCGCCGCCTCCGGTGCGCCACACTGGAGTCAGGCGGCCGACGCCGTCGCTCAACCCTCCCTGACCGCTGCGATGTGCCGGTTTGGTGTCGGTGGGTGGGTGTCAGTGACGGCATATCAGGGCTGGGTGTTTTCGATGGTCGGGTGTTGAGGACGGGCGGGGTCACTGTCGTGGGGCGGTTTCTGTAGCGGTGTGGCTGTCGTGGGGAGGTACACCCCGCTCCGCTCCACTGTCTTGAGAACGGCACTTCTGATCCTTCCGAGGACTGCGCGGCTGCACGGTGGTCCGTGTCGGTCTTGCACAGGCGGAAGGGGGCGGGGTGGGGGAGCCGGGCGCGTGGGGTGAGGTCACGGCGGGGCTGAGGGTGTCCAGACCGGTGCTGGTTGCGCGGCTGCTGGAGCTCGAGGCGGCCGGGGCGTTGACCTTGGCGCATGTGCGTGCGGGCGCCCAGGTCGGCGGGGTGAATGTGCGCACGGTGTGGCGCTGGCTGGATGCGGCGCGGACCGAGGGCCGCGTCGAGCGCAGGCCGCGGGCCCGGCTGGAGTTGTCCGACCAGGCGTGGGAGGTGCTGGCGCAGGCGGGCGGGAACGTTGCGGCGCTGCACCGGCATCTGAAGGCGGCCGGGGGCGAGGTGCCCTCGCTGGCGTCGTTGCACCGGGTGGTGCGCCGGGACCTTCAGGCCGGCAGGGTCCTGCCGGACCGCGCGGTGGCGCGGCGGGAGCGGGAAGAACAGCAAACGCGGCAGGCACTGGCTGACCTCGCCCTGGCCGGACCGAGTGAGGCAGGCGCGGCGAAAGTGGCTGCGCGCCGGCTGCCGCGTCTCGCACCAGAGGCGACCGGGAGCCTGCCGGTGGGGGAGAACGGTGCGCTGGCAGGTGTGGCGGCGTTGCCGGCGGGAGCGCAGCTGGTGCGGACGTCGTCGGTGCGGTCGGTGGCCGAGGCGGTCGGGCAGGCGATGGCGACCCAGGGTGCGGTGTGTGTGTTCGGCGACCCGGGCCGGGGCAAGACCGCCGCCGTGCGGATGGCGCTCCACGCAGTGCCTCCGGGCTGGAAGGTGACGTGGGTGCCGGTAGCGGTGCGCCCGTCGGTGGCCGGTATGAGGCGTGCGGTATTCGACGCGCTGGCGCTGGCGGGCCGCTTCCCGCACACGTCGGCGCTGGCCGACGCCGCGGTCACGGGGGCCTTGAGTGAGGCGCGGGTGCTGGTGGTCGATGAGGCACAGCGCCTGCCCGTGCCGTGTCTGGAGTACTTGCAGGGCCTGTGGGATCACCCCGGCACACGGATCACGCTGGTGTTGTGCGGGGCGGGCAGCGAGCGGGCGCTGTCCCGGCTGCCGCAGCTGGCATCGCGGATTGGCGCGTGGCAGGAGGTTCCACGCTTGACCGGAGCGGAAGTGGCGACCGTGGTGACCGGCTTCCATCCGCTGTGGCGCACCGTCCCGGCCCCGGACCTGACGTGGATCGACCGGTCGTGCGCGCACGGCACGTTCCGCACGTGGGCCGCTTTGACGGCGCACCTGCAGAACGCGCTGCTCACCACCGCTGACGCATCCATCGACCGGGCCTTGCTGAGGCGGCTGTTTAAGCGGGTCGCGCCGCCCCTGTGAACGGAGCGCTCCTGCAAGCAACGGGGGGCGATCGCATGCTCCCGGCCACCGGCAAGCACACGATGTCCCGCCCGCGTGAGGGGAGCTGACTTGAAGGACGGTGACGCCATCCGCCCAGACGGCGGACTGCCTGCGGCGTCGAGGACGGCGCTGCGCGGTCCGGCCGTGCGGCGGCTGCTCGCACTGCGGGCAGGGAAGAAGCTGACAGCAGTCCATGTACGGGTGGCCGCGGACGCGCTTGGAGTGTCGGAGCGCACGGTGTGGCGCTGGCTGGCCGCCGCTCAGAGCGATGAGAGAGCGGCCGCCAACCCCGGCGCACGCTCCCGGGTCGATGCAAGGTTCACGGTCACGCCCGAGGTCCGTGGACTGTTGGCGCTGTGGAAGGGGAACGTGCGGGCGGTCCACCGCGAACTGGTCCTGCGTGCTGCCAGGCAGTGTCCGCCTGCAGACGCACCGTCGCTGACGACGTTGCACCGGGCGATCCGCCGTGATCTGACGCCGGGGGAGCGGGCCGGGCTTGCAGGTGGGGAGCGGGCGGCGCGCAAGCATGATGTGTTCCTGGCCCGGCCGCGGGGCTGGCGGAACCAGGTGTGGGAGACAGACCACATGCAGGCCCCGGTGCTGGTCGACGTCGAGGGCAAGGCCCGCAGGCCGTGGATCACCTGGTTCACCGACTGCGCGACGAACGCGGTCACCGGCGTCGCGGTCACGCCGGGGGATCCGTCGCGGGAGTCGGTGCTGGCCGCGCTGCGCTCCGCGGTCCTGCGTGAGGAACCCTACGGCCCGTTCGGCGGCGTGCCCGAGAAGGTACGGGTGGACCGTGGCAAGGACTTCCTGTCCCGGACGGTGACCGCCGCGTTCGATCTCCTGGACGTGACGGTGGAGGACCTGCCCGCCTACACCCCCCACCTCAAGGGCACCGTGGAGGGCCTGAACCGGGCGGTGGAGAGCATGTTCCTGGCCGCGCTGCCCGGCTACGCCCGCCAGCCGCGCCCCGGCAAACGCTCCTTCCGTCCAAAGGACGAAGTGCTGCTGGGCTTCGAGGACTTCACCACCCAGCTTCTGGCCTGGACGCTCTGGTGGAACACCGAGCACCGCCCGGCGCCGTTGCGGGGCAGGACTCCGCTTCAGGCGTGGCAGGACGATCCCACCCCGCTGCGGGACGTGCCGGCCGCGGATCTGTGGACGTTCACCCTGGAGGACGCCGGTGCCCGCATGCTGACCACCCGCGGCATTCGCTTCAGGAAACGCGACTACGTGGGTCCGTGGATGACCGGCCAGGCCGGTATTCAGGTCCGTATCCGTTTCATGCCCCACCACGACCACCGCATCGAGGTCTACCACGCCGCCACTGGCCGCTACCTCGGTCCCGCGGACCTGGCCGATCAGGCCACCGAGGAACAGGTCAGTGCCGTACGGAAAACGCGGGCCGCCCGTGCGCGCCGCCTGAAGAAGGACCTGGAGGCCTCGCGGCGCGAGCGCTATGCCGCCGCTACCCAGGCCGAGCCCCCTCGGCGGCTCGGCGCGCTGACCACCGCGCAGGCCGAGGCCGAACTCGCTCAGACTGCTGAATCCGACCTCGCGCAGCTCGCGCTGCCGGACGTCATCCCGCACGCCGCACCCCCGGCCGACTGGCGCACCCCGCCCTCTCTGGCCGCGCTGACCACTCCGGCCCGCCCCGCCCCGCTCCCGCCAGGCCGTGACTTCGCCCCTGCAGTCCCCGACGGCCCGGCCGGACAGGCCGTACCCTTCACCACCGACGAAGACGGAGATGCCTCGTGACCGCGGCCACCTACCAGTACGTCGACCTGCCCGACGCATCCGTGGTCACCACCCGCGCCCTGCTCACCGCCCGCGAGAACATCGCCGACACCGTCGCTGCTCGCGCGATGATGTGCATCCACGGCGGCGCCGGTTTCGGCAAGACCCTCGCCGTCAACACTTGCCTGCGCGAACTCGAACCCGCCGGCGAGGACGTCCGCAAGATCACTTTCCGGGCCCGGCCCACCGCCCGCGCGGTGCGCTACGAGCTGTTCACCGCCCTCGACCTGGCCGGCGAGCCACCGCGCCACCCGAGCGAGTTCGACCGTCTGCTGAAGACGGCTCTGGCCGAACGCCCCCGCACCTTCCTTGTCGATGAGGCCCAGTGGCTCAACGGTGAGGCGTTCGAGTACTTCCGCTATCTGTGGGACGAGCCCTCCACCCAGCTCGCGATCATCTTCGTCGGTGGCGCGGGCTGCCACACTGTGCTGCGCCGCGAACCCATGCTGTCCTCCCGTGTCTTCATCTGGCAGCAGTTCACCCGACTCACACCCGACGAGGTCCTTGAGGTGATCCCGCTGTTCCACCCGGTCTGGGCCGACGCCGGCCCCGAGGACATCACGTTCGCCGACCAGCATGCCGCGCACGGCAACTTCCGGGCCTGGGCCCAGCTGACCGCCCACACCCGCACTGCCCTGGCACGCACCGGCCGCCCGCGCGTGGACCAGGAGCTGCTGCGCTGGGCCTTCAGCCGCCTCGCCTGACCACACCGTCCATGCCTCCTGCCTCGCCGCTGCCGTCCGTCACCGTGGTTCTCGACCATCACGACGACACGCTGCATACGCACACCGCTCTGGCCGCCCACCATCCGCCGTCCGGCCGGATCACCCTGCACCCCGGCCCGGGCACTACCAGCGAGGCCGGCCTCGCCCACGACCTTCTCGTCGCCCTGGGTAAACCGCCCCTGCTCCCGGGCTGCTTTCCCGGCGGCCGTCAGCCCGCCTGGGAAGCCGCCACGGCCTGGCTGACCGCTCTGCCCGTCACCAGGCTGACCGTCCTGCGCGCTCACCGCCTCACTGCCCGCCGCACGATGCGCCTTCTGCAGCTGCAGGCCCGCACCGGTATCCACCTGACCCTGGTCTGCCACCGCCCTCACCTTCCCGCCGCTCTGCACCAGGCTCTGCGGACGGCCGACTACTCCGTCACCGCCGACATCGAGGCTGCCCGCCGCCACTACTACGGCACGCCTATCGCCGAACCCCCGCCCCCAGACGAGCCCGCCGCGCCGGCCAGCCGGTGGCTCACCCTGCCCGCACTGGACCGCCTCGTCTCCTACGACAGCCCCCGCCCCTGCACCGCCCCGTGCACACCACCGCCGATCGCCTGGCGGCACCGCCCCCCACCCGTGCCTCTCACCGCGCCCACCGCCCAGCGAGTCGCCCACCGGCTGCACGCGGCGACCGCACACCCTCGCCTGGCCGCGGCCCTCGCCGCCGCACTGATCACCGGCGCCTCCCTCCAGCAACTCGCCACCGCCGGCCCCCGCGACTACGACGACGCCGCAGCCACGCTCGCCCTGCACGACCGCGCCCGCTACACCGACGGCTGCGCCGCCTACCCCGTACCACCCTGGGCCAGCGTCTTCCTGCGGGCCGCGGCCTGCTTCGCCCGGCTCGTATCTGGCGAGGACCAGGAACTGCTCGCCGCGCCAGGTGACCGCGGGCACCTGCTACGCATGGCAGAGACGGCCAGACTGCGCCCGCCCCAGCCGCCCACAGCCCGCCGCAACGGCCCCGTCGGCCGCATGGAGTGGGACTGGCGCGAGCGGCAGGAAGCCGAGAGGTACGAAGCGGTGCCGGCCAGTCGCGTCAGGCCCTCACGACGCTGACACACCCTGACTTTCGCTCGAAGGGGCAGGCTCATCCGATCGAGAAGTCGGCGAACTCGACGTCGCTGAAAGCCACGTGCAGGCCGTGGGCCCGGCGGCCCCACTCGCGAAAGTAGGCGTGCCCCAGCGCACGGGCGAGTATCACCGTCTGCTGCTGCTCACCCGCACCGGCATCCCGAGCGGCGAACAGCTCCCGGGCTACCTCTCCCGGCAGGTCCTGGGTGATCCACCGCACCCGCGGATCGTCCGAGGACCCCGCAGGAGCCGCGAACCCGAATCGCGCACGGGTATGGAAGACGAAGCCCTCCGCCTCTGCCTGGGCACGCCGACGGGCCCGTACCCGGGGCTGCCACCGAGCCAGAACCGCTTCCTCGATCGCCCGGACCTGCAGCGGACCCGGCGGACGACGTGCCTCGGATCTCTTTGTCACCCACCGCTGCACAGTGCGCTGCGAGACCCCCAACACCGTGGCCACCTTCCGGGTGGAACCCTGGTGCGTCGCCAGCAGAAAACGTAGGCGGGACTCGGTGCTTGAGGGAATGGGCCGGGTGCGCAACGCGCGCTCCAGTCCCTGCCCGATTTGTCCCACGTCCGCCTCCCCAAGCGACCAGCTGGCAGGGCCGGCACCCCACGGTCCGTAGCGTCAGTTCTCCCGCATCGCTTGCCCCTGCCTGCCAGTTTCTGCATTCTCGGGACAGCGCCGGATGACGCAGGCTACGAGCCCCTTGGGGAGCACCGGCGACAAGCTGGCGGCGCGCGTCAGGACGGACCTCGCCGGCGCCCCGGGTGCTGTCCTTCGGTACCGCGAGTCCCACCAGGCATGAGGCGGAAGAGTCACGCCGGATGGAGGCCTGGACCGAATGGATGCCGCACACATCCAGGCCGTGTGATCCTACGGGGGCCGGGACTGCCAGGTGGAGCGGGAGAGGGACGTCGTGCCGGGCGAGGCCACACCACTTCCGTCACTGGTGAGACGCGTTGCAGGTCCGCCGCGATGCGCCGGAGGCATGACGGCTTTTTACGGTTCTGGTGTGACCGGGGCCGGGGGCTGGATCCGCTGGAGCATCTGTTCCATGACGGGGACGGGCAGGGCGGGGTGTCGGGCTGCGGTTTGTGCGGTGTCGGCGTCCCGCAGCAGCCGGATCAGCACGCGGGCGGGCAGCCTTGGATGCAGGGCGGCGGCGTAGCGGACACGTTCGTGCGGGTCGTCGAGCAGCCGGACCGCTGATGCGGGCGAAAGGCGTGGGTCGGACGCGGCCCGGTGCCGTACTTCCTCGTTGCTGTCCCGGCTGAACGTCTCCACCAGCTCTGGCGTGGACTCCGGGTCGTCCAAGGCCAGCTGGCGCATTCTGGCGTTCGGGTCGTTGGCGTAGCGCAGCAGGTCGCGGCGGGGGAAGTTGGGGTGGCCGTGAGGGCGGTCGGGGGTACTGAGGCTGCCGGTCCACCACTGCCACACCCGCAGGAGCATGTCAGCGGGCGCGTCGTCGCAGGATTCCGCGAGGAAGAGCTGGACGACGCGGTCGTCGTCGCGGGCGAGGCGTTCGACGACGTCCGCAGGGAGGTGCCGGGCTCGGGCAACGCTCCTGCGTATCAGGGGGTGAGGGGAGGCGGCCAGGCGGCGCATGGCGCCGGGATCCTTGTGCAGTGCCATGACCCAGCCGAGCGGGTAGTAGTGCCCGCGCGGGTCGAAGTCGATGGGGATGCCCGCCCGCTGCTCCTCGGTGATGTCGGCGCGTGTGGCCACCACGAAGCGGACGTTTTTGTCAGGGTCCTGGGCAAGAAGTCCGACCAGGTCCGGGTCCAGGTGCGGGTTGCCCGCGAGAGAGCAGCGTTGTGCCGGCTCGCCGTGGCGGGCCAGGTGTTCGGCGAGGCCGCGTTCGAGGCGGCAGGACTCCACTGCACGGTCCCGGACTCCTTCGGTCTCGAACACCGAGCGGGGCATCGGCTGCTTCCGGTGATGCAGCAACAGTGCCTCGACGCGCACTTTGCCGGAAGGGTCGCTCAGAAGCTTGCGCCGGGCCGGGCCGTCCAGATGAGGCCAGGCCCTTTGGCAGGCTGAGGCGCGTACAGAGGGATCGTCGTCGCCAGCCAGCGCGGTCAGTATTCGTACGGGCAGTCCGCGAAGGCGGGCTGTCTCTTCCCGGACCCGGACGGAAGGATCCGCGGCGAGCTGCTCGTAGGCGGTGTCGGTGAGCTCGGCGCGCCGGTCCGCCGCCAGCAGGGTGAGGATCCAGCGGGGCCGGGATTCCCGCTCGCCCAGGATCAGGCGAGTCCATTGCTCCGCTGTGAGGCCCGGCTGGGCTTCGGCCAGCAACTGCCGCACCTTCCCATCCGGGTGGATGATGGCCGCCTCGACGACCGCCGCAGGCAGACGCCGCCACAGGAGGAAGTGCGACACACCAAGGAGACGGGCACGCAGATCATCGGGGGTGGCCGGGTTGAGTGCCAGCCCGTGCGCCCACATCTCCTGCACCCTCTTGGAAGGTCCCGGCCCCTGAAACAGCGATGTCCAAGCGGTTGCCCGCTCCCGCGGGCTCTCCTGGGCCGCCGCCCGAGCGGCTGCCTCCTGCCGCTTGCGCAGGTGGTCCACGACGATCAGCCATACCTCGTCTTCTTCAGTGGTCACCCCCAGCAGGGTGTCCCCGTCCATCGAGAGGGTGACGAACTCCGGTTGCCCGGGCCGCTCACCCAAAACTCCGGCGAGGTTCCACTGCTCCGTGAGCTGCACCCGCGTCCAAGGCCTGGGCGCGCAGCCTGTCCAGTTGCCCGCGACGTCGATCAGGAAGACACCGTCCCCGCCGAAGATCCCGCTCTCGGTCCCGAGCCGGTGCCACTGCGCATTGAGCTCGGCGACCAGGTCCGCTCGGTCTGCCCTCACACTCACGGTCGGCCTGGCTTCTCCCGCGACGACCGGGCGCCACGCGGCCCGGGGCGGCATTACCTCCTCGGTCTTCCAGTCACCCGCGATGTGCAGCCCGGCGCGCCGCAGCAACTCCATCAGCTTGTCTTTCCCACCCGTCATGAGTGCTCATCCTGCCCGACCCTGATCCCTTCCCCTCCAACGGCGGATGGGTAGACACACCAACTAAGCGCAGATGCCGGTCCACTTGGCCGCCACCCCCTCGTGCAGTGGTTCGCCGCTGGTCTCGTTCGCCGCGTGCCGCAAAGGCCAACAGCAGAGCCGCGGGCCGCCCATTCGCCCGGTGGCGCCCGCGCATCTGATCCGCCGTGGGACTCTCCGCTGACGGTCGGTGTCACGCCCACTGCATGCCCAGCTCCCGTAGGGCGTTCAGCTGCTCCTGGGTGAGTTTGTCCCTCCTCGACTTGGTGTTGGAGATCCACACGCCCAGCTTGACGATCACCGGCTCCGTCGCGCCGTCGACCGTAATCTCTTCGCTGTGGCCGCGTGGTACCGGCCGGTCCGCGCCTTCTCGCTCGATCCACTGCGCGAGGGCTGCCAGGCCGCGTTGGAATGCCTGCTGGGCTTTGCTCGGGCCCTGCGCCGCGCGCTTGGCCGGGGCGGGGGCGGGTGATGGTGTCTGGGTGGGCTGCACGCCCAGCCGGGACAGTCGTTCCTGCTGCTCGGTCGACAGCTGTGCCCAGGCGCCCGGCTTGCACAGCTGCTGGAGCCATCGTCCGATGTCATCGCCGTCCATGAGTACGCCGGGCAGGATTTCGGGCAGGTGGCCGTCGGCGTCGACCAGGTCCGCGAGGACGCGGTAGTGCCGCTGCCAGTCCAGCGGCCACGGGCAGTCCCAGTCCGGGTCGATCTCCGTCAGCTGCGACGCGCGCACGGCGGCCCGCTCCGGGTCCTTGCCCAGGCCGTTCTTCGCGCCCTTCCGCCGGAGGTTGGCCATGTGCTGCCCGACCGGCACCATCGCCTCGCCCTCGCCCCACACCGCGTCCTGACGCGGCGCGAGGTGTCCGGTGGCCCGCCGGAACGACCGGAGCGCGGCGAGCTTGGCTTCCCACGCTTCCTCGCCCGGCTCCCAGACCATCCCGGCCTCCGGCGCGTCCAGGAGGACCTTGCGCCGGTCCTCCAGCTCACCCGCCCGCAGCGCCTTGCGCTGCTGGTGCACCCACCGCCCGAGGGGGAAGTCCTTCGTGACGCCGACCTCGACCTCAACGTCATACGGGACGGCGTAGACGCCGGTGATCTCGTTCTCTGCCCGCCAGCGGATGAGGGCCTGGTAGCCCTCCAGCCACACCAGCGACTCCGGCCGGTAGACCCGGGTGCGCAGGAACGCCGCGATCGTCGCCGCGTCGCGCGGAGAGGAGAAGTGCAGCAGCGCCGCTTCGGCAGCGGCCTGCGTGTCGTCCTGCTCCTGGTCCTCGCCGTCACCCTCCCCGCCGGCCCCGACGATCCGCCCGTCCTCGTCACGCCGGACGTGGACCTTGCGCTTGCCGCTGGTGAGGGCGCGGGAGGCGAGCTGCTCGACCAGGCGCTCATCGTGGCTGCGCAGGCCCTGGAGCACGGCCACGAGCGGCTTGAAGCTGGCGGAGGCGACCATGTCGGTCGGGTCCTCGCCGGGCTCCAGGAACACCGGCACGATGATCCTGGCCACCTTCGTGCTGCCGTCCTTGTTGAGCCTCAGCGCGCGGCCGATGTTCTGCACGATCTCCACCTGGGAGCCGCGGGTGTCCGCGAAGCAGACGGCCTCGACCCCCCGTTCGCCGGTGATGTCCACGCCCTCCCCGAGCACGCGAACGCTGGCGAGGAAGGCGCGGTGCACCCGGCGACCGGCGGCGTCGATGCCGTTGGCGAACTGCCTGATGACCTCGCGCCGCTCGGTCACGAGGTGGTCGCCGCACAGCCACGCCGACCACACGCGGTCCGGCGGGACGTGGCGGCCGGCCTCGAGTTCGTAGAACTCCGCGTCGATGGAGGACTTCGGCAGCTTGTCGGCGGCGGCCAGGTCGTCGTCGGTGGCGTCGTTGAGGTACAGCTCGGCAGCCGTCTCCGGCAGCTTCTCCGCGAACGCCGCCGCTTCCTCCACCTTCTGGTGGAACGTCATGACCGTACGCAGGTTGTACGCGGCGGCGTGCTCCAAGAGCGCGGTCTGCAGGAGCGCCAGGCGCCGGCCGCGCCGCGCCTCCTCAGACTCCCCGAGCACGGGGAAGGGGTCGCGGATCTCCAGGACGTCGATCTCGAACCCCGCGAGGATCTCGCGCTCGATCGCCTCCGAGAGTCCGAGCTCGGCGAGCCACGCGCCGTAGGTGCCCTCCGGGTCATCGGCCATGGACGCGATCTCCGCCTCCTGGCCCTCCGCGCCCTTACGCGGGCGGGCCGCGGCGAGGATGCGCGGCGTGGCGGTCAGGTAGAGCCGGAAGTCCGCCGGGATACGGGCGTTGTCGTGGATCGCCGCCCACGGCCGCCCAAGATCACCAGCGGTGCCGTGAGCCTCATCGACGATCGCGAGGTCGAACGGGGCCATGCGCTGGCCGTAGAGCCGCTCCCCGCCCGCCAGAGCGGCCTCCAGCGGCCCGCGGACCTTCCGCTGGCCCTCGGGTGCGTCGATGTCCTCGCGGTCCACCAAGGAGGCGTACGTGGCGAACACGACCACCGGCCCGGACCCCGCCCACAGGGCGAGCTGGATCGGGTTGGTGGTGGTCCGCACTCCCAGTTCCTTCAGCACCGGATCGTTCTCCAGCGAGCACACCGCCACCATCGGGGACCGGTGGCCCACCAGCCGCCACGCCTGGGCGGTCTGCGCGAGCAGGTCCAGGGTGGGGATGGTCACGAGGATCCGGCCGTCCGCGAACGACTCCAGCGCGCACGCGGCGGCCGTGATCGTCTTGCCCGAGCCGGTCGCTGACACGATCGTGCCCCGGGCACCTTGCGGGGGCACAGATGACCTTGCGGGGAATCCCACCCACTTGCGAAACGCGGAGCGCTGATCTACCTGGTGTTCCTTGAGCTGAATCGCTGACATTTCCTTGCCTCCCCGAGTGGTCAGTTCATGTGGTTTTTCAGAGGGCTACGTGCGGCATACAGGCCGCGCCCGAGTCGTTCCAGATCGACGCATCCGCCTTGTGCCAGCCGCCGGGCTTTCCGTCCCTGAAGGGCGGCTTGTCGTCCGGGTCGTAGTGCCCGGCATCGAGCGTGCAGACGATGACGTCTCCGTCTGCGTTCCGCGTCCGCGCCGCGCACAGACCGCCGGCCTCGCCCAACGCCTCCAGCACCCGGCGCCGCGCCGTGGTGTGCGGGTGGGTACGCGGCAGCACGCTCTCCCGGACGAACCTTTCCAGCCGCACCAGGTCGGTCCGCTCACGCTGCCTCACGTCCGCGAGATCTACAGCCAGTTCAGCGGCCCCGACCGACCGGCCGCCGCGCCGGGACCACTCCCGGTCCGCGATGCCCACCAGGGCCTCGCTCACGGCCGTCACACCGTCATCCCAGCCGCCCGCGAACACCTCACCCCGCGAGGCCGGCGCCATGCCGTCCCGGCCACCAGGTCGTCCGCCCCGCTCGCAGGCACGCCCTGCGCCTCCAGGAGCGCGAACACCTTCAACCGGTCGTTCACACCTGCCGTCTGGTACTGCGTCACCCGGTGCAGAGAATCGCTGCTCAGCGCGGTATCGGGCCCGGTAGATTCGTGGTGACCGGTCATCTACGGTCGTTCCTCTCGGAATTCCGGGGAGGTTCCCGGGTGGTTGGGGGGTGTCCCGCGTTTCCACCAACAGTACATGCACTGAATCAACCTGATGCAGCCACTACACTGGAATCCACGCGAACGAGCGACCCCCATCTCGCAGCCAGCCCGGCCCGCGCCAGCGGGCCCCAACGGTTCTGGAGGCGCAGCCGGAAGGACCGTCAAGCGGGGAGCGCAGCGGACCCGCCCAAGGTCTGGAGCGAAGCGGAAGACCCCTGTAAGGGCGCAGCCCTTACAGCTCCGGGAGCGCAGCGGACGGAGCGTCAATCTGCATGCGCAGCATGCAGATTGCGCGAGACGCGCAGCGTCTCGCCAGCGCTCCCGCGGAGCGGGAGCGCAACAACCGTGCGCAGCACGGTTGTTCGCTTGCATATCGCTGCGCGATATGCAAGC